>NZ_CP190246.1:4050527-4362107 GCF_039652435.2 Niabella insulisoli | reverse complement strand
ACCAAGGGCGATAAAGGAGGACTGGACAGTGCCATTGTTAATTAACTGCCCTTAACTGTGGAAAACAATAAAGTTTTAATTTTGTAGTAATTGTGAATTACTGTTTATCCACTAATTCACATCCCTAATAATAATAGGTTTTTATTTAAAAAATATATATATAATTATTATTAGGATAATAGAGGCGGCACAAAAATTTGTTTCAAGAAATTTGCTTTGCCTTTGTATCATTGCACCAGATTAAAAAATATGCACGATGGAAACAGCAGTTTTAAATGAGGCGAAGCAAGCGTTGGACGCAAACGGATTTTTGGATTTGGAAATTGATCCGACCCTTGATCTGTTTGAGGAAATCACGAAGCTGAAAAAAGAAAAGAACGCTGTGATCCTGGCGCATTATTACCAGGAAGCTGATATTCAGGATATTGCAGATTACATCGGCGATAGCCTTGGATTGGCGCAGGAAGCCGAAAAGACCGACGCCGACATGATCGTGTTTGCCGGCGTGCATTTTATGGCTGAAACGGCGAAAATCTTGAATCCCACAAAAAAGGTGGTTATTCCTGATTTTAAGGCCGGTTGCTCTTTGAGCGATAGTTGCCCGCCGCCGCTGTTTCAAAAATTTAAAGAGCAGCATCCCGACCATGTGGTGGTGAGCTACATCAATTGCAGTGCAGGTATTAAAGCGCTAAGCGATGTTATTGTGACCAGCAGTAATGCGCGCATTATCGTAGATAGTTTCCCCAGGGAGCAGAAAATCATATTTGCTCCAGATAAAAATCTGGGCGCCTATATCAACAAAGTTACCAACCGCGATATGTTGCTGTGGAACGGCGCCTGCATGGTACATGAAATTTTCAGCCTGGAAAAAATAACCAAATTAAAACAACAACATCCCAACGCTAAATTTATCGCGCACCCGGAATGCGAAGAAGCGGTGTTAAAAATGGCCGATTTTGTTGGTTCTACTACAGGGTTGCTAAAATATACCATTGAAAACGAGGCGACCGAATTTATCGTTGCTACGGAAACAGGTATTTTACATCAAATGGAAAAGTCGAGCCCGGATAAAAAATTTATTCCGGCGCCGCCAGATAATGGTTGTGCCTGCAACGACTGTCCGCACATGAAGAGAAATACGCTGGAAAAAATTTATCTCTGTATGAAGTATGAGCTGCCTGATATCATCATGGACGAATCATTAAGGCTTGCTGCTAAAAAGCCTATTGACAGAATGCTTGAAATCAGCAAGCAGGCTGGTTTATAATTTTTATTGAATCCAGATCATGGGAGTGAAAGCGCCGTTTGCGGCAATATCCCAGGCTTCTATCCGAACCCATTTTTTATTAGTAAGATCTACAGGCCATTTAAAGTGCTGCTGGCCAAAAGCCTGTGTATGGTCTAAATTTATTTTTTGACGATAAACTTTTTCTCCGTCACCCGAAACAATTTCTGCAAATTTTAATGGGAATGTCCATTTCAGGTCAGCTTCTATCGTGACTTTTTTATTGCCGGAAAGTGTCAACGTCGATCCGGATGATTTTCCATTGATAGCAAAAGAAGGTATTAAAACTTCGCCGGTGGAAACAAAAAAGCGGCCTTTTTTCATGGTTTCCAAAACGGGAAGCCAGCCCTGCTCATATTTGGGAAGTTGATCCATTTTTAAATAGGTCACGTTTAGGTGGGCATACATTTCATTTTGCTCGGTAATAGTAAATATGTCAGATTCAGCGATCGCATATTTTTTATATCCCCAATTCGCCATATCGTCCATTAAGTGTAACACACGCCGGCTCAGGTTGGGCCATGAAAGATCAGCGGGAATGGCTTTCCAGGCCGCACCAAAATAAGTATCCGATTTGAAGAAGTTTTCGTCTTTATATTTATCCGGATAGCCGGTTGACGCTTTGGTTCTCGCATGCGCCACCCAGGCCAAACCTTTTTCTTTTTCTAAAAGGCGCAACATTTCGGCTTTGTTGCCTACACGATACACTTTTCCATACACCGGGTCGTTGGTTTCAAAAGGAGCATTTTCTTTTCGTGACATCACCCAGTACACGGGTTTAGGAAAAAACGCCAGCCAGTGGCCACCATAAAAGTTATTCGCTTCTTCGCCGGGCAGCAGCAAAAACTCTTTATCAGATAAACGCCTGGTTTGGTCGAAGAGCGCTTTCAATTCAACTAACCGCAGCGAATCCGGGCCTTTAGGATGGCCGGGCCCATGGAATTCTGCCAACTTCACAATATCCAATCCTGCTTTTTTAAGTACGTCGACGAACTCTGGTTTTTCAGGGATATTTTTGCCGGCGAGCACAACGTCAGAAATAAATTCATTATGAAAATGAGAAGCCATGGTTTTGTATCCGGGCAGCGCAACATAAGCATCATTATTTGTAAATTTTTTAACCGCAGCCAGCGCCAGGTCAGGTGATTGATCGCTCAGCAGGCAGAAGAAATTTAACCGCTGCTCGGTATGCGGCGGAGCATTGAACCAAGGCACAAAACGCCGGTCGCCGGTAGGTTCCTGGCGAATGCCTATTCCAAATTCAGGGATTTTATCCAAATAATTTTTTCCATACCAGGTAAATTTTAAATTGAAAGCTTCGTCGAGCGGATAAAAATATTGGTGCGGCGCCGGAAAAACAGCCAGGCTGCCCGTTTCGCTGGCGCCGATGATGGTGCGGTATTTTACTTCCTTGTCAATACTACGGGTGTTGGTTGCCGGGTGCGTATATTCCATTTGGTCGTGTACGTTTGACCAGGCTATATTTTTCCAGTTTCCTTTTTTATTAACAAGCCCCGCGTCATAAAGAATAGCGGTAGAATCGCGCGCTGTCGACATTACTGCTGCAATATTAAATAACGGGCTGCCATTGTAAACCGTTATTTGAAGTTGACCGGAAAAGGGCGCGGCCTCGAGCTGGTCTATTCTAATTATAGTAGAAGCACCTTCCGTATGCACGCTGGCTTTTTGTTTTTTAAAAGCAATACGCTCGGTAGTGTAGGGCTGATTAGGTACTTTATCAAAAAATATATCCCATCCGCCGCTTGCCGGATCGAGTTTTCTTTTTCCAACTCTCAAAATAAAAACCGGATCAAGATCTTTTGCAATTTCTTTATAGGTATTTGATTTCGCGATTTGCAGGCTCTGAAGCAATGCGTTTTCGCTGCGAAGATCGAGCATCATTTTTGCCCGGGATGAGGATCCGGCGGGCCAGTCGATTGTAACTAAGTGATTTTTGACCTGAACCTTAGCGCCGTTATTTTTATATTGATCGAGATTTACGACAGGCTGGCTATAAACTAAAAAATAAAAAACAAGAGAAAGGGCTGTCAATAAAACTTTCATGGGCATGTTTATTTAAAATCGTTAATCGAGCCAGTGCTCGGCATTTAGAGGTAATTATTTGAAAGGGTAAGATACAGAAAAATCGTTTTAGTAAAAGTTTATATAAAAAAAACGCTTCTTTGGGAAGCGTTCGTTTTTTGTTGAGAGATGAAAAATTTATAAGGAAATCACTCTTTTTTCGCGCGCGCTCAACAACGCAGCATCGAGGATTCGCATCGTTAAAATAGCTTCAGAAGCCGGAACAGGATTGGTTTCCCCATTGACAATCGTTGCATATACGTCCGAATAAAAATCCATATAATTACCCATTTCTGAGCGGGTTTCTTTTCTCACCACTTCGCCATTTTCCAGGGTATGTAGTAAGCCGTCAAAACCTTGGGGCGCAGGTATCCATGGATTGGTCGAAGGGATGACATCGTTCAGCAACTGGGTTTCCTGCAGGTCAGAGCGTTGTTGCATGAAAGTACCAAGTTCGCCATGCAATACAAAAGGGTAGACGGATTCGCGGGCGAAAACCGTTCCTTTAACACGGACTCTGAAAGGGCGTGGATAATATAAAATCACTTCGAAATAATCATTAGCAATCATATTTTCACGCATCGTAAAAACATCGGCAAAAACCGCTTCGGGGAAACCAAATAACTGAATAGCCTGATCGATCAGATGAGCGCCCAGATCATGCAGATTACCGGCTCCCGGCTGATCGCCTTCTTTATGTGCTTTACCGCTGTGGCCGGTGCGATATCTATCATACCTAAGTTCTGCTTCTTTTAAACTGCCCAGCAATTGGTTTTCTACTATGTTTTTTATTGATCTGTAATCGCCGTCGTATCTTCTGTTTTGATAGACAATAAGATGAAGCTGCTTTTCGGTTGCAAGTTCATCTAAAGCCTTAGCTTCTTCGGCATTTACCGTAAAAGGTTTTTCTACCACGATATGCTTGCCGGCTTCCAACGCCGCTTTTGCATATTCGAAATGCGTTTGAACAGGCGTGTTCACAATAATCAGTTCCAGGCTATCGTCGGCTAAAAGTTCCTCAAATGAGCGGTATAATCTAGAATCAGGATATTTTACTCTTGATTCGTCTTTATGCCGTTCAACAATGGCCGACAGCTCAAAACCAGGATGCGCCTGGATAAAAGGCGCATGAAAAAGTTTGCCGCTCATTCCGTAAGAAGCAATACCTGTTTTAATAATATGTTCCATGACAGAATATTAATTTTTAAAAAATGGTAAATAGTTCTGATTAACTTTTATCGTTGTTGGGCCCTGAACCACCGTTCGGGAATTTCGTTATTGCTTGCCGATTGATAGTCTTTATAACTACAGGGGATAAATGTTTTGTCGGGAAGCTGCATCCACCAGCGGCTTGTTTTCTTACTTTGTAAAAAGGTGCTTTCAATTTCGGCAAAAGCGATCTGATATTCGTTAAACTGGTGCAAATCTTCAAGAGAAGCTTCGTTGTAACGGCGATGCTTGCCGTCGATCATATACCAAAGCATGTGCGCAATTTGTTTGGCAGTCAACTCCTCTTTGTCTTGTTGCGGATCGTAACCATAAATACCAATGGTTTGTACTGCACTGCTCATACCCGCATATTGCATGAGTACGCAGGCTTCTTCTCCGTTGAAACCATTTGGTGTTAATTGGTTCGCCGGCGCGTAGGCGTTTGCAATCGCATTAATATCAAAACTAAAGATATGGCTGCTGCGGATAGCTGGTTCCATTTCTTTAATAGCTTCTTTCACATGGCCCACCCTGAAAAAGTCAAATTTCAGTTTGTCGAGGGTTTGCAACATGCCGGGATGCAATAAATAGCTTTGAAACCCGATGTGGTTATAATGTTTTACATAATTGGGTTCGCTGGTAAATAATTCCATTAAGAAATTGTCGCTTCTGAAAGGCGATTCCATATCCAGGTCAACGATGGCATCCACCGCCGTGATTTCGACTAATTGTTCTGCCTTTTTGCTGGCATAATATTGTGACAGTGTTAGGTCGTGAGAGCCACCCAGTACGACAACCGTTTTTCCCAATTCGGTCAATTCGGAAATAACCGTTTGCAAGGCCGCAATCGTATCATTATAAGTAGCACCCGGCGTAACGTTGCCTATATCGGCCATTTTTATTTTTTCATGCCAATAAAATAGAGAAAAAAAATGTTTTCGAATCAGATCGGGCGCATCACTTGTTTTCCCCAGATAACCGCGGCCGCGTTGTTCGCCGCATCCGACGAAGATGATATCTGCCTGGTCAATATCCGGAAATGTGTCTGTATAAATATCGATTGTAGCGCCCAGTTGGCCGGGCCTGAAGGTTTCGTCGCCCGTTATCTCAACCATGGGAACCGGAGAAAGAAAATCGTGTAATGACATGAGCGCAATATAGGTTTATTTTGAGGATGATGATTCATATTAAACCAATCCTGCAGATATGAAATTATCAAAAAACGCTGGACTACATTTCAACCTAAATAGTAGGTATTGAAAAAAATAAATACTTTACTTTGCAGCCACGCGTTGTTTTACATTTAAAAGCAGTTGGTCAACAATTTATCGGTTAAATAAAAGGCCGGTTTGAGGCTTTGACAGAAAAAGCGATTAAAAATATAAATTTATCATCATGAAACTTCTTGAAAATAAAGTAGCTATTGTAACCGGAGCAGCCAGGGGAATTGGTGAAGCCATTGCTATCAAATTTGCCGAGCATGGCGCTGATGTTGCTTTCACTTACGTAAGTGAGGGAAGTGCGGAAAAAGCGACAACGCTGGAGGCGAAGCTTAAAGAGTTGGGTGTAAAAGCAAAAGCTTACAGAAGCAACGCCGGTGATATCCAGCAATGTGAGAGTTTTGTTGCTGAAGTAATGAATGATTTTGGAAAGATTGACATTTGCGTAAACAACGCGGGCATATCGAAAGATAATTTATTATTAAGAATGACCGAAGAGCAGTGGCAGGATGTTTTAAATATTAATCTGAATAGTGTTTTCTATATGACCAAGCAGGTGATTAAGCCCATGATGAAAGCACGTTCCGGCTCCATTATAAATATGAGTTCTGTTATTGGTATGATGGGTAATGCCGGACAGTCGAGTTATGCCGCCAGCAAAGCAGGAATTATTGGTTTCACAAAAAGTGTTGCCAAAGAACTGGGCAGCAGGAATATTCGGTGCAATGCCATCGCGCCCGGATTTGTGGAAACCGATATGACAAGTTATTTAAACGATAATGCCGGCGCGGAAAAATACCTGGCCGATATTCCCTTAAACAAATTTGCAAAAGCTGAAGATATAGCCAACGTTACCCTATTTCTTGCGTCTGATATGAGTAGCTATATCACGGGGCAAACCATCAGCGCCTGCGGCGGTTTGAATATATAATTTGTTGATATTCAAACATTTATAAAAGAAATAGCGTCGCTTTTCGCCCCAAAAAACCATTTTTTGATGAAAGTATTGCAATACTTACTTCTTTCTATTTGTCTATTTATTTATGCGAAAAGTTCCTCAGCACAAACGAAATACGATGTGCACTTGGTGGCAGCCAAGCGAACGGGCATTCCGCCCATAAAAAACCAATCGCATCTAACATCGCTCGTCAGTAAAAAAAAGCTGGTTATTATTTTCCCAAAAACGGGCTACACCATTGCTAAACTCACACACAGTAAACCCTATCTAACGGCAAAAGGATATAAGGTACTGAAGGAGATTGGCAGTAATTTCTACAAAAAAAGTGGCAAGAAAACTTTCACAGTCACTTCCGTCACCCGAACAATTTATGATCAAAAAAGGCTGGCCCGGGTCAATAGCAATGCCGTTACCACGAAGTTGAGTTCGCACAACTATGGATGTTCCTTTGATATTTCTTACATAAGATTCAACCGCCGGAAAGCTCCCAATGCAAAGCTGGAGAAAACTTTGCAAAGCGTGTTAACGCAGTTACAGAAGCAGGGCAAACTGTATTTTATCAAAGAATATCGAGAAAAATGTTTTCATATCACGGTTAGATAAGCAGGCCTGCCCAGGCATTTGATCGCTTTAGTTTATCTTTAAGGTCAATCGCAAATTTTATTCAGCTTCATGCTGCTTCGTCATCTACAATTTTTAAAGTTAGTGTTCCTGCATGGGCTTACTGCGTTTGGCGGTCCGCAGGCGCATTTGGCAATGATGATGAAAACCTTTGTAAAAAAGACGCCCTATGTAACTGAGCAGGAATTGATGGAGTATAATGCTTTTTGCCAGTTGCTTCCCGGCGCTTCCTCTACACAGACATTGACACTGATTGGTTTTAAAAGAGGAGGGCCTGTGTTAGCGTTGCTCACTTTGTTAGTGTGGGTGTTACCCGCCTGCACCATTATGTGTGCTTTGTCCTTTTTGATTCATTACATTGAAGGAACCACGAAGCATTTCGACATTTTTAAGTTTATCGTGCCAATGGCGGGCGGCTTTTTGATTTTTGCCTGCGTCAGCTACTTACCGTATTCGGTAAAGAATTTGGCTACCCGGGTTATCGCGGTGGCGGCTTCTTTCGCCACCTTTATATTTTTTGGAAAACCTTTTTTTGTTCCCTTACTTATCGTGCTGGGTGGTGTTGTTACAAACCTAAGTAATAAAAGAATTCCGCAAAGGGAGCCAACCACCGGTAAAATTCAATGGTGGAACATCTGGTTGTTTGCTATTATTTTCATTTTTGCCGGAGTGCTGAGTGAGGTAGCCAGAAAAAATGACTGGCAGCACCGGAAACCTATCAATCTTTTCGAAAACTCTTACCGCATGGGAAGCCTGGTATTTGGTGGTGGAAATGTGTTAATGCCCATCATGTATGAGCAATTCAGCGTCAGGCCTGAAGCGGTCAAGGAGCGGAACCCTAACGCGATCCAGATTGACAAAAGGGATATGTTGACCGGGATAGGTCTTGTAAGAGCGGTGCCGGGCCCCGTGTTCTCCATTTCTTCTTATACCGGCGCGTTGGCGTTGCGAAATGAGGGAGCCGCGATGCAAATTGCGGGTAGCGTCATTGGGACGATCGGCATCTTTTTGCCCAGCGCATTACTGGTTTTATTCTTTTTTCCTATTTGGAACCGGCTGAAAAAGTACTCAGTTATTTACCGCTCACTTGAGGGAATCAATGCCACGGTATTAGGGATTATGGTGGGATCTACATTCTACATTTTAAAGGATATCCGGTTTTTTGACGGCACTGGTATTGGCTTTGTCAATATTAGTATCGTAATAGGCACGGCGCTCACTTTGATTTTTACGCGTGTGCCCGCGCCTGTTATCGTAATTTTATGCGTTGCCCTCGGCTATTTTTTATAGTATCCCGCTTTTTCGATTTCTGCAATTACTTTATCCGGTAACATATATCGAAGCGATTTTTTTTCCCTGATCAAAGATCTGATAGCTGTCGCTGAGAGTTCCAGTAGCGGCGCCGGAAGTAAATGAACGTTGCCACCGAGGGAATCTTTCACGTCAAAGCCCGGGCGCATATAAACCAATACCTTATAGTGTTTCAGGATGAAATCAAAGTTCTTCCACCGGCGAATGTTTTGAAAGCTATCACTTCCCATAATTACCGAAAATTCGTATTGGGGGTATTTTTCGGAAAGATGTGCTAACGTTACGGCTGTATAGGATGGGCGAGGCTGCGAAAACTCAATATTGGAGGCTTTGAGCCGATCATCATCTTCTACCGCAGTCGAAACCAGGAAATAGCGGTCATTTTCATCAAGGAGCGAGCTGGTTTCTTTTAGCGGGTTATGAGGAGATACTATCAGCCAAATCTTATCGACCAGCGCTTCATTCAGAATATGGTTGGCAATAATAAGGTGAGCGTTGTGAATAGGATTGAAGGAACCAAAGTATAATCCAATTTTCATCGGCTTTTTTTAGAGATTTACGACTATTTGGCTGGCTTCCTCTGTTCGAAGGCTAAGCAGGTAGCCCGCAACAGACACTGACATCGGATCGTTAAACAGCGCTTTTTGAACAACTTCTATTTGTTCGCCGGGGAGGCAGCCCATTTCCATCAATTTTAAGAAAATTTCCTCTGTGGTAAATTTTACAATGGTAGCGATCTGGCCTGGCTGCAAATCGGATAATAAAAGTTCACTTGTCATATTACAAAGCTAAGGCATTGTGCTTTGTGATTTGTTTACGAATTTTGGAAGATGGACATCAAAAACTATCAGATCAGTTTCCACGAGGAAAAGCCTGCCAGGCTTTTAGAAAGAAAGAGATTGAAGGCTTTTATCGCAGCACAGTTGTCCCTGGGAGGCAGGAAGGAAGCAGAGGTGAACATTATATTCTGTTCGGACGATTATTTGCTCGAAATAAACAGGACGCACCTCCAACACGATTACTATACTGATATTATAACCTTTGAACTCTCAAAAAAGGGCGCAACAGCCTTGCTCTCTGACTTATTTATAAGCGTGGATAGGGTGCGGGACAATGCGAAGACGCTTAAATCTACTTATAAAGCGGAGTTACATCGGGTAGTTTTTCATGGTATACTTCATCTTTTAGGGTACAAGGATAAAACGGAGAGAGAAACAAAGAAGATGAGGGCAATGGAGGAAGCGTGGTTGAAAGCATACTTTGGTTAGTGTTCCACGTGAAAAAAAATGAGAGATGGGGAGTGAAATGTTCCACGTGAAAAATATCAGTAAAGAGCATACAATTTTCTCCAAATGCGATTATGACCAGCCGTACGGTTTATCGTAACTTTGCAGCCTATGTTTCCAGAATATGATGTAATAGTGGTAGGCGCCGGTCACGCCGGTTGTGAAGCGGCAGCAGCAGCGGCGAATATGGGATCGAAGACCCTCCTGGTCACTATGAATATGCAAACAATCGCTCAAATGAGCTGCAACCCGGCTATGGGTGGCATCGCGAAAGGACAAATCGTAAGAGAAATAGACGCTATGGGCGGATATTCGGGTATTGTTACCGATTTGTCCATGATTCAATTCAGGATGTTGAACCGGTCGAAGGGTCCGGCGATGTGGAGCCCGCGGGCGCAAAGCGATCGGATGGTATTTGCATTGAAATGGCGGGAAATGTTGGAGCAAACCGCCAACCTGGATTTTTACCAGGATATGGTAAAGGGGCTGCTCATAAAAGATAAAATGGTGCGGGGCGTTGTAACAGGGCTCGGGCATGAAATAAAAGCAAAAGCGGTGGTGCTTACCAACGGTACTTTTTTAAACGGCATTATTCATATTGGGGAAAAACAGTTTGGCGGGGGACGGGTGGCGGAAAAGGCGGCCAGCGGTATCACCGAGCAATTAGTGGGGTTAGGTTTCCAAAGCGATCGTTTGAAAACGGGAACCCCACCCAGGGTAGATGGCCGAAGTTTGGATTATTCAAAGATGGAAATTCAGGAAGGCGATGAAGAAATTGTTGGCTTTTCTTTCAAAAATACAGAAAAAGTTGCCGCGCAAAACCAAAACTGCTGTTGGATAACTTATACCAGTCCGGAAGTACATGATATCCTTAAAACGGGGTTTGACCGCAGCCCGATGTTTGCCGGTAGAATTGACGGCGTTGGCCCGAGGTATTGCCCCAGCATTGAAGACAAGATCAACCGCTTTGCAGACCGCGACCGGCACCAACTGTTTGTAGAACCGGAAGGCAGCAATACGGTTGAAATTTATGTGAACGGGTTTTCGACTTCGTTGCCCGAGGATGTGCAATACAAGGCGTTACAAATGGTGCCTGGCTTTGAAAACGTACGCCTGTTTAGGCCTGGCTATGCAATTGAATATGATTATTTCCCGCCAACGCAGTTGAGTAACACGCTTGAAACGAAATTAATCAGCCATCTGTTTTTTGCGGGCCAGATTAATGGAACTACGGGTTATGAAGAAGCCGCCTGCCAGGGATTAATGGCCGGCGTTAATGCGCATCAGAAAATAAGCAACCGTGAGCCGCTGGTATTAAAAAGATCGGAAGCCTATATCGGTGTTTTAATTGACGACTTAATTAATAAAGGAACTGAAGAACCATACCGCATGTTTACATCCCGCGCGGAATATCGAACGCTATTGAGACAGGATAATGCTGATGCGCGCCTGACGCCACTTAGTTATGAACTAGGATTGGCTACTGAAGACCGGATGGCAGCAGTAAAGCAAAAGAACGAGCATGTTTCCGAAATAAAAAACATCTTAAAAAATGTGGTTGTAAAACCGGAAGTCATCAATGGATTTTTGGCTTCGATCGGATCTTCAAAAATTACCGAGAAGCAAAAAGCCGAAAAAATCCTGCTTCGTCCAAATATCGAATTATCGCAACTGGTGACCGTTGTGCCTGATTTAAGGCAGCAGCTGCAACGCTTTTCTAAAGAAGAGGTTGAACAGGCCGCCATCCAGGTAAAATACGATACGTATATTGAAAAAGAGCGCGAAATCGTTTCAAGAATGAGCGAAATGGAAAACCTGGCGATTCCAGACCAATTTGACTACAGCCGGTTAGCTTCATTAGGCAATGAAGCGAAGGAAAAGCTTAATCGCATCAAACCGCGCACCTTGGGCCAGGCGAGCCGCATTTCAGGAATTAATCCGAGTGATATTCAAATTTTGATGGTCTATATGGGGCGATAGAAGACAGAAATCGACAACAATTTGATCAATTGGTCGATTTTTAATATATAATCGCCTCGTTTTGGGTCTTTTTATCGATGACGTAATAATCTCTATATATTTCACTGTATAGTATCTTTATTTCCTACCACCAAACGAGAAAATAAATATTGCATTACAGAATAGAAAAGAGGAGACTTTGGATCTGGTCACATCTGTGTTCGGAAAAAAAAAGCAGCTACGTTGTTATTCGTAACTGCTTCATCTTCTGTGGTGTGGGCCGGGATCGAACCGGCGACACAAGGATTTTCAGTCCTTTGCTCTACCGACTGAGCTACCGCACCATCCTTTAGCGGGTTGCAAAAATAGAGGTTTTTATCAATATTTGTGTATAATTGGCAAAAAAATGTTGATACCTCAATTACATGCCATATTCTGCTAAAAACCGGATCCGCATTATTTTTAATTGCTCCCAGTTAAAATCAAATTCCGACAGCTCCTTCTGTGCCACATCGAGCGATGAGGTTTCGCAGGTTTTAAAATATTCAATAATTTCTTCCTGCTCCGTTTCATCGAGCATTTCATCAATCGCATACCCAAGGTTTAACTTCGTGCCGCTGGCGGCAATGGTTTCCATTTCTTCCAGCAGTTCCGAAATTTTCCATCCCTTATTTTTCGCTATCGTTTCTATGGGAATCTTCTTATCTGTTTGTTGAATGATATAAACCTTGTTGCCGCTTTTGTTCACCACGCTCTTCATCACAAAATCATCCGGCTTTTCAATATTGTTTTCTTCCACATAATTGGCGATGAGTTCGATAAAAGGCTTTCCGTAGCGACGTGCCTTGGCATTGCTTACGCCCTGGCATTTTTCTAACTCCTGCAATGTAGTCGGATACATCGTAGCCATATCCTGCAAAGAAGTTTCTAAGAAAATCACCCAGGGAACAAGTCCTACTTTTTTCGCCTGTTTTTGCCTCAGTTCCTTCAACAAATCAAACAGTTTATCATCTGCCGTCAGGCCTTCTTCACCGCTTTCCGTTCCCTCTTCGTCATCGCCCATCGCTTCTTCAAACTTATTGTTGAGCACAATAGAAAAAGCCTTGGGCCGCTTCGCAAAATCTTTTCCTTTATCCGTCAGTTTTAAAACGCCATATTCTTCTATATCTTTTCTAATAAGACCTTCAAGGATCATTTGTCTTATCAATGAATTCCAGAAAAGGCTGTCCTGCTTCTTGCCGGCTCCAAAAGAAGCCAAACCTTCATGCCGGAACATTTTTACCTGGGGCGTCAGCTTGCCGGATATAATATTAACCACATAATCGGTAGCAAATTTTTCATCCAGTTCTTTTAAGGCCTTCAACGCAATCAGCACTTCTGCCTTGGCTTCGATTTTCTCTTTGGGATGACGGCAATTGTCGCAACTGCCGCAGTTCTCTTCCAGGAAATGCTCGCCAAAATAGCTGAGGATTACCTTTCTGCGGCACACGCCGCTTTCTGCGTAAGCCACTGTTTCATTAATGAGCTGCGCGCCAACCTCGCGTTCGCTAAGGGGCTTATCGCGCATCAGGTGCTCCAGCTTGCTCACATCTTTGTGCGAATAATAAAGCACGCATTTTCCTTCCAGGCCATCTCTGCCGGCGCGGCCGGTTTCCTGGTAATAATTTTCAATCGATTTGGGAATATTATAATGAATCACAAAGCGGATATCCGGTTTGTCGATCCCCATTCCAAAAGCGATGGTGGCAACAATAACCTGGACATCTTCGCTTAAAAATCCATCCTGCCGCTTGGCCCTCAGTTTGGCATCGAGGCCTGCGTGATAAGCCACCGCTTTAATGCCGTTCGCTTCCAGAATGCTGGCCAGCTCTTCTGTCGTTTTGCGGTTGAGTGTATAAATAATGCCGCTTTTGTTTTTCATGCCTTTGATGAAGCGAACGATACTTTCCTCAGCCTGGTTTTTTTTGATCTTGGGGACAATTTCGTAGTAGAGGTTCTCCCTGTTAAAAGAAGAAATAAAAATATTCGGGTTGCGGAGGTCTAAGTTTTTGACAATATCACTTTGCACTTTAGGCGTAGCAGTAGCGGTAAGCGCGATAACCGGCACTTTCGCGTTGATCTGATCCATCATTTCCCGCAACCTTCGGTATTCTGGCCGGAAATCATGGCCCCATTCGCTGATACAATGCGCTTCGTCAACCGCAAAAAAAGAAATATTCAAATCGCTGAAAAAAGAAAGATTTTCCTGTTTAGTCAGGGTTTCCGGAGCAACATAGAGCAATTTAGTTTTGCCTGAAAGCAGATCATCGTGAACGTCTTTTGTTTCTTTTTTGTTTAATGTAGAATTAAGAAAATGAGCCACTTCATCGTTGCTGTTATATCCTCTCACCAGGTCAACCTGGTTTTTCATAAGTGCGATAAGCGGAGACACGATTATGGCTACGCCCGGCAGCATCACGGCGGGCAATTGATAACATAAACTCTTCCCGCCTCCTGTTGGCATGATGACGAATGTGTCGTTGCCGGCCAATAAAGATTCAATGATCGCCTCCTGTTTTCCCTTGAACTGTTTAAAACCAAAATGTTGTTGAAGTGCTGCTTCCAGATTAACCTCGGACTTTACTGCTTGTTTAGGCGCGCGGCTCGTCTTTTTCGGGATTGCTTTTGTTGCCATTATATTCAATTGGATAATATGTGAAAAAGAAGTGTAAAAAGATACATCAGATATCTTTAATAAAAAAATAATATTTAAAGGGGGCGCTAAGTTACTGCAACTAATAAAACGAAAAATGAGAAAATGGTTAAAGTTTTAATTTTGGCTAAGTTTTGAGAAAGCTGCCGTTTTGTAGGCGTTTATTGGCTCAATGAAGGTGCCTAAATGAGATAAAGCGCCGTCCGCCAGCGATAGTAGGCAAAAAAAGCGCTATTATGGCGTACTTTCTTTGGCGTAAACAATATTTTTCAGCAGGACATCGATGCGTTTTTCAGAAAGCAGTTCGGTAAGGGGCACGCCCTTTTCTTTGTTGGTGTCGAGCAAAGTGACGTCATGTCCATATCCCAAATCGAAGAAAACACGATCGTCAATGATCCAGCCTTTCACCCCAAATTTATAGCCGCTAAAAGAAAGCCCTGACTTACGAGTTTTTAAATCTTCATCCAAAACAATGTCTACAATATCGCCATCCTGAAAGTTTTTCATAGCGCCTTCCACATGAGCCAGGATATATTCTTCCCTGACAATTTTTGGCGGGGCTTTGTCTTTATTTTTTAAAACCTCTTTTTCTATTTCTTTCAACAAATCGGGATCATTTTCAACTTCCATTTTCCGCGGATCCACTTTTTTGTTCCTGCCGGCATTGGGATTGAAAACATTGTAACCAAATTTCGAATTGTAAATTTCCGGATATTCGAACAGCTCTTTAACAGCGATGATTTTATACACATATAAGCCGGTTTCGGGGTTTAGTTTCATGTTAAAATAATTGAAACCCTGGCGTTTTACATTGTTAACGATATTGCCAATACCGAAATTGTACGCGGCAATCGCAAGCGGCCAGTTGGCGCCGCCGACAAACCTGATCAGCATTTTATAATTGTCTCTTATTAAAGTGCAGGCCGTTCTGGTGGCTTTATCAAAATCTTCCCGCTCGTCGATGCCGTTGCCCACAGCCAGACCGTAACCCCGAGCGGTTGCCGGCATAATTTGCCAGATGCCCTTGGCGCCCACGCCCGATTCTGCTTTGGTTAAAAAGCCGCTTTCCACGATCGGCAGATATTTAAGGTCGGTATGCAAGCCATACGCGACAAGATATCGTTCAACAATCGGCAAGTATAAATTGGCGCGCTGCCGCAACGATGGCAGGTTTACTACATTGACCTGCTTTTTAATAACATTGATCAGTTTGTCCTGAACGTATTGATGATTGATAGGCACAGGCTCTCCGCAAAACGTAATGATATGCTGTGCGCAAAGCGCCGATGTGAAACACATCAAAGAGCCGGCGATGCAGAGCTTCCTCCAAAGCGGTATCCAAAAAGTAGCCAAAGCGCCGTATCGTGAACAAAGTTGAAACATCTATTTTCTTTTCTTTTTCCTGCCTTTATTGTTCGTCGCCGGTGCTTCGGCGGCTGGCGTTTTTGTTTTTACGGTTTTAATATCGTGCTGAACTTTTTTCAGTTCGTTGATATAAGTGCTGCTTTCTATAACAATACTGGTGCCGCCCTTTTCTTTGCGCCGCTCGTCGATATATAATACGAGGCTTTCGCCATCAATGATATTGGGAGATCTTGTTACGAAAACAACTTCTTGCGAGGAGCCGGGCCTGATCAATGGAAACCGTGTCACATTTGTAATGTAGCTGCTCTTGATCATTTTGATCGGCTTCTGTTTTTCATCATACCAATATAAATAAGTTTTACCCATCAGGAAATCTTCGTTGGTGGTGTTTTCGATTTTCAACCGGTAATAGGTAAACACATCTTTAAAAAACATTTGTTGAAGCGTTATGTCAACGCCTTTGTTAATAGGGGCGCTGGCGCGTATGTTGAGGTTGGACGTTCCGGCAAGGATTAAAGAGTCGGCAACCTGCGCATGCATCAGCGTATCTTTTGCAATATAAAAATTGGAAATTACGGTTCCCATATGTTCGCGCGGTACATCGTAAAGGTTAATGCCGAATTTGCCATAACGCTGCCAAAGGCCTGCTTCTGAATAAGCCTTGTTTGCCTCGCGTTCTTTGCGTTCCGCTTCCAGTTGTTCAAGGCGCTCTTTAGCCGCTTTTTGTTCCGCTTCTTTTTTAGCAAGCGCTGCGAGAGCCAATTGTCTTTTTTGTTCGGCTTCCTGTTGTTGCCTGGCTAATTGTTCTTCCTGAAGACGTTGTTTTTTCTCAGCGTCTATTTTTGCCTTTGCCAGCGCTTCCGCTGCTTTTTTATCTTGCTGCGCTTTTTCTTCAAGCAGTTGTAGCTGCCGATCATTTTCTGCTTTTTGTTTCGCAAGCGCCGCGGCTTCTTTCCGGGCTTTTTCTTCGGCGGCCGCTTTCTCCCGGGCTTCCTTAGCCGCCGCTAATTGCAGTTGTCTGTCTTTTTCTTCAGCATCCCGCTTGGCCTTCGCGATAGCGGCGGCTTGTTCTTTCTGGGCGGTTTCCTCCTCTTTGCGTTGTTTTTCCAGCTGCTTTTCCTTGGCTGCCAGCGCCGCTTCTCTTTGCTCCTGGGCGGCAACATAAGCGGCTTTTCTTTCAGCTGCTTCTTGTTGTTGCAGCGCAGCCTGTTGGCGAGCCTGCGTTTCATCGGGGTTGTCCATCAATTCTTTCTGCCGGGCCACAAAAGCCCTGAGCGCTTTCAGATCAGAATGCTCGTACCAAAGCGGCGGGCGCGAATCGTCGTTAATATTATAAGTGGAGTCGAAAAGAATGCGGAACATATGGCTGCGGCCGCCCTCGTTTACCAAAAGATTCGTGTTGGGCGGCGCGTCCTGCTGATACTTGTTGAATTGGAGCGAGATCGACTTCTCCTCTCTTCTTTTGGGGATATAAAAATCATAAGCGGCATCGTCAGAAAAATTGATGTTTAGCACCTTATCCGGAAAGTTGATGATGGTAATACTTTCTTTTCCAACAATCACCTGCTCTCCGTTGATATTCTGTGCCGCGCCGAGATGCCATCCTGCCGCAAAAAATACAAAGAGCAGCACGGCCATACAGCGCTTATCCCAGCAGGAATGATGACATATTTTTCCTGTTGTTGCGTGTGTCATGTTGTTTAGCTTTTGAATTTTTATATCACGCGCAGCAGCGCTCGCCCCTGGTTAAACGAAAGCGGAGTACGCGAAATAAAAAGGGCGAAACTTTTACTGCTGATCGTAGTCGGTATCCCACTCTGTGCCGTCGTCGCCTTTCTGGCCTTCCATTTTGATCATAAAATTTTTCGCCGGGAAATAGGGTTTCATGTGAATGTCTAAATGTATTTTATCTTTTTGTACCGGATCCTGTTCAAAGCGCCTGATTGTGAAGTCTTCGATCAGCTTGCCGGGGCCGGTAATGCCGTCCAGAAATTTGATGATTTGAGCCATCAGGTCTTTGCGCGTGTTGGAGTTAAAGTTTTCGAAAGCTCGCCGGTTTAAAAAATCCATCAGCACTTTGGTCACATAGTCGAATACACGAACCACCGAATAGGTTTGCAGGCCGAGGTTGTCGCCGTTAAATAATGTTTTAGCTGAAAACGCCATAACTTTCCCATATTCTTTAACCATCGGAACCAGGCCCATTTTTTCTAGATTTGCGATCTCGCTTTTTCTCAGGTCGAATTTAACGCCATCTACTTCGTTGATGCTGCCATGCTTTTTACCGGCCGCCACCTGGCTCATCAAGGTTTTGTAAATACTCCCCGCCAACGCGCCTGAAGGGGGCACGTATAAATCTTCTTCTTCGCCCAGCTCGTTATATTTTCCACGGCCAACGAGCCAGTTGCAGGTCATCATCACGTTCGATCGGTATTTGTCTCCGCCGGTCAGATTGGCGATTTCAAACATCTCCATCACATCGTCGGGCGCGTCCAGGTGCTCGAAATCGGTCACCAGCATCACCTTATTTTCATGCGCCATTTTGGCCCACTTTTCTACTACTTTATTGGAGCCGAGATAGCCAGGGACTACAAGGATGCTATAGTTATTTCTCAAATCGAGCCGGTCATAATTTTGTTTCAACTCGTCGCCGACATGATCAATAAAGCGTGTGTTGTCGAGGTCTTTGAGCTGATCAGGATCACAATTGATAAAAGAAACATTTTTAAGTTTATCACTTTCCGTGTTTTTAAAAAAGAAGGCCACGTTGCGATAAGACCGTTCCATGTCCCGCGTTGCGTCGAGCGCTTTCGCTACGTTTTTTTCGACCACTTGCTGGCATTGCGCTGAGTTTTTTTCGGCCAGCTCTATCATGCTCGAAATTTCTTCTGCATTAGAAAGCGTTTCAGCCCAAACGGAAAGCGATCGCAACAGTTGCTCGCGCTCTTCCTTTTTTTGTGATTCTGAAAGAAAAATATTTCGGCGGGCTTTTCTTTCGGGGTTAAGATTTTGTGCGCCATCGATCGACGACTCTATTAAATCGAAACCGCCGTACTTTGCGAGGGCGTCGGAACTGTTTTTTAGCAGCTCGAGAGGGTTGGCAATTTTTTGCGCCTCCTGCACGCCCGGTGCTTGCGGTTGTTGTTGTAATTCTTCGCTCATAATTTAGGTTTTAGAATATAAAATTTGTTTTAGTCTGCAATGAAAGAGGAAACGCCGCCGCTGCCCGGGGAGGATGCGCCGGAAGAAGATGCGCCTGACTCGCCTCCGCCCGATTTGCTTTCGCCGCCAATCGTCCAGCCAACGGCAATGCTCTGTCCTGCAACGGTCATTTTTTGCGGCGATAGTTTTAAATAGATCAGCATCGGTTTGTTGTTATAGTTGTCAAAAACCTCGCGGTAATAAACACAATAGGCATTCTCAAATTCAATTTTTCGCATGATGGAGTGGGAGTCTATTTCATAAAAAATTACCTCGCCATTTTTTACCATGCTGGCGTTTAACATCCACTCGATCGGCTCCGAATCTTTTGAAGCCTCAATGGTAAGATTTATAAACCCCGACACCGGCTTAGACACCGGCTGCCGCTGGGCATTGGTGGGCTGGATAAAGTCGTAATCGACATGTAGCAACTCGAATTCTTTTCCTCCAATATTTAACGCCGCGGTAAAAGACATGCTGATAGGTTTTTAGAATGATAAAAGTTATTTGCTGTTCCTGAGCTCGGCCATCATGCCATTGATCGCATCTAACAATGCCTTCTTTGCATCGGGATCGGCAAGCGCAGCTTTTAAAATCTTATTTGTTTTTAACTGTTTGATAATTTTTAAATACTCTTCTTTGTAAACCGCATTTGTTTTTAAAAACTCGCTTTGATTGATGATGCCTTTAATGCCAAAGTCGCCGAGGTTTTGAAAGTTGAGCGTTTCCTTTAAAGAGCCGCCTTCCGCATTTTCAAAATCCATACTCACCTCTGGTTTGTAATGTTCAAACACTTGTTCAATCGTCTGCAACCCGTGTGCGATCTGTGGCTTTACCGGAGCCGTTTGGGTAAGTTTTTCTGCAAACAGGGTTCTGTTTTGCGGTATGTCGGCAAAGGCTTCCGAAGCATCTGTTTTCACTTCGTTGCCACCGATTCCATAGTTATCATTCATGACGTTTTTTTTAAATTGTTAGAATAATTATTAACTGTTTTTGGGGATGCCGGCCGCTATGCCACCACCCAATCGATTTTTTTGTTTTCCCCATCTTCGCTAAGCTGAGCCGTAACGGTGTCCCCGCTTTTTAATTGCTCCGTTACCAACATTCTGCTCAAAGGCTTTCGCAGTTCTGTGCGTATAACTCCTTTCAACGGGCGCACGCCATATTTAGGCGTAAAGCCCAGCAGCGCCAGGTGTGCGGCTGCGTCTTCATTTACAATCAGCGTAATATTTTTCTGTTGTAATTGTTGAACTAACGGTTTGAGATGAATGTTGAAAATATTCAGAACATTTTCCTTACTAATCGGTGCGAAAGGAATAATCTCTGTCACACGCGCCAAAAATTCGGGGCGGAAAAAGCGCGCCATGATTTCCATCAGCTCGTCCGACCTCGGAATCTTTCCTTCGCCAAAAGCAGTAATAATATGCTCTGCGCCGATGTTGGATGTGAAAAGGATGACGGCGTTAGAGAAGTCGCCTGATTTGCCCAGCCGGTCATGCATTTTCCCTTCATCCAGAATTTGAAGAAAAATATCAAAAACAGAAGGGTGCGCTTTTTCTATTTCATCAAATAAGACGATGGCATAAGGCTGTTGCCTGATTTTATTCACCAGCATGCCACCTTCTTCATAGCCGACATAACCGGGCGGCGCGCCATACAACAACGCGGCGGAGTGCTCTTCTTTAAACTCGCTCATGTCAAAGCGAATGATTGAGTTTTCATCCTGAAAAAGAAATGCAGCCAGCGACTTGGCCAGTTCGGTTTTGCCGGTTCCGGTTGGCCCCAGAAAGAAAAATGAAGCGATGGGCTGGCCGGCTTTATTAAGCCCGGAGCGCGATTCGAGAATGGCTTCCGAAACGGTTTTCAGTGCATGATCCTGGCCGATGACACGCTGCCGCAGGTGCTGCTCCATATTCACGAGCCTCTGCTGCTCTTTGGTTTGGATTTTGCCAATCGGAATGCCTGTAATATTGGCCACAACGGCGCTGAGGTCTGTTTCGTCGATAGATTTTTTTTCTTCTGACGCAATGCTTTCCAGGCCAGAAAAGAGTTGATCCAGATAAGCAAACATTTCCGCCGTGTCGCTAAGCTTTGCAAACTCTTTTTCTTCGTTGTGCCTGGCCAGCAACACGGGGCTCAGGCTGGATTGTGTTTCAAAATATAACCACCTAAGGTTTTCTTCCGGTTTGTCGGCGTCGAGTTCCTTCAATTTAGATTTTAACTGCGAAAGGTCTTCGCCCGATGTGTCAATCATCATGCGGGTTACCGCCAGTGTGCGGTCGAGCAGGTCGAGCGCCGCGTCCGGAAGCCGCCGGTCTTTTACAAAACGTTTGGCCAGTTTGATAGCGGCGGGAAAAACGGCATCGTCGATTTCCAAATCATGATGTTGATGGTATTGGCTGGCCTGGTTGCGCAACATTTTTTCTGCAATAATGCTATCGGGTTCTTCCAGCCTCACCATTTCAAACCGCCGGCTGAACGTGGGATCTTTTTCAATACTTTTTCTGTATTCATCTATGGTGGTGGTCGCGATCACAGTTAAGATTCCCTTCGCCAACTCGCCCTTCAAAATACCTGATGCGCCACCATTGGGATTATTTTTATCAATCAGTGTGTGTATTTCATCGATAAATAAAACAGGTTTTTCCAGTGCGGAAAGCTCTTTGATTACTTTGCGAAGGCGGTCTTCAATTTCTCCTTTATAAGTAGCGCCGGCAATTAATGCGCCGTTATCCAATTCAAAAATGGAGATATTATTAAGGTGTTTAGGAACATGCTTTTGCGCCGCGGCATTGGCAAAACCGTCCAGCAGTGCGGTTTTCCCGACGCCGGGTTCGCCGGTTACAATCACATTCGATTTGTTTTTGCGACTGATGATTTCACACATCTGCCGGATCTCTTTGTCGCGGCCAATGATTTCGGTTTCATCTTTTGCTGCATTTTGCGCCAGCTTATCAATGCAAAACTGGTTGATGGCGTCTGATGCTGCTTTTCCTAAGCTAGTTGTTTTGGGAAGCGCCGGCGCTGCCACATCATGTCCGTTATTTTCTGCAGCGCTGGAAAACCAAGCTGTAACCTGGGGCGCGGTAAAGGGAAATGTTTTTAGTTGTTCGTAAGAAAAACTAACGCCCGGCGTAGCGATCGCGGCCAGCAGGCATTCGGGTTCAATAGCGTGAAAACCCATTTTGTTTTGATAATGCTCCGCCTCGCGAAACATCGCTTCTGCTGCGTCGTCTGCTTCGGGCTCGGCAGCAGGCTTGCCGGATTTTGGATATTGCTCCAACCTGATTTCCGCCCATTCTTCCATATAATACATATCGCCGCCGCGGGCCTCTATCGTTTTAAGAAGCGGCAGGTCTTTATGCATAAAGGCTTTGAGCAAATGAGGCGCTCCATAGGTGAGGTGATTGTATTCCTTTGCAATTTGCCGGGCAATATGCAAGGCCTGTTTGGCGGGTTCTGAAAATTGATATGTGGTTACTGTAGCCATAGTTTAAAAGCGTCGGAGGTCAATTAAAAAGGGATTCAAGAAAACCGGGCGGATTTGTTAACGAGGAGCGCTGAAATTGGCGGGATCTTAAATCATCGCGATGCATTCCTTCCGGCAGATAGCTTTCAGAAGTCTGCCGGTTGGTATGCACGGTGTAAGCCGTCACCGGCAAGCCCGTCAAGGCTCTGAGTGCAACCCGCCAGGGAACTGCGTTGCGCCAGTCAACAGTAGTTCCCGATCCCATAATATTTTGAGTCAACTCAATACTATCTGAATGATAGCAGGCCCTGGCGTTGGAGTCGTAAGGATCAAACCAGGAGCCGGCTTCTACACAAGGGATATAGTCTGTCTCCACACCGATATGAGGCAGGCCTAACCGGTGGCCGACTTCGTGAGCGACCATATACTCGCCATAAATATCGCCGCTGTCAATATTGGCGCTGTCCGACCTTAAAATAAATCCGCTCAAAGCCTCCTCAGGAACAGGGTCGCCGCTTTCATTTACCAGGTAAACGGCATTCAGGTCGTAATGCGCATGGTGTGTGCTTAATACCGGGTTGAACGTACATTTCACAATCATGGGACTAACATAGGTCCAGTCGCCATTTACCTCCGCAATCGAAACATCTTTTTCAATGTTTCGATATTCTTCTAACCGTCTGCCACTGTCCGTAAGCTTCAGCCAAAAGCGATTGTCCCAAAATCGGGCGAGCTCCAAAAACCGGGTTCTGTAGTGAGTCCATGCAGCATCGGGCCACGGGGCCATCCTGTAATTTCGGGCTCCCCACTCTCCCGTAAAAGAACTAAGCGTTCCATCATCGTCTCTTCTTAGGTTTATCTTCAAATCAATCCTCAACTCAATATTTGCGTCGGCGCTGTCTCTCCTGCCAAGAGAAGTGATTTCCGGCCGGTAAAAATTAAAGTCATACCGCGCCGGAATGCCGTGGTAGGTATGCGAAAAATTATTTCTGAATATCGTGAGGTTCATTATTATTTAATTTTCTTCAACCATCACTACGGGGGTTGCTTTTTCCGTGGAGCCGCCTTTTCCCGAGTACCTGTTGTCGTTTAAATCAAATGTGTTTTCGTATCCGGCCCCGGTCATTACATCATAATAACCGGTTTGCCTGTCAATAAAATTTAAAATGGGACCATAAGGCTTTTTAAGAATGATGTTGTGACTGTTATATATAAAATAGAGGCTATTGGCATCTTTATGAATCGGAAAATTGTTTTTGTTTAAAAACCCCTTGATCCGGTCGATCTCTTTGTTAAGGGCTTGTATCGAAGTTTTTAGGCCGGGCGCTTCGGGCGTGCCCTCGTCAAAATCTGCGGCTCCTAAAAAACCCATGACTTTCTTTAACGGCGCGAAAGCTTTGTCGGCTGTGAGTTTCGATAAAAAATCATTCAAACCGCCGAGCGGTAACGCCTGTAGCAAGCGCGCATAAAATTTTTTCTTGGAGGGCATCATCGGTAAGAGCATCATGGTGACGGCTTCAAAAATTTTTTGTTTTTGTTGAAATGTGGCGTTCGCCAAATCCAAATCCTTTTCTTTTGCCACATCGCTTAAATAGCCGGAAGCTCTGTTAATCATTAAAGCCGCCTGATCGAATAGTGCTTTTTGCTCAGTGGAAGAACCGCTCGGCTGCCGGGCCGTTTCGGCCACCTTTTCAAAATAAGGGTCGACGGGAATCACGGTTTCGTTTGCGCGCGCCGGAGCAAGGATTTTTTTAAGCCCCGCTTTTTCAAATATTTTGTCCATCGCCATGTCCTGCATCTTTTCCTCATAGGTAAACACCCGCAGCATTTTGCTTACGTGGTCGACAAGCGGGCAGAAAACATTAAAAAGTTTATTGATGCCGACTTTTTTGGAGTCGAACCCAACGCCTTCCCGGGCCTTTTTAAACTCGTCGATAAAGCGCTCCAGTCTTTGCACGCATTGATCTGGTATTTGATTAAACCCGTCTGCGAGACGCTTAAAATCCGGCAGTGTTCCGGGATCTATCAATTGAGGGAATGCATTGAACAGGCTGAGGCAGGCATCTTTGAGATCGGTTATTAAAGTTGAAACATCGTCTTTGCATTGTGTCAGCTTATCTATATTGCCCTGGTTGTCGCTTCCTGTGCCAAAACTTTTGATGGACAAAAGGCGCGCAAGCGTAGCCACCAGCTGCGATTTTATTTTCCCGGTAAAAACAGAAAGCGTGTTGCTATTGCTTTCGGCGATAAGTTTTAAGAGTTTATCATTTGGCTCAAAAAAATCGATTGCTTTTTGGGTCATATCAAAAGCGTTTACATAGGCCTGTTGCCGGCCTTTTCCGCGTAAAGCTTTTTGTTCATCAAACTGGTGGTGTTCTTTATAATAGGGTGTTGCGACAGACAGGGCGGACTTTACATACCAACGCTTATTAAAATCAGCTTCTTTGATCAATTCTTTAATGCATTCATTAGCCACATTTCCGCCCGGCCCCAAACCGACGAAGTGGAAATGTGCTTCAAAGTCTTTCCAGTCCGCTGTTTTGCTTTTGATGTCGTTGAGCAGCTTTTTTGCCTCCTGCGGGAACTTGGAACGATCGGATTCTTCAAAATCAAAAGCGAAAGCCTGGTTTTCATCTTCTTTTAACTTATCAGGAAGCTCATCGCCCATCTTTTTTATGTATTGATCCCAGTCTTTATAATCCTGAAAATAGGTGTAGGCTTTGTCTGTTTTCTTTTCCTCTTCTTTTTCTTCTTTAAAAAACAAATCAACGCCAGGAATAGCGCTGGCAGCATTTTCAACTGCGCTTTCAACACTGTCCACCGCACCGGTGGCAGCCCCAAGCATATCATCAGCAGCCATTGCAGTTGCAGGGCAGTAGCGCACCAATACCAACATTTGTCGCGGCTTGTTGATTTGGAATGTTTGTTCTGATGCAGTGTTTGCTGACATGGTTCTTTTATGTGTTTAAAAAACTGACATGGCAATCGGCGTCGGTATAGCCCGACAAAACCTGCGTTTTGCCGCTGCCGTCGGTTTTTCCGTCATGCGTTTGCCCGTCGGATGTTTTAATCGAGTACTCCACATTTGACATCGCCTGCCCCGCCCCGTCCACCAATGAGAATTGGGCTGTGTAATCCTTTTGCTCATTTTTAGGCGCTTCGTCTAAGCCCGCCTTCGCTGCCTCCTGCAGGTTATTTGAATTGTCAATGTTTTTTTGCTGTTGTGCCGGCGCCATCTTTGGTTTACCGGCGCCACTGCTAACTGCGGTGCCGCCACCGCCTCCGCCGCCACCGGCCTCACCAATCAATACAGTTGGTAACCCCATCACGATGGTGCCTCCATGAGCTGTGGGGTCGCCCATTCTTGCCGCAGGCATTCCGCCAATTAAGACGCCTGCACTTCCTTTAATAATCGTGTCGGGCACACCAGCACAAGCGCAAAGGCCGCCCGCTGTGGCCGCGGGCATTCCGCCTATTAACACATTGGGCACACCCGCCGGCATGACCGGCCCGCCCACATGGGGCTTTGGCCCATCCCACATCGGGCAAACATGCATATCTCCAACTCTAGCTGCGGGCGGCATCGTTTTTTCTATTTAGAATTAAAAAATTAATAAAAGCTCAAAACCAGCCGGGCGTCTTTACCTCAGAATCTATTGTCATTCGTTTCATCGCGCTCTGCTTCCAGCGGTTTAACCGCAGGGAGCGCCTCTGATTTTGAAACAGTTTCCGCAATCAGCCGGCCTGACTTCAGGTTCCATCGAAAAAGACGTTGTTGATCTGCTTCGGTATAAAAAGCGTCAAAAACTTGTGAGAAGACCAGCTGTTCGGTGGCGCTGCACGATTGTAAAAACCTGAGCAAAACCCGGGCGTCCCAAATTCTGAAGTAGCGGCTTTGATCCTGATCGGTTCGATACATTTTTGTATGTAAAAAGTCGCAAACATCTTTCATGCTTTCATCCGTTTCAAAAACAATACAATGATTCAGTTGCACCAATAGCTCTTCCTGCATCTCATAAAAGTTATCCTCAGCAAGAAATAGCCAGGGCGCGGCTTCCCAGATACCTTCGTCGTCGGTTCCGGCGAACAGCGACACATGTTGCTTGTAGCGCTCCATGAGTTTGATCAGCGTAAAAGCTTCGTTTAAGGCGCTATCAAAACAGAGGTATTTCATCCGTATATTTTTTTGTGTCGAAAGGAACTTATTTGATGTAAAATTTTCATTGCCGTGTTTGATAAAAATGAAAATTTTATAATAATCGTTTCTTCTTTTAATTAATTCTTACCAGCGGCGCCATCAGAGCAGCCTGGCCGCCCGCGGATATTTTTACTTCTGCGCCCGCAACTGTTTCTGCTCTCATCGCTGCGGTCGCACTAAAGTTTTGTCCGGCTACTATTTCGGCATTTTGTGCGGCTGTAAGCGAATAACCAGAACCCGCGGTAATGCTGAAATCGGAACCGGTAGTTATTGAGGTCGACGAACCTGCGGTAACGCTAAGTCCTCCACCGGCTGTAATGCTTACATCCCCGCCGGCCTGCATACTTAAATTTCCACCGGCTTCCACTGAAATATCACCCTGCGAGAAAACGGTTACCTTCTGTTGCTGCATATCCAGTTTCATGCGCACCACCGGCGAGCCGCCACTCATGCCGCTGATACCAATAGCTTTGTCTTTGGCGCTGATCACGATATTTAGAAATTCGCTATCGGAGCCGGAAGAAAGGATGATGCTCATTTCATCGTCCTTTTTTGTTCCCATGATAATGTTGCCGGCATCGTTATTTAAAAAGTCAACCATCTTTATAGTTCCCTCTTTATCGTTGATTTCAAATCGCCGGGCCGTTTTAGAGCCGATGCTTTTTATATGGTTACCCGCTTCGGAAATATTAGCCTGATGCGCTTCTGTGTACACAGCGCCGCTGACATAAGGTTGTTCGGCGTTGCCATCCCAAAAATTCACCAATACTTCGTCGTCTATTTCAGGTAAGAACCTGAAGCCTTTTCCCTTACCCGCATGAGGCACGGAAACGCTGATCCAGGGCGACTTTTCGCCTTCAGCCATCCAGGGAAATTTTACTTTGACGCGGGCCAGGCCTTTGTCGTCTTCATTATCTGTAACCACTGCAGCTTGTGCATCAGCCTTAGGAAATAATAACGGGTTGGTGTAGGGCGGAACTTTTACATCAACCGGAATAGCCGTAAAGCTATTTGTATAGCTGTCAGCATTAGGCGCGTTGTGGCTGATCTGCGTGATGATATATTTAGACCCGGCGTCGGTTTCTGTATCAATAATTTTAATGGTTGACCCGATGCTTAAACCAGCGTTATGCGAATGGCCGGTGAGGTAAACCGAGTTGGCCACAATCGCTTCCTGCATTCTTTGATGAATGGTTTTGATTACATCTTTGCTGAACCCCGAGGATATAAAAACATTTTTTCCGGGATTCTCTAAAAACGATCCACCGTTCAAACTGGCTTTTAAAAAGTCGTTGTCGGGTGCGGGTTCTTTTTTGTCGGCATTGATGATTTCACTTTTATAAATATCGGTACCTATGGACGCTGCGGGCGCTTTAACTGCTTTGGCTCTTATGTTTAAATTAGAGATCTCATTTCTTGACGTGTGCAATTCGACGGGCTCCTGCTCTGGGGCCGCGCCTATCTTCAAGTGGTCGCCATCATAATACATCCATTCCCCGAAGCGCGATGCCAAATCTGCCGCAAAGGCAAAGGGGGCGCGGTTATACTGAACGATAAAGTGTTGCGCTCCGGCGCCCGTATCTATTTCAACATCAGAAGCAAGGCTTGAATTTTTGAAGGCTGCCTTGAGAATATCCGAAAGCGATTTTTTATAATAGGAATGATACTCCGGTATTTCGTTGACCTTCCCAAATTTGCCACAACCATTAATATAAAATTCATAATAGCCATCAGATGAAAGGTGCGCGTTGACTTCGGTTATATAACCTTTAAAAATATGCCGGGCCGAACTGTCGAGGTTACCCAGGTTTATTTCAGTGTTTTTTCCCAGAAGTTGCTTTTTAATATCGAGGATCGCAGCGAGGCTGCCTTCGTTATTGTCGGGGCGCAACATAAAAGAGAACCCGTTTACGCTGAGCAGGGCTTCATTCAATACGAGATTGCTGAAGATAACCGGCTGATCATCGTTGAAGCCGGAAATTTTAATTTCTACATGTGCTATGGCAGAGGTTCCTTCCATAAAATTTACAGATGATGCGAACGAAACGTCACGGGGAGTAATTCGCCGTCTGCCTGGTTAAAGCTCGACGATCACAGGCAGCGGCATTCATCGGTTGACGCATGGGGTTGGACAAATCATTGCGAAACCCGTTTACGTGAGAAAGATTATTTAACCCAGTTGTTATTAAATTCTACTTCGCCAAGCGTGATGGATTCTGCAGAAAATGTTAGCCCGATGTTCATGGGGTCGTTGGTGTAAGCGGCGAATGATTCGGTATAATTTACAACATAGGCCTGTTTAAACTTCAGTTCTTTCATGGTCGATTTCCCATCGTCCTTGTAGAAAATAATGCTTCCATCTACGCGCTTGTCATCGTCGGCTGCCAGGTCGAACAGTGTGGTGTCGCCTGTGCTGGCTAGCGAAACCGAAATTAAACCACCTCTTACATGAGAGGTTACTTTTCCTTTGTGGTCTACTTGCTGGTCGAGTGCGAAATTAGCTGAAAGAACAGGATACGTTTGTCCGGATACTTTCAAATCGGCGGTAAAACTCATAGTGTTTTTTTTAAATGATGATCGGTTGATAAATACGATTGTAAAGTTAGAATACATTGACCGCCTCCCTTATCCCTATTTTTAGTGATGGCAAGCCTGCCGCGTTTAATCTAATTTTGATATCGAATATTTTCAAAATTATCATGACAGTCATCTGCACCTTAGCATGTCGAGCAATAACCTAACAGCATACAGTGACAGCAGTTCGTCTTTTTTGGCAGAAGCGGTTTGCGCCAGTCTTATTGAACAGGGCCTAAGCTTTGATCATATTGACATAGAGCTGGCTGGCGCGTTTAAAAAAAAATTCAGCCCTGATGTGGAACGTGTAGCTATCGATGAATCGCCTGGTGGGGTACGCGCAGATATAAAGATTAACCGCGATGGTTTTTACGATATTCTGCCGGAAGGTCTTTTTCATCAAACCCGCGGAATGCAGGTAGTTCGCAATGTGCAGGATGCCGTATTAGAGCACCGCAAATACAAAGACGAAGAACGGCAGGCGCGGAAGTTTTTTAATCCACTTGAGGAAATGATTTTCAAGTATCGCGTGTGGGCCGAACTATCCGAAAGAAAAGCATTATTTAAAGAACAAAGCGAACAGCTCGTAAATGAATTGTTTGAATTTTGGAATATTGAAAAAACATTGCCACGGCGGGAAGCGCTTAGGATGATAGCGCTGATGCCCTACCTGCGCAATATTAAAGGCGATAAGCAGGCTACCGCAGACGCACTAGCTTTTATTCTAAACAGGAACGTCGTCATAACCGATATCAAAAAAAGAACCGTGTCTGCAAGGGACGCAGCGCCTGCCATGCAGAACATGAGGCTCGGGCACAACACCGTCCTTGGCAATCATAGCAACGAGGTGATATATGCCTGGCAGGTTGATGTTGAGGGCGTCGCAGGCGAATCCGTAGGGGCATTCGTCGCAGGCGCTCCCAAAGGAAAACTATTAAAGCGTTTTGCAGAAATATTTATACCCATAGAAAGAGACCTGTTCTTTGAATTTGATCTAAAAAAGCCGGAGGGCCAACAATGCAATTATATACTTGGATATGGCTGCGCGCTTTAAGACGAATAGGATTATTTAAATAACAAAATTTACAACGGCATGCAAAAGCAATAGAAATGGCATTGAAATTTTTTTTGATATACGCAGCCTCATTACTGGGTTTATCGATGATCGTGATGGCATTGATAAAGCCACTGAGTGCAAGTTTCGGCAACCAGGGAAAAAAGCCCCTGCTGTTCAATATTATATCCTCTATAATAGCAGCGGGCGCTGCGTTTGCGGCCACTTACCTAAGCCAGGATTTGTTTACGATCTTTTGGTCTTTGTCGGCCGTGTTCCTGCTATTCGGCATTGTATTTATTTTGCTGGTTCACAAAAAATATTTTAAAGCAAGAAGAGACAACCGCAATAAGCAGTTGTTTGCAGAAGTGTTGTTTGCCGTGTCCATTATTTTTCTTTGTATGGCCGTGTTCTCGTCGTTGCAGTATTTTTTGAAGGATAAAAATTTTATGTTTTTCCCGATGCTGCTGAGCGGCTTGTTTTTCTTCATCCCGATTTTATTTCTTCACACCTTTGACGCTGCTTACAGCATTCCGGAACCGAAGTATATAAGTTGGCGATATCCCGAGCAAACGATCGACCTGCCAGACGAGCAGGAACATGAGAAGCTGTATGTTATCGGGTTTGTAATTGCAAAAACGCCGGAAGCCTCAAAAACCTATTTCAGGGCCAAGGCTCCGGAATACATGCTGTTGGGCGATCTCTACTATCATTTTATAAACGATTATAATGAGCAATTCAGTGAAACCCCCATTGTGCACCATGCGCCCGATTCGGAAGCCTATGGTTGGTTGTTTCGCACCAAACCGCGATGGTACCAGTTTTCCCGGCGCTTAGATCCGTCTTTGACCGTCAGCCACAATAAGATCAAAGAAAATACAATCATCGTGTGCGAAAGGTCGATATAGAAAGCAAGGCTGTTGACCGGCCAGAGAGCGATATAAAAACATAAAAAATATACGGATGAAAAATGCTGTAAAACACTATCCCGTAAACTGGACCGAAGGCATGAAGTTGAATAAAGATATTTTCATTGCCCAGGATAACGCAGTATGGGCGCAGGTTTCAAGGCTTCAGGCCGCGGCGCTAAGCCCAGTGCGGTACGGGCTGCTGCCTGGTTATGAGTTTGATGTGCGGATAGCGGCCGATAATCAGCAAACGGTGCGGGTTTCAATTATTTCCTGTACGGCGCTTACTATCGGCGGCGTTCTTATCGACATTCAGGGTGAGGAAGAAAAAGAAAAGGACGGCTATCCTTCGGTAACGAAGGGCATTGCAGCAGCCTCAGACCAAACGGTCTATTGGGCCGTATTGCTGATACAACCGTTCGAGCGCGAACCGTTTGGAGAAGTAGATCCGAACGAAAGCCCGGCCCGCCTTCCCTTTGTCAAGTCTTCGCATCGTGTGGAACTGATCGAGAACAGCCAGCTATCGCAATATGAGCAACATCCTTATGCGTTAATAATTGGAAAGATAGCCGTAGCGGGCCATCAGGCCGTGGTGGACGAACATTACCTGCCTCCCTGCTTTTCAGTAAGCGCTTCGCAAGATTTGATGGGGCTGCACGCCGAGCTCGACAGCTTTTTAGCAGGGCTGGAACAGAATTGCTCGCTCATTGTTCAAAAAATTTATAAGAAAAGCCAAAACAATGAATTGTCGGAGTTAGCCAGATTTTTATGCGACCGTGTGATTCTATTTTTAAGCCAGGCGATCACAGATTATAGGTGGCTGAATCTCCACGACTCGCCTGTAGTGATGATCAGCCGCATCGTTGCTTTGGCCCGAACGATAAAAAACACGATCGATTTGCGAACGGGGTCGGGGCGTGAAGAGTTAATGAATTATTTATGTGAGTGGTGCGATCTCAATCAGGGTGGCCTCGACAGCATGCTCAGCAATATGGCGCAGCTTCGTTACAATCACAACGACATCAATCAAAGTGTGGATGCCATCATCGTGTTTGCAAAAACGATTGGAAAGCTTTTTAGCACGCTTGGTGGTCTCGAGTTTATTGGCAAAAGAAAAGAATCGGGATTGTTTGTTAAAGAAGAAGCTTCGCCCGGCCTGCGTGTAAACGAGGAGCAAGCGCCCAAGCCGCGAAGACGATTTTTCGGCTAGGATACCATGCTACCATTTATTAAATTAAGAAATGTACAATGAAACCTGTTAACTCAAAAGAAAGATCCGTTGCTTTTCAGCGCTTTTTGCTGTTTTTTATTTTAACCCTGGCGGTGATCGTGGTTACTATTTTTAGCGGCATTCAGATTCCTTACAAAGAAAACAGCAAGTTGCGCGCGCAGATAGCTGTTGCCGATTCGGAACAGGTTTTCCGAAATGAGTTTCTCGCTAACCTGCGCCAGGCGCAGTCTTTACTGGATACTGTAAACCAGTCGGCTGCCGCATCAGGGTTAATCGACGGGCGCATTACCCAAAAGATACAGGAGCTCGACGCGATGTACGCCAAAACCCCCGATGTAAACAATAAAGATTTGTATGGACAAATTATAAAAGGGCTGAACAACGCCAGGTCTGATAAAGCTGCGTTGCGCGCGGCTGGCAACAAAGACTCGGTTGTTGCGATGTATAATAAACAGATACAGGATTTGAACAATTCGCTTACGAAATGGCAGGAGTCTTACAGGCAATTAGAAATGCAAAACGTAATACTTAAACAGCGCTGACGCAGCGCAAAAATGAAACAGCATGCATTTTCGATTTTCAAAAAAATGGGGAACCCTCGATTATAAAGTGTGGCTGTCTTTAATAGTTGTAGCCGCGCTGTCCATGGGTTTGTTTGGTTACAAAGTAGCGACAAAAGTGGAATGCCCCGAGATCAATTTATCGGTAGTGGGCAAACTTGCGCACCCGGACGATAATGTTTTTTTTATTAATGAAAATCTTACGTTCAACACAGGCCTTGATGCCGGCAACGATGCTGTTACCTGGGATATGGGTGATAAATCGGTGCGGCAGGCGGGCGGGCGCGTTGCTCATCTTTATACCTCACCGGGAAGGTACCTTGTAACCGTAACCATTAATGGCGTTTGCAAAGAATCGATGGCCATCCGGATTACAGAAAATATTTCTAACGCACAAACCTCTATTGCCCCTGATGTTAATCCGATTGTCTCCAACGACATTCTGAAAATCGGTGATCAAAATATTTTTGTTTCTTCTGTCAACACCGACAGTTATGAATGGAGTGTGGATGAGTTGCCCGATCTGGGCATAGGAACCAATGCGACCGCGCAGTTTATTTTTACAAAAGCCGGTAATTACACCGTCCGTTTGAAATTGGGCGGTGACCGCACTTTTACAAAAATTGTCCAGGTAATAGACCCTATCGGCGATTTGGAAAAAGTCGCCCCACTTCCTGCCATAACCCCTGGCGGGCCGCCTCCGCTTATTGATCAAGATCCTTTGCCGCCGGTAAGAAAGCCGGAGCCAGAGCAACCGGTTGAAGAGCAGCAACCGGAAAAGGCCGCCCCGGCGAAGACCTACGAATTGCTGCCCCTGCCGGCCATACAGGCAATGCTCGAAAATGTTGTCGAAGGAAAAAAAGAAGCTACTGATTTCAACAACCAGCTTTGCAACGGCCTTGGCACGAAAGTGATGGCCAATAACAAACCAACCACTTTTGCTGGCCTGTGCCTGGACCTTAAAAAGAAAAAGAAAAAACTGGTGGTTTTTAAAAAAGACAAAAGTATCACTTCCCTGAAAGTAGTGAGGGATGAAGCCAATGGCAACTGCATCACTTTAATGTATGTAAACTATAAATAGCAAATGAAAACCTTTCTAAAACTGCCGCTGCGCTTCCGCCATTTTTTCGATAAAGAAAAAATGCCGGTATGTAATATGCAGGAGTCGATCTATAGAAATCTTCATTTGATTATTACCACCGTTCAGGGGGAGCATCGGGCGCAATCAGGCTACGGGTCTTCCTTTTGGGATTACGATTATGATATCCATCTCACCAACGACGCTCGACGGGAAATAATAATAAATGGCTTGAAGCAGCAGATTGCTCAATATGAAAAAAGAATTACCAATGTGGATGTTATCGTAAATGTAAAACAAGGGGTACTCAACCTGCAATCCGCAGCCATGCAAAAAAGGCGCATAGAAATTATTGTAAACGCGCGGATCAAACGCAGTCTCGAACCCATTAGTTTTCAAACCGGTTTTTTTATCGGGCCATTTACGTTGGCCTGAGCGCAGCCTTTCAAAAAAAATGAAGTGAAATAAGCAACCTTCGACGCATAAAAAAAGATGCTATGAATGTTTCGAACAAAGAGCAGATAAAAGACCGACTGGTAAAAATAGCCGCCGAAAAATGGAATGTGCAGGAAAGCGAAGTCGATGCTAATTTCGATCCGCTGGTGCTATTGCTGTTCGATGCTTTAGCATCGGAGCTCGAAGGGCTGGGCCACATGATCAAAGATATCCAGGGCAATTTATTGCAGGAGCTGTCGGCGCTCATGCTCCCTCAAACGCTGTTGAGCGCAAAGCCGGCGTCTTGTATCTTATCGGCTATGCCGGTCGAAGATACATGCACTGTTTTGAAAAATACCAGCTTCGCGACCACTACGGAACTTCAGAAAACGGGTGAAAAAGTTCGGACATCAGAGCTTAACTTTACGCCCATAGGCGCGTTTAAGCTGCTGCATGTGGAGCCCGGCCATTTATTGATGGGTCAACATATTTTTAAATTGAATATTGATGGCCGCAAAGCGCTTTTACACGAGGGCTCCCGCCAGCAACAGGTTCAGGAGTTTCTTTTCACGATTCAAAATCCTAAAAAACTTTTATCGCTAAAAGGGCTTCAAATTCTTTTTAACCTCAAAGGGCACTCCGAAGCCAGCGCCTTTTATAACGCTTTGCAACAGGCGCGCCTTTTTATTAATGGAGCGCCAGCTCATTTTTCTAACGGCTATTTCAACGCGCAGCAATTCGATATCACGCTAAAAGAAGCGCTGGCGCACAACGGAGATTACGCGGGTAAAATTCATCGGGAAATTGCCGGCATTTATGCCAGGCAGCTGCTCCATCTTACGAGCGAAACCATTCCTGATAGCGAATTATCCGAAATTCCGGCTTTACAGCAGGTGCCTGAAACGCTGTTGAAAGAAATCCAAACGCCCGACACTGTTTTTATCAGCGTTCAACTCAACCGGCCTTTTGCGATGGATGTGTTGGAGCGGTTGCAGATCGGCCTTAATGCGTTTCCCGTGGTAAACCGAAGCCTCGAAAAAGTGCATGCCAAAACTGACCGCTGGATCAACATTATTCCGCTGCCGGTTAACGGAAGCTTTTTAGATATAGATCAGATTGAAGCGGCAGACGGAGGCCGTTATCGGCTGCATGAAAATGTGAGCGATAAAGATTTGAAAGAAGGAGAAGCCATCGTGAGAGTGGCGCGGGTAAGCAAAAGCAGCAGCGCCGAAATAAGAACAACGATCGAGGGGCTGCTTTCCGCCATACGCGACGAAAGCGCCTACTTCAGCCGCGTCAGCAATGATTTTGTGGCCAGCCGGCTTGTAGAAATTTCAAAAATCCTCACCCGGTTAGAAGATCAAATCACTTTATCTAATGATGAAAAACCCTCGTTCCGGTATTTATTGCTGAAGCCCCGCAAGCAGGGAGAGTCGATAGAAGCCTCGTATTGGGTGACCGACCCTTTGGCGGCTGCCAGCGTAAAAGCAGGCCAGGCGTTCAGGGCAGTTAATCACACGCTTACAAGCAATAGTTTTTCTTTTTCGCTAACTGCCGCTGCGGGCGGCGCAGACACGCCGGGCCATTATGTGCAAAAGCAAATGCTGGTGAGGCAATTGTCTTCCGGAGGCAAGCTCGTCAGCCTCGAGGATATTAAACTGTTGTGCTATGAAATTTTTGAAAACAAACTCGTTCATGTCCATATCGATAAAGTGATGAAAATTCAGCCCGGCAACAAGGCCGGCATCTCCCGGGCCATCCAAATTGATATTGCAGTGGCGGCGGGCGCATATACATCCGATGAGCTATCTTATTTGGAAAGCCATTTGCAATATCAGTTAACCACGCACGGCCTTTTCGTATTTCCTTTCAGTATCAATATATCTGAAGTTTAACGGCATCAAACAATTAGGCGATAAGATTATAAGTGCAGCAGGAGTTAAAATCGGCCAAAACCTTTTTGGTTTGTATCATAACCAATATTTTTGCCTTTTACCGTTATGCAGGAACAACCTAGAGACATTGCCCGGCGAGTGATTATGGAGGAGGCTAAAGCTATTAGCGACCTGGCATTGCTGGTGAACGAAAATTTCGATAAAGCTGTCGGGCTTTTATTGCATTGCAAAGGCCGCATTGTTTTAAGCGGCATTGGCAAAAGCGCCGTCATCGCTCAAAAAATTGTCGCTACCTTTAACTCAACTGGCTCGCCATCGATCTTCATGCATGCCGCCGACGCGCTTCATGGCGACCTCGGCATTGTGCAGGAAGAGGATCTCGTCATCATCATTAGCAAAAGCGGAAACAGCCCCGAAATAAAAGCCCTGATTCCATTGATAAAAAATTTTGGAAACCGGCTAATCGCTATTTCCGGAAATAATGAGTCAATGTTGGCGTTGCAATCGGACGTCTTTCTGGACACGACGGTAGCACAGGAGGCCTGCCCCAATAATCTAGCGCCTACGACCAGCACTACCGCGCAACTGGTGATGGGTGACGCGCTTGCGGTGGCCCTGATGGAGATCAAAGGATTTAAAGACGGCGATTTCGCCAAATTTCATCCTGGCGGCACTTTGGGAAAAAAGTTGTACCTGAGGGTGGCCGATGTTTTTGCTCACAATGAGAAGCCGTCAGTATTGGAGGGGGAATCTTTGAAAGAAGTTATTGTAGAAATTACAAAAAGGCGGCTGGGCGTAACGGCGGTTGTCGACAAACAAAACAACCTGATCGGCATTATTACGGACGGGGATTTGAGAAGAATGCTCGAGCAAAATGCGGATATAGAAAAAATATCGGCGCGGCAAATTATGACAACGCATCCGAAAACCATTGCGGAAGATGCGCTGGCTGTATCTGCACTGGATGAGATGCGTAAAAACGCCATTACTCAATTGGTGGTCACCAGCGGCCAGCAATACCGCGGAATCATCCATGTCCACGATTTATTAAAAGAAGGATTAATTTAATTATGAATAAAAATCAATATGTAGCCATCATGGCAGGCGGAATCGGCAGCAGGTTTTGGCCTAAAAGCAGAACAAACTTTCCAAAGCAGTTCTTAGACATTTTGGGTACAGGAAAAACACTCATTCAAGCCACATTTAACCGATACAGCAAAGTTGTCCCGATAGAAAATATTTATGTGGTAACTTCTCACGACTACGCTGCAATCGTGGAAGCGCAATTGCCGGCACTGCCCAAAGAAAATATTGTTGCAGAGCCTTTCAGAAAGAATACGGCGCCTTGCATTGCTTATATCGCATTTAAAATTCATGAAAAAAACCCCGACGCGGTGATGATAGCGGCGCCGGCAGATAATCATATTCCCGATGAGGAAAAATTTATCGGCGTGATGAATAAGGCGCTCGATTTTGTCGGCCATATCAACGCCATCACAACCGTTGGCATCTTGCCCACGCATCCCAACACCGGCTATGGATATATTCAACACGAAAGCGCAGAAGTGGCGCCGGGCATTTATAAAGTCAAAACTTTCACCGAAAAGCCCAATCTTGAGTTGGCTAAAGCATTTATAGAAAGCGGCGATTTTTTGTGGAACAGCGGCATTTTTACATGGAAATGTAAAACGATCATCGAAGCCTTTGAGCAGCATTTGCCAGAAGTGTACGAACTGTTTTACAGCGATAAGGACAAATTGAATACCGCTGAAGAGCAGAAGGTTATTGAGGAGATCTATTCGCAATGCCCCAGTATCTCTATTGATTTTGGCATTATGGAAAAAGCCGGTAATGTGTACACCATCCCTGCTTCTTTTTCCTGGAGCGACCTGGGCACCTGGAACAGTGCGCATGCCAATATGGAAAAAGACTATTTCGACAACGCCGTTGCCGGAAGGAATGTAATGGCTTTTGATACGCAAAACTGCATTGTGCATACTTCTGATAAAAAGCTCGTCTTGGTGCAGGGCCTCGAAGATTATATTATTGTGGATACGGATGATGTACTCATGATTTGTAAAAAAGAAAAGGAACAGGAAATTAAAGATTACGTATCCGAAGTTAAAAAAGCGAAAGGCGACAAATTTTTATAAAAAATCATTGGCCCATGCTGGTGAGCTATCCCATTCAAAACATTCTTTTCCTGGATATTGAGACCGTGCCTCAATATCCGTCGTTCGAACAATTGAGCGACGAATGGAAGCGTTTGTGGGAAGCAAAAGCGGCCATCCTGCTCAGAAGCCGCCCCGATGAAAACGCGGGGTCTATCTACGACCGTGCCGGCATTTATGCTGAGTTTGGAAAAATCATTTGTATCAGTTGTGGCGTAATGTACGGCACTGAAAACAAAAGGCGGCTGGTTTTAAAATCCTTTGCCGGAGACAGCGAACCGCAATTGCTGAAAGCCTTCAGCGACATGCTGCTGAAATGGAGCGGTAATGAGCCACGCGTGTTATGTGCCCACAACGGTAAAGAATTTGACTTTCCTTACATCTGCCGCCGGCTGATCATCAATGGCTTGCCTGTTCCCAATATATTAAATGTAGCAGGCAAAAAGCCCTGGGACGTGAATCACCTTGATACGATGGAACTTTGGAAGTTTGGAGATTTTAAAAGTTATACTTCGCTAAACCTGCTGGCGCACTGCCTTGGCATACCCACGCCGAAAGACGATATAGACGGCAGTATGGTCAGCCAGGTGTATTACGAAGAAAAAAACCTGGATCGCGTGGTAACATACTGTCAAAAAGATGTGGTGTCGCTGGCGCAGGTTTTTTTGCGTTTAAATGGAGAACAATTGTTAACCGAAACCGCTATTGAAGTAAAAGAATAAACCTTTTGGCCGGCAAAGGGGCATAATTTCAGCTTCTTGCGGGCCATTAACCTATTTTTAACCTAAATAAAAATATATTTGCGCCAATCTTAAATTAGTTATGAAGAAAATTTTATTCGCTGTTTGCGCGATATTTTTGTCAGGAGTTGTGTTTGCACAGGTTGATACCTCAAAAGGTCCAGCGCTGGTAGTGAGCGAACCTGCGAAAAAACCAAAGAAAAAATACAATCTTACCAACCGGGCCAACGATCATTTTTTGTTACAGCTGGGCTACACCAATTGGTTGGACGCGCCCGATAGTATTCAAACAAAAGGCCTTTCGAGAAGTATCAACGCATATTTCATGATGGATTTTCCGTTTAAAAGTTCTCAGCAATTGAGCGCCGCTGTGGGATTGGGTGTCGGCTCTGACCACGTTTTTTTAGACAATGCATTTGCTGATGTTAAAGGAAGAACGAATACCATGCGCTTCAACGGCCTTGATACAACAATCGATGTCAAAAAAACAAAAGTAACAACCGCTTATGCCGAACTTCCGGTAGAACTTCGTTATACTGCCAATCCTGAAGCCAGCGACAAAAGCTTTAAAATAGCCGTTGGTGTTAAAGTGGGAACGATGTTGAAAGGCGGTACCCGCTCCCGCCTTACAGAACCTACTACTACAAGCTATCTGTTAAAAGAATCCAGCAAAAATTATTTTAATACAACGCGTATCGTGGGCACGGCAAGAGTCGGAGTTGGTCACTTCACTGTGTTTGGCACCTATCAGTTTACCAGTTTGTTGAAAGCTGGCGTGGGGCCGCAGTTAAAGCCGTTTACGATCGGCCTTACTTTTGGCGGGCTTTAAACGTATCTGAAGCATAATATTGTAAAGCGGCAGTAATGGCCGCTTTTTTATATTTAAATAAGGATTAAAAAATTTAAAACATGAGTTGGTTGATGTTGATCGTTGCCGGGTTGTTTGAGGTAGCATTTGCCTTTTGCCTGGGAAAGGCCAAAGAAGCAACCGGGTCGGAAATGTATGCCTGGTATGCCGGTTTTTTAGTGGCGCTAACAATAAGTATGGTGCTGCTTGTAAAGGCCACCCAATCGCTTCCCATCGGAACGGCCTACGCTGTGTGGACGGGCATCGGGGCAGTCGGTACGGCTTTAATGGGCATGATTTTTTTCAAGGATCCGGCCAGTTTCTGGCGCATCTTTTTCATTTTTACTTTGATCGCTTCCATTATCGGACTAAAAGCGGTATCGCACTAAGGCCCTCAATCACCCTCAACCGAATATCGCGCACAGGCCCGCGCTATCGTTTGTTCAAGCGGTGTGTACTTAAAAGCTGGAAAAGCTTTCAGCAATTTGCTGTTATCAAACCGCGTGTGGCTGTTGGCAACTTTGGCGCTCTCCCTGGTGAGCAGTGGTTTTTTACCGGAAAAAAAAGATTTGAACTTTTCAAGGCGCCAGGCCAGTTCCGAAAGGAAAGGCGTTGCTTCTTTTGAAGGCCTCTTTTTATTGAAATGATCCGCCATCGTATCAAACAACCGGCGAAACGGCCAGTTATCATTGCAGATAATAAAACGCTCTTCGGTTATATCGCTTTGCGTTAATAAAACGGCTGCGCGCGCCAGGTCTTCCACGTCAACAAAGCCGTTCACGCCGTTGGTATACCATTTAAACTCTTTATAAGCATTTTTGAAAAGGCCGCTGCTGCCTTGATTCCAGTCGCCAAAGCCCAAAACTGTCGCGGGGTTCAGGATCACGCCTTCAAGGCCTTCCGCCATGCCGCGCCAAACTTCCAGCTCTGCTTTAAATTTGCTGATGGCATAATGCGTATTCAACCGGCTGTCTTCCCACTGCGCTTTTTCATTAACCGTGTTGCCGGACAGTTTCCTTCCGATGGCCGCCACAGAACTGATATAGACAATGCGTTTAACGCCCTGTTCTAAAGCTGCATTAACCACATTTTTAGTCCCTTCAATATTGACATGATACATTTTAGACCGCTCTTTTTTATGAAAAGAAACGATCGCAGCGCTGTGAATAATAATATCCGTTTCCTGCATCGCGCCTTCGAGCGACATGATGTCAAGAATATCACCATCCACCCATTCCACCTTTTGTAAAATATCAGGATCGATAAAACGCGGCAGCTTCGCGGTGCTGCGTTTTAGCGCTTTTACAGCAAAGCCCTGTTGTACCAGCTCGCTGATTATATAAGCGCCGACAAAGCCCGTGCCGCCCGTAACAAGTATTTTAGATGGACGATTGATGAGTTCTCAATTTCGGGCGAAAATACTCTTTTGTTTTGGGAACAGGCCGCCGTCTTGTAGCATGTTGATTTGTGAAGGTTTTTTATTTTTTGCCGATGCGGTATAACCGGCCATGGGCGCCATCACATACGGCGTATAAAGCGCCATCCTTACCCTGGGCAATATCTCTGAAACGCTGTTGTTGATCGGCCAGCAACCTTTCTTCGCCCACTACTTTGTTATTTTCAATTCTTAACCGCGCAATATGCGAACCGCTCAGGCAGCCGATAAAAAGATTATTTTTCCATTCGGGAATAAGATCGCCGCTGTAAAATGTCATGCCGCTGGGCGATACTACAGGATCCCAGTAATACACCGGCTGCTCTAAGCCGTCTTGTTGCGTCAATCCGTTATTGATAGAGTCGCCGCTATATTCAAGTCCATAAGTAATCGTGGGCCAGCCATAATTTTTTCCTGCCTGAATACGGTTGACTTCGTCGCCGCCCCGCGGGCCAAACTCGTTCTCCCACAAATCTCCAGTTTCGGGGTGGATCGCCAGCCCCTGCACGTTCCGGTGGCCGTAGCTATAATTTTCCTGCATAGCGCCTGCTGTTCCGGCAAAAGGGTTTCCTGCCACAGCTTTTCCTTCTTTAGTAATGTGAACGATCTTGCCGAGGCCTGTGCCCAGGTCTTGTGCCTTTGGCCTGGTTTCCAGGTTGGAGCGCTCGCCCGTACTTACAAACAGGTTGCCACCGCCATCAAAAACGATCCGGCCGCCATAATGAAGCGTGCCCGCAAAAGCCGGGGTAGCCCGATAAATAACCAACGGATTTTCTATGCTTTTTTCGTCCGCGGCCAGTTTTCCTTTCGCAACGGCCGTCAATGTTCCGCCACTAATATTTTCTGCAAAAACCCAATACACCATTCGGTTGCTGTTGAAATCGGGGTCAACCGTAAGGCCCAATAAGCCGCCCTGCCCGTTCGAATTCACTGCCGGAAGACCGATGATAGGGGCCGATAATTCACCGGCCGTAGTAGCAATGCGCATGGTGCCACCCTTTTCGGTGATCAGCAGCCGGCCATCAGGCAAAGCCGTAATTCCCCAGGGGTTTACCAGCGCTTCACTTATTACTTTTATATCCAGGGCTGTCGCCGTTTTCATGCCCGCAACGCGGGTTTGGCCTTCAAACGCCGGCTTATATTTGGTATTGGCCTCCTTGGTTTCTACAGGTGGGAGGTTGGGTAGCTCAGGGTCCGGCTCTTGGTTAGCAGAATCTCCGGGGCTACAGCTGTTACAACTAATTAACGCGGCAGCCGAAAAGGCGAGTAAAAATTTGGAGAGCATAATAAAAGGTTTTTTATTGGCTTAAAACTAAGAATTTAATACGGCATAGAAAGAAAAAAAAGAAATCATGCCTGCCTATCGCCATATTTCACGAATTTTGCCGAAATTTTTAAGAGCGCTCCGATTGCGGGCAAGCGTGGGTAATTTTTTAATTTAATTCAACGAGTTGAGCAAAAAAGGTCTATATGCTGTTTTAATGGCCTTGCTGCTGCCTTTGATTTGTTATTTGATCATCAGGCACTACAGCGACGAAGCCTTGTCGATGCCGGGGCATTATATCCCCGACAACGTTACAACCAGGTTGGAAAACGGCAAGCAGGTAGCCGACACCGTTTGGCATCAGGTTCCGGATTTTAATCTTGTGAACCAATTGGGCGACTCCGTCAAATTAAGCGACTACGAAGGAAAAATCATCATTGCCGATTTCTTTTTTACGCATTGTCCTACCATTTGCCCGGCACTAACAAGTAATATGAAAGCGGTGCAAACCGCCATTACAAACGCGCAGCGCGTGGGTGACAAAACCAACCACAATGTTCATTTTCTTTCTTTTTCGGTAGACCCCGAGCGGGATTCGGTGCCGCAGCTGAAAAAGTGGTCCGACCGGTTTCAGATCAACCCCGAACAATGGGATTTGTTGACCGGAACAAAAAAGGAAATTTATGACCTGGCCATTAATGATTTGAAACTTGCGCTCGTTGATGGAAAGGGTGTTGATACTTCTTTTATTCATACCGACCATTTTGTGTTGATCGACGGAAAGAGAAATATCAGGGGCTATTACCACGGTTTGGACTCGGCGGATATCAAAAGAATTTCGCGGGATGCTGTTTTGCTTACGCTCGAAAAAGACCGCAGCAAAAAAAGCGGACTGCCGGTTAAACTATTAGCTATAGTATTTTTGATAGCTGCGGTTGCCGTCGGCTTATTTATGATTTTATTTAAAAGAGGAAAAAATGTTGACACCGGCCTGGAAGAAAAATGATAAAAAGGCAAACTGGCTGATTTTTTCATTTTCGGTAATTGTATTTTTAGTCGTTGCGGCGCTGGGCCGCATAGAGCTTGATGTGGACCTGGGCTTTGACGTGCACATTTTTGCACTGATCAACGCGGTGATCAACTCAACGGTTGCTGTTTTATTGATTGCAGCCCTCGTTTTGGTGAAACGCGGCAAGTATCAGCTTCACAAAAAGCTCATGTTGTGGGCAATGGTTTTATCCATCCTTTTCCTCATCAGTTATATCTGCCATCATCTATTCGCCGGCGATACAAGGTTCGGCGGAACCGGCGGAATCAAAACCGTGTATTATATCATTTTATTTACACATATTCCCCTGGCGGGCATTATCCTTCCCTTTATTCTTTTCACTGCTTACCGCGGGCTGGTAGGCGAATTTGACCGCCACAGAAAAATTGCAAAAATCACCTGGCCGCTTTGGCTCTATGTGGCCATTACCGGTGTTTTGGTTTATGTGATGATCAGTCCATATTATTAAAGCGCAGCGCCAGGTTTTTTATATCGCCGCGCGGGAAGTTTTCGGTTTCGCTCCCTATCTTCGTTTGAACAAAACGGCATCCCACTCATGAGTGTATTTGAAGTAAATGGAGGTAAGAAATTACAAGGCACCATCGTTCCGCAAGGAGCAAAAAATGAAGCGCTGCAAATCATCAGCGCGGTACTGTTAACTCCCGAAGAAGTTACGATTAACAATATTCCCGATATTCTTGATGTAAACCTATTGATCGAGCTACTCGCAGAAATGAACGTAAAGGTCAATCGCATTAGCCGCAGTTCCTGCACTTTCAAGGCTGATGACGTTAACGTCGATTATTTGCACAGCGCTGATTTTAAAAAGAAAAGCGGCAGGTTGCGGGGCAGTGTAATGCTGGCTGGTGCTATGTTGGCGCGGTTCAAGAAAGCATTTATTCCCAAACCGGGCGGCGATAAAATAGGCCGCCGCCGGCTGGATACGCATGTTATCGGTTTTCAGAAATTAGGCTCTCAGTTAGACTACAATCAGGAAGACGGCTTTTTTCACCTGACGGCCGAAGCGTTGAAAGGCTGCTATATGCTGCTCGATGAGCCATCGGTAACCGGAACCGCTAATATTGTGATGGCGGCCACGATGGCGCAGGGAACAACTACTATTTATAACGCCGCCTGCGAACCCTACCTGCAGCAATTGTGCAAAATGCTGAATCGAATGGGCGCCAAAATAAGCGGCATCGGGAGTAATTTGCTGGTTATTGAAGGGGTCGGTTATTTAGGAGGAACAACACATGCCATGTTGCCCGATATGATCGAAGTAGGATCTTTTATTGGAATGGCTGCGATGACGCAGGGCGAAATAACGATTAAAAATGCCGGCCTGAACGACCTGGGCGTTATCCCCGAAAAGTTTAAACAACTGGGCATTGAAATGCAATTTAAAGGTGATGATATATTTATCCCTTCGCAGGAAAACTATACGATTCAAAAATATCTTGATGGCGGCGTTTTAACGATCTACGACCACCCATGGCCGGGTTTTACGCCCGACTTATTGAGCATCGTTTTGGTAACGGCCATCCAGGCTAAAGGCAGCGTGCTCATTCATCAAAAAATGTTTGAAAGCAGGCTGTTTTTTGTGGACAAGCTTATTGAAATGGGCGCGCAAATTATTTTATGCGATCCTCACCGCGCCGTAGTGATCGGCCTGGAAAGAAACCATAAGCTACGCGGCATCACCATGAGCAGCCCCGACATCCGTGCGGGCGTGTCATTGCTTATTGCTGCCCTTAGTGCGGAAGGAAAGAGCACCATTCAAAACATTGAGCAAATAGACAGAGGCTATCAACATATCGACACGCGCTTACAGGCGCTGGGGGCGGATATCAAGAGAAGAGACAGTTAGCATCTTGAAAATTGAGCGCGTAAATGGCGGATTGCTTTGGACAAATAAACGTGTAGACATTTTTCAACTTCACCCATGCGTTATTATAATACAAAAGACTGGCTGACCGTTTTATTAAAAGTTACCAAAGCAGATGTGTTGCGCAAGCTTTGGTGGATCTTACTCGTTATTGCCATCTATGCCGCAGTCATCGCTTATCTCGAGCTGGGCTACTGGAAGCTATCTGATAAGAGCGTGCTTAAAAACCTGCCCATTATGCATTCATTGCTGGGCTTTGCCATTTCGCTGGTGCTGGTGTTTCGCACCAATACAGCCTACGACCGGTGGTGGGAAGGCCGCAAACTATGGGGCGCCCTGGTTAATAATTCGCGCAACCTCGCACTGAAACTTTCTGTGGTTTTGCGGGAAGACCAGACCGAAGAGCGGCTGTTTTTCCGTAAGATTATTCCCGGTTACGCATTAGCGCTGCATCAGCACCTTTTAAAAGAGCGCACGCGCGTTATGCTGTTTGATGAAAATGAACAAACCAAAAAAATTATATCTGCGATTGATACAGAAAAGCATGTGCCGAACCAGGTAGCGGGTCTTATTTACGAGCATGTAAAAAAACTCTACCGCGACGGGTCGATCAGCGGTGAAGTACTTTTATTCCTTAATGCAGAACTGCAATCTTTTACGGATATCTGCGGCGCCTGCGAACGCATTAAAAACACGCCGATCCCTTCGTCGTATGGGGTTTTCATCAAGCGTTTTGTCTTAATTTATTTGCTGACCCTGCCCTGGGGTTATGTGTTTCAATTAGGGTATTGGGTAGTGCCTGTAGTAGTCTTCATCACTTATGTGCTGGCGAGCCTTGAATTGATTGCAGAGGAAATTGAAGATCCGTTCGGAGGCGATGAAAACGATCTGCCTACTCAAAAAATGTCTGATAATATTCGAAAAAGCATCGAAGAAATTCTATAAAAAATAAGGCGCGCATCGATTTAGGCCTTGTTGGGCGAATGTTGAGCGGTTCAAATTTTTTACTCCCGTCACAAATGCCGTAATTTGTGTATGGCTTCCCAAAACAAAAAGATCATCATTATAACGGCTCCGTCCGGTGCCGGAAAAACATCCATTACCAGGTACCTGTTAGAGCGGTTTCCCCAGTTGGCTTTTTCTATTTCTGCGGCCACGCGCGCGCCCAGGGCCAACGAGGTGGATGGAAAAGATTATTATTTTTTGAAGCTTAAGGACTTTCAGGAAAAAATCCGAAATAACGAATTTGTTGAATGGGAAATGGTGTATGAAGGAAAATATTACGGCACTTTGAAATCGGAACTCGACCGTTTGTGGAAAGAAAAGAAATTTCCCCTGTTGGATATCGATGTGAAAGGCGCCATCCACGTTCAACAACAATTTCCTCAAAGCGCGCTTTCCATTTTTATTGAACCGCCATCTGTGCGCGAGCTGGCGCGGCGGTTGGCCAGTCGTGGCACAGAAACCGAAGAAAGCCTGCAAACGCGCGTCAATAAAGCCGAATATGAAATGTCATTTAGCCACCACTTCGATCATATTGTTGTAAATGACGATTTGCAGGAAGCCTGCGAAGAAGCCGAAAAACTAATCGCCGCTTTCCTGAAAAAATAAGGCGGGTGGCTGGCTAACTTTTTTTGTTAAGAGCTTCCGCAAGCTCAGTACCGAAGTAGAAAAATCTGGGGCGCTCCCTGGAAGATTCGCTTTAACGCTTATTTTATATACAAATTTCAAATCGCGCTTTGTATCTTTAGTATATGGATCCAACTCTCATTGCATGGTCGGCATCATTGTTATTTATGATGTTTTTCGCCGGAATGGAAATGGCTTTCTACGGCGCCAGCAGATTGAATATCGAATTAAAAAGAAAGCAGGACACGGCCACCGGCCACCGGCTTGGAAAATTTATTGACGCGCCCGCGGTTTTTATTGGGGTAGCTATTACCGGTTATGTTATCGCACTGACCATCTTTGTTTTACTTACTGCTGAAGTAGCCGGCCCGTTTTGGAGAAATAATTCCAGCATCACATCCCGGGGCGTCCAGATCTTTTTCGAAATATTATTTAACGTGCTGGTGGTGTTGATTTTTGCAGAATTTTTACCACGCGCGCTATTCAGGTCCAAAAGTAATTCGCTTTTGAGCGGATTTTCACTGATCTACAGTTTTTTCTTTTGGCTGTTCTCGCCTTTTGTCAACGGCCTTTTCCTGCTATCCAATTGGATTTTACGTTATGTTTTTAATGTAAGAATCGACAAAAACAAATCGCCACTGAGTAAAAATGAACTTCGGTTTGTGTTTTCAGATGGCATTAAAGACAACCTGAAGGCAGATACAAGTACACAACTACTCGAAAACGCCCAGGAACTGCCCAATATCAAGATCAGGCAATCGATGGTGCCGCGAAAGGAGGTGATCGGCGTCGATGTAAAAATCTCGATGAGCGATTTACTTCAAAAATTTATTGATACGAAAAGAACGCGCATCATCGTGTACGAAGATTCGATCGATAACATATTGGGGTATGTGCATCAACTCGATCTTTTTAAAAAACCCGATGATATCCGTAGCATTTTGATCAGCATCCTTGCTGTGCCGCAGAGCATGAACGCGGTTGATTTGATATACAAGTTTAGCAGCGAGGCGAAAAGTATTGCCTGGGTAGTAGATGAATTTGGCGGCACCGCCGGTATCATCACCATGGAAGATGTGCTGGAAGAGCTTTTTGGCGAAATCTGGGACGAATACGACACCGAAAAATTTGTGGAAAAGCAAATCGCGGAGGGGGAATATATTTTCTCGGGCCGGCTCGAGCTCGATTATATCGAAAAAAAATATGCCCTGGATTTTGAAGGCCACGATACCGAAACGCTTTCTGGTTATATCATCAATCACCACGAAACGATTCCCGCTCAAAAGGATCGCATTATTATCGGCGACTACGAATTTGATGTGCTGGGTGTGACCCACACGCGGATCGAAATGGTGAAACTCAGGAAGTTAAAATAGCGGTTTTTATACTACCGACGCATAGCCATTCCCTTTGATATCTCAAAAAATCTCAACTCCCAATCCAAAATCAGCAATTAAAACGCATCTTTGCGTACTTATTTTACGTACATGGCTATAATGGATTTTTTTAAGAAGCGAAATCAGGGCAGCGAAGATGAAATGTCATTTATCGACCATCTCGAAGTATTGCGCTGGCATCTGATACGTTCAGTTATTGCAATTGTTGTCTCGGCTATAATCGTCTTTATTTTTACAGATTTTTTTGTTGATGATATCGTTTTTGGGCCCACCAGAACCGATTTTGTTTCTGCCAAATGGATGTGCGAACTGGGGCAATCTGTTGGTGTGGGAGAATCTCTATGTTTCAAAGAAGTTACAACGCAGTTTATCGAAACGACAATGACCGGCCAGTTTATAGCCAATTTTACGGTGGCCTTTATCGGCGGTTTCGTCTTAGCCTTCCCTTATATCTTTTGGGAAATCTGGCGTTTTGTAAAGCCGGCGTTATCTGAAAAAGAAGGGCGGCAGGCGAGCGGCATTATTTTTTGGGTTTCCTTATTATTTTTTATCGGTGTTGCCTTCGGCTATTTTATACTGATGCCGCTAATGGTGCAATTTTATTTTAATTACAAGCTTAGTGACAAAATCACCGTAATGCCCACTTTTTCCGACTACCTGGAAAACCTGACTTATACTACGGTCGGCGTCGGACTTCTTTTTCAATTACCCCTTTTAATATTATTATTGGCAAAAGCAGGAATCGTAACCGCCGCCATTCTTCGAAAGTTTAGGCGTCATGCTTTTGTTGTAATTTTGATAGCAGCCGCTATTATAACACCCACGACGGATCCTTTCAGTTTGGCCGTGGTGGCAGCGCCGCTCTATTTGTTGTTTGAAGTCAGCATAGCGCTGGCTGCTAAAGGAGAAAGGAAAAGTAAGGAAGCGCAGCCGGAAGAATGGAGTTAAAAACCATCATTATGGAAGCAATATTTGATCTCAAAAAGCCCATCGCCATTGCGAGCGACCATGCGGGTTTTGAAATGAAAGAATTTGTTATTTCATTTATCGAAGGAAAAGGCCTATCCTTTAAAGACTTTGGGCCAAAAACAGCCGATGCCGTCGATTATCCCGATTTTGCGCATCCATTAGCGTCGGCGCTCGAATCGGGTGCATACGCTTTCGGCATTTTGCTTTGTGGAAGTGGTAACGGGGTGGCCATTACAGCTAATAAACACCAACATATTCGGGCGGCGCTTTGCTGGGATGATGAAATTGCCGAACTCGCACGTAAACATAATAATGCCAATGTGTTGTGCATTCCCGCCCGCTTCGTAGCTGAGGACACAGCAGAAGAAATGGTTGAGGTTTTCATCAACACCGCTTTTGAAGGCGGCCGTCACGCCAATCGCGTCGATAAAATTTCATGCTGATTTATTTAGTCCCGCAGCCGGGTTCTTGATGCGCCGGGCAGCCCCTGCTAAAAAATTCGGCGTATGCCGGATCGCACGGCATATAATTCCTCTTATACAATTTTGATGAGCGGTAGCGGCTTTTCCCTTACTGTTATATACATTTACAGCTTAAAAAGATATTTTATATGAGAAGAAATTTTATTTTATTTATAAGCCTCTTTGCGGCTACTTCGGCAATGTATGCGCAAAAGATGCCCAACCCGGAACCTTTTGCTAAAACCATCACCACGAATGATTTGCAGCAACACCTCAACATCATTGCCGGGGCCGAAATGGAGGGCAGAAACACGCCTTCCCCAGGCCTTGAAAAGGCGGCGCAATACATAGAAACCCGATTCAAGTCGTTCGGATTGAAACCGGGGAACAACGGCAGTTTCCGCCAATACTACGATCTTGAGAAAGACAGCGCATCGGCGCTATCGTTGAAAATGGGCGACTGGGATTTTAAACCCTGGACCGATTTTGCACCCTGGTTATCTATGCCGCAAAGCGTGGATCTTCATTTTTCCGAATATGTTTTTGTGGGATACGGTATTGTGGATGAAAACCGCGATGACTATGCTTCAGAAGACGTAAAGGGTAAACTCGTGATTATGTTGAACGGTGCGCCCGAAGGTTTCAAGACCGATAAACCCCGCCGCCAGTCCCCGGCTTTCGCCACTAATAAAATTGCAAATGCTAAGAAAAAGGGCGCTGCAGCGGTTTTCCTCATTGTGGACATGCTTCCTTCTCAGCAAATGTTGAATAATGCTTACCGGCCCAAACCCAAAGCTGCGAGCGTTGAAGAGCAGGACGCCCTTCCCGCCTTTTTGATCAACGATAATGTGGTATCGAAAAGCGGGTATAGCGTAGCGGAAATAAAAAAAGCACTGGACGAGGACGCGGGCCAACCCACTTCTAGAACCATCGATGTGGCTATGAATTACAGTTCGGGGAAAAAAATCGCAACAGTTAGCAATGTAATTGGCGTGGTAGAAGGCTCGGATAAAAAAGAAGAATACCTTTTTGTGACGGCCCACTATGATCATATTGGTGTGGAGCCTGATGGCCGCATCAACTATGGCGCCGACGACGACGGGTCGGGAACTGTTGCTGTTATTGAAATGGCAGAAGCATTCGCAAAAGCAAAAAAAGAAGGTAAAGGCCCCCGCCGCACGGTTGTTTTTATGACCGTATCGGGCGAGGAAAAAGGGCTTTGGGGTTCGGAATATTATTCGGAAAACCCGGTATTTCCGCTGGATAAAACAACAGCAGACCTTAATATTGACATGATTGGCCGGATCGACACAGAGCGCATGAGCGCAGACACACAAAATTACGTTTATGTCATTGGTCACAATAAGTTGAGTTCAGATTTGCCTGTCATCAACGAAGGCATGAATGATAAATACACCCAACTGGTGTTGGATTATAAATTTGATGACCCTGCCGATCCCAACAGAATTTATTATCGCAGCGACCACTACAATTTTGCAAGGAAAGGCGTTCCGATTTTATTCTTTTATGATGGAATGTTAAAGGCCGATTATCACCAGCCAACAGATACGGTTGATAAGATCAATTTCCCCTTGTTGCAGAAAAGGGCGCAAATGATTTTTTACACAGCATGGGAAATGGCAAACAGAAATGATATGCTGAAACGCGATTTAAAGTTGACGCAATAAAAATAAAAGGTTAACTTACGCATGGTCATTTTTTCGGACTTTGGAAAAAGATCAAAAAAACCGAAACGCATCATAAAAAAGGGGCGCATTTGCGTCCCTTTTATCGTATCATTTTGAAGCAGTTGCTTTATATTTTTTGAGCTCCTTTTTGCTCATTTCTTTGGTGATTAATTCTTCGTTTAGCAGTGCAGTATGCTCCGACATGTTTTCAAGCGCAGCGCATTGCTTACCGGCCGTCGTGAATTTAGGGCTGACACTCCGGTAAAGGCTCGTTTGGGTGGAAAGCGTTTGTTTTTTCTGCCCATCAAAATCGATCGAAGCGAGATAATAAATGTGAATGCTGATACCAAAAAGCTTTTTTGAAGACCTGATATTTGACCCGAGCAAAGTTCCCGGAAAAACCGCGTCGCCCACTTTCACCGCGACAGACCCCTTCTCGAAACCTCTGTATATCGCGAGTGTTCCATCTTCGTGTTCTATTATAACACGGTTTTTCCGGGTCGTAAATTCAACATCTACAGGGTCGTCAAAGGTATCCGCAGTTTCCACGACAACACCTTTGCGAATGGCGTTCACCGGTTGTTGTTGAGTCGTATAAAAAAAATAGCTTTTCCAGTCAGCCGGCTTTTCCGCACCGAAATACCGCTGCGGCGCAAAACCGGCTTCCACAACGGTGCACTTTACACCGTTGTTGTAGGGAAGTACATAGCAAAAGTCTTTATGAACGCGGGGTTCGAGCTTTCCTCTGATATAAGTGTAGCGATAGCTATAGCCAATACTCTTGTCTTTATCGGTTGGCTTTAGCGAAATCAAACGTCCGGATACACCTGAAATGCTGTGCATCGCCAATGGTTTGCTCGTATTGGTATAATCAGAAAAGTTAAGCACAACGGTATAATAGCCGGGATCCGTTTTTCGGTAAGATATGTCCACCGATCGGTCGGGCCGGGTTTCTGAACTAAGTTCAATTGTTTTGGTTTGCGCTTGAGCCGCGAAAAGGCATAGCAACAGCGCCACGGAGAAGGTTAGCATTTTCATGTATGTATGTTTTGTTGTTTTTGACAGTCAGAGGGAAATTCGCCTAAAAAATATGATAGTTTCGGTGTTTATATTACTCAATAATTTTTTCGGTCGTTTTCTTCTTAGCCGAGTCTCACCATTGATCTTGTGAGCTGGCCGTGGACTCGGTATTCTGCATCGACTTTAACCTACGCAGGGACCCTTTCAGGAGACGCGGCTGATAAGGAAAAGTATTATCGTTTCGGCATTTATATATTACCCGATAATTTTTACGGTCATTTTCTTCTCAGCCGAGTCTCACCATCGATCTTGTGAGCTGGCCCTGGACTCGGATTTTAGAATGAACTTTACCTATGCCGAGTTCCATTCAGGAGGGCGGCTAATAAGAAATCAAGCATAAACAGGCGCGGTTTAAAAAATTTTATCGCGCCTGTTTGTGCTATAAAATATTACCATCCTAAAATCCAGGCGAACATTAGCGGGGCGACAATCGTCGCATCGCTTTCCACGATAAACTTAGGCGTATGAATGTCTAACTTGCCCCAGGTTATTTTTTCGTTGGGAACAGCGCCGCTATAAGAACCATAAGAAGTGGTGCTGTCGCTGATCTGGCAGAAATAACTCCAGAAAGGAACATCATGCCACTCCAGATCCTGGTACATCATCGGTACCACACAGATAGGAAAATCCCCCGCGATACCGCCGCCGATTTGAAAAAATCCAACCCCTTTGCCTGATGAATTATTGCGGTACCATTCGGTAAGCCACACCATATATTCGATGCCGCTTTTCACGGTCGAGGCCTGCAACTCTCCTTTTATTACATAGCTGGCAAAAATATTTCCTGTCGTACTGTCTTCCCAGCCCGGACAAACAATGGGCAGGTTTTTTTCTGCTGCCGCAACGATCCAGCTGTCTTTAGGATCAATTTCATAATATTGCTGCAACTCTCCGCTTAAAACGGTTTTATACAAAAACTCATGCGGGAAATAACGCTCGCCTTTCGCTTCGGCATCTTTCCATTGTTTTACCAGGTGTTGCTGTAACCGGCGAAACGCCTCTTCTTCAGGAATACAGGTATCGGTCACCCGGTTATAATGATGCTCCAACAAATCCCATTCTTCCTGGGGCGTCAAATCGCGATAATTAGGAACCCTTTTATAATGAGAGTGTGCAACGAGGTTCATCACATCTTCTTCAAGGTTGGCGCCCGTGCAGCTGATGATATGCACTTTATCCTGACGGATCATTTCCGCCAGCGAAATTCCCAATTCTGCGGTGCTCATGGCGCCGGCAAGTGTCACCATCATCTTGCCCCCTTCCAGCAAATGGGTTTCATAACCTTTTGCCGCGTCCATTAAGGCTGCCGCATTGAAATGGCGGTAATGATGTTGAATAAAATTAGAAACAGGTCCTTTGTTCATAATAAAAATTTTTACCGCCTTCGGATCGCAAAAGGGCGAGACAATGCGGATTGCAAAAGTAAAGGTTTGCCTCAACGTTGCCATGCGATCGCGTGTGAAAAACGAGGATGAAACCTACAGTATAAAATTTTCATTTTTATCGCATAGGGGCATTAAAATTTGATACCGGAGAAGTTCCACTCAACCCAAAAAAGCATAAAAAATTAACAAATAAAAAGGAGTGAGATTGTACGTATTTTTAAGCGCCTGCTTAATTTGTCCGGTTGAATTTTTTATAGGGTAATTTTGAGCGAAACAGGGCAAATTTTTGCCGACCCGGGAATTTAGTTAGAAAAATTTAGACAGACATTAAAAATAAAACTGAGCAAACAAATGAACGATCCGAAAAGTCTGACCGCCGTAGCGGCCTTCCACAAAACCTTTCAACATCCCGTGCTGGACGCTCCGGCGATCCCATCTGAAGCGCGTTGCAAATTGCGCATCTCGCTTATTGCAGAAGAATTAAAGGAATTAGAGCAGGCTGTTGCCGACAATAATATAGTGGAAGTCGCCGACGCGCTTTGTGATATCCAATACGTGCTGGCGGGTGCAGTGTTGGAATTTGGACTAAAAGATAAATTTTCTGAACTCTTTGATGAAGTGCAACGTTCTAATATGAGCAAAGCTTGTAAAACAAAAGAAGAGGCAGAAGCTACCATGAAATATTTTCTTGAAAAAGACGGTACAGAAAGCTATTACAAGGAAGCCGACGGCTTATTCCTGGTGTTTAGAAAAGAAGATGGAAAAACGCTTAAATCAATTAATTATGCGCCGGCAGACTTGAAAGGTATTCTGGAAAAGGAATAATAAAGAGCGCGTAAAAAAAGGAAGTGCGGAAAAAGCCAAACCTGTCCGCCTTCGGGCTAACAGAAGTATAAAAAACGACACACATGAAAAAACTACTATATATCGCGCTGGGGTTATGGGCAATGACGGCACAAGCGCAAACCGAAGAACCGAAAACGCTGGAAACGCCAACAGGAACGCTTTACGGCAGTTTGATCGTTCCCGAAAATGCGGCGCAGTTCGATCTTGTGGTTTTGCAGCCCGGCTCGGGCCCCACCGACCGGAAAGGAAACAATCCGCTGGGTGTCAGCGCTGCCAGTTACTGGATGCTGGCCCAGGCGCTTGCAAAAAAGAATATTGCAACGCTGCTCATCGATAAGCGGGGGATTGGTGCGAGCAAAGCGGCGGGCGCCGACGAATCGAAACTTGTTTTTGACGATTATATCAATGACCTGGCTGCCTGGGCGGTTCTTATGAAGCAGGATAAAAGGGTAAAAAAATTGGTGCTTGCGGGCCATAGCGAAGGGTCGTTGATCGCAATGCGGGCCGCACAAAAAGAAAAGGCCGACAAATATATTTCTATTTCCGGCCCGGCTAAGCCCATCGACGAAATTATCGGCCTGCAGCTGCGGCAACAAGCGCCAGCCTTAGCGCCGGCGGCCGACAGTTTGTTGGGCAGGCTGAAACGTGGCGAAGCAATAGATTCTGTTCCGCCGTTGCTATATACACTTTTCGGGCCCAGCATTCAGCCTTACATGAGGTCGTGGATCAAGAGCAACCCCTGCGAAGAGATCAAAAAATTAAACATCCCGATTTTGATTCTACAGGGCAGCAACGACTATCAGGTGCAGGAAAATGAAGCTGTTTTGTTGCACGCCTGTAACCCTAAAGCGGCGATAAAGATTATCCCCGAAATGAATCATATATTGAAAAAATCTCCCAAAGATATGGCCGGCAACAGGGCCACTTATATCAATCCTTCGCTTCCGATTGATGAGGAACTGGTAGCAGCTGTTGCGGCGTTTGTAAAAAAATAAAAATGAATTATCTCGCTCATGCGTATCTTTCTTACGGGCACAACGAAATTTTGCTGGGTAATATGATCAGCGATTTCGTGAAAGGAAAGGAGCAATATTCCTTTCCTGAAGAAGTGCATAAAGGGATTTTATTGCATCGGGCCATTGATGAGTTTACCGACAACCACCCCGTGACCAAAGAGGCGAAGGAAGTGTTTCGCCCCGCCTACCGTTTGTATAGCGGCGCTTTTATCGACGTGGCCTTTGATCATTTTTTAAGCAGTGACGAATATATTTTTCCCAACGACACGCTTTTCGATTTTTCAATAAATACTTACGAAAAACTGGAGCCCCAGTCGGCCCTGATGCCGCATCGCTTCCGGCATATGTTTTTTTATATGAAACTGGAAAACTGGTTATTCGGCTACCGGACCCGGCAAGGCATTTATCAAAGTTTTGGAGGATTGGTTAAAAGAGCCAGATATTTGCACGATGCAAGGCCCGCGATAAAAATTTTCGACGAGCATTATAATTTTTTACAAAACTGCTTCAAACGTTTTTGGGTGGAACTTGAGGCTTTCGCTTCGCATAAATTTAAACAATTAACAGCGGGGATATAATTTTGTAAAATACCCTACAAAAAGAAAACAGAGGAAATGTTCATGATAAAATTTTCATTTTTATCACACCGGGGAATGAAAATTTTATACCTGATAATTTCGGGTCAACTCATAAAACCTAAAAAAATACACGGATGAAGTCGTTTTTATTTATTTCCTGCTTTATGTTTTTAAGCGTTAGTTTTTCAAACGCTCAAAAGTGGGCGCCGGTCGATCAGTCACCGCTCGACCAGATTTATTTTCCGGCAAATTATCCCTCGTTAAAAGTGAAAGGCACTAAAGAGCCGCTTAGAATGCGCATAATTTATAGCCGCCCCAATAAAAACAACAGGCCCATATTTGGCTCTCAAATTGTGCCTTATGGAAAAGTGTGGCGGTTGGGTGCCAACGAGGCGACCGAGTTGGAATTATTTACCGATGCAAGGGTCGGCGGAAAGAAAGTTGAAGCCGGCCGTTACACATTGTATGCGCTGGTGAACGAAAAGAGCTGGACCTTTATTGTCAATAAAGAAACGGATACCTGGGGCGCGTTCAAATATGATCCGGCTAAAGATGTGTGCCGTGTTACAGCGGCTGTTGAATCATTAGACCAGGCTTTGGAGGCGCTGACCATCAATTTACAAAAAACAGATAAAGGCGTTAACCTGGTGGCCGGATGGGACCAGGTGGCCGCTACTTTACCCATTTCTTTTTAAAAAACCCCTGAAAGATCTCATGAGCGTATTTTATAAGGCTTTATTTGGAGTGGCTTTGATGCTGGTGTTATTGCCAGGTTGTAAGGAAAAGAACAATGCAACGCCGCCGCCGGCCAGGGACAGTGTTGCTACTGAAATTCCTGATCAGGCCCAGCAAATAATCGAAGACAATAATTTGTATGCGGATGTGGATCTTTCGCCGATGGATATGAGTTACTTTCCCGCCAAATATCCTCAGCATAAAATTTCTGATCCGCAGGCGCCACCGCCGGTAATGCGCGTTATCTACAGCCGGCCTCATTTGCAGGGCAGGCGGCTGTTTGAAGACATTTTAAAGTATGGGCAAACCTGGCGCTTAGGCGCCAACGAGGCCACGGAGCTCAATGTTTTCAGGCCGGTATCGATCGGCGGAAAGAAAATTCCGGTGGGTCGTTATAGCCTTTACGCTATTCCCAATGCGGGCTATTGGACAATTGCTATCAACAGCGATCTGGACCTTTGGGGATTAAAACAAGATGCAACGAAAGATATCATACGCGTTAAAGCGGCGGTAACCTATTATAATCCTGTGATGGAATATTTCACCATGGTATTTGAACCCACCGAAACCGGCGCCAACCTGATGATGGCCTGGGACGACGTGCTGGCAAAACTGCCTATTAAAATTTAAACACCCTTTTCGTTGTGCTGCGAAAAAAAGGGAAGAGATAAGACTACCCCCTCCGTTGTTTTACATGAGAAAAAGTTCGAGGCCTATTTGTCGCCTCTTTTAAATTTCTTTACCAGCTGGCTTTCACCATAACTGTTGGCATTGATATGGATGTAATTTTTTTCATCTTTTAATACCACCCTGTAATTGACCCCGTTGCGGTTCGACACTTCAGTAACACCGAATACATCTTTTCCCTGATAAGTTTTTTTGATGTGATACAACACATTGGAGGGCAGTTGATCTTCTTTAAAGTACCGGATCGTTTGAACCAGGTTTCCTTTTGCATCCAGCGTGGCGCGTGTTCTGATGTCATCCAAAATAAAATGAGCCTCGAAATAATTACCGGCATTGCTCCAGCTAACGTTCCCGGCATCTTTAAAAATCTGGGTGAACGTTTTCATTACCTTTTCATTGGTGGGATCAACTGTGCCGGCGAAGGCTGTGCCTGATAAGGTTAAAATAAGTGCGGCAGAAAGAATTAAGCTTTTCATTGTATTAATTTTTAAATATTTAGAAGTTTGTTTTATGTTTCGTTATTTGTTTTACAAACATACATGCACAAGTGGCCTGCGGTCAATATCAAACTGGTCGATGCTACGCGGAAAACCGGTGAGCGGTTGATTTCGGGCTGTAAAAAGCAAAGGGCTTGTTTACCATCATCCACACGGCCGGTTAACCGATCGATCCGCGATAAAGATATCATGCGGCGGGCCGCCAAGTCAAGCGAAAAATGACTAACGGCATCAGCTTCAATGTTAAAAGCGTTTAAACATCGACAAGCTGTATGTCACATCAATAGAAGGTAAAAATTCGGTTTAAATGGCAAAATGCATTACCGGGGGAGTATCGATTTTTTAAAATTTAGGGATAAGCGGTGGAAGAAAGCGCTAAAAGGCCTGCGGCTAACATGTTTATATGTAAGCCGTTAGTAAGCGTAGCGCAGGTTGCCGTTTTGAATTTAAAAACCGAACCCTCCCGATTGCGGAAATAAAAGCCCCATTGTTTTAGAAAAAACGGGCGAAATTGTTTACCTTATTTTTACGTTGGTGAACCTACCGCAGCAACGCAGTTCCGGCCCAACGCTAAGCGGTCATCCAATGAACTTTCTGTCTGCCGCAGGCAAATACCATTAAAAACAAAAAAAAGAAACAGATGAAACTTAATACAAAAATTATCCACGGCGGCGTTTCGCCCGACCCGTCGACCGGCGCTATTATGACGCCCATTTTTCAAACGTCTACTTATGTGCAAACAGGTCCCAATGAGCACAAAGGCTATGATTATTCGCGGGCCGGTAATCCTACGCGAACGGCCCTCGAAAGTTCTTTGGCGGTTTTAGAAAATGGCCAACATGGACTTGCCTTTAGCAGTGGCGTGGCAGCCACGGACGCCGTCATGCGACTATTGAAACCGGGCGACGAGGTTATTGCTTCGAATGATATGTATGGGGGCACTTATCGGCTATTTTCAAAAATATGGGCCGATTTTGGTGTGAAATTTACCTATGCGAACACAGCCGACATCAACAGCCTTGAAAACCTGATTTCTGCAAACACCAAAATGTTTTGGGTAGAAACGCCCACCAACCCATTATTAAACATTACTGATATCGAAGCGGTGGCCAACCTGGCGAAAAAAGCAAACGCTCTTTTGGTGGTTGATAACACTTTCGCATCGCCATATCTTCAGAACCCGTTGAACCTGGGCGCGGATATCGTCATGCATTCGGCCACCAAATATTTGGGCGGCCATAGCGACGTAATCATGGGCGCTTTAATGACTAACAGCGACGACCTGAAAGAAAAGTTATTTTTTATTCAGAAAAGCAGCGGGGCGGTGCCAGGTCCTTTTGATTGTTTTTTGGTGTTGCGCGGCATTAAAACCCTTCATGTGCGCATGCAGCGCCACTGCGAAAACGGAAGTGCGGTAGCGCGGTTCCTGGCCGATCATCCGAAAGTGAAAAATGTGTACTGGCCGGGTTTTGAAAATGCCGCAGGACACGCGGTGGCCAAAAGGCAAATGCGGGATTTTGGCGGCATGATCAGTTTTGAGCTGAAAGATGATGATGTGGAAGCTGCGGTCAAAGTGCTGAAGAGCACAAAAATTATAGCGCTTGCCGAAAGCCTCGGCGGCGTAGAGTCGCTGATCAACCATCCGGCGACCATGACGCATGCCTCTGTGCCTCGCGAAGAGCGGCTCAAAAACGGCCTCACCGACTCGCTGATGCGGCTGAGCATTGGTATAGAAGATGTGTCCGATTTAATTGATGATTTGAAGCAAGCCATTGGCTAATCACCTGCCTTTTCCTGTTTTTTATTTTAAAACCAACTAATTTTATATTTATTTGCCAATAAAGTTGATGAATGGAAGAGCTTTTAGATGATCCAAAATCTGCTGCTGCTTTAGAAAAGCTGATTTATAGCCTTAACAACAATTATGTCCATTGGGATAAATTTAAGGATATGCATCTCGATGTCGGGGGCGACCGGCTCGCCATTTGGCAGCGTGCCGTCTCGGAAAGGGCGCAGGTTTCGGGGCGCAGCCTTTCTTTTCCCGGACTTGAAATGAGCTGGTGGCTCAGCAATAGTGTAGAATCGCAATTGCATAAACTCGATATAGCCCTCGCTGGCGGCCGTGGCATGGAGGCCTGGCTCGAAGGCAAATACGCCCACCGGCATAAAACGGCGGCTTTGCTCGACGAAACTATAGCCTCGGCGCAGTTGGCCGGCGCGGCCGTAAGCAAAAAAGCGGCAAAGGAAATGCTTCTAAAAAAACGCATTCCGCAAAATACCAACGAGCAGCTCTGCATTAACATTTTTAAGACCTTACAGGCCGGCAGCGCAGAGGCTGGCGCGCCGCTTACCGAATCGTCGCTCCTCCAATTGCACCAGTCGCTTACAAAAGATACCATCCGGCTAAAAGCGATTGGAAGCTATCGGACCAACCAGAAAATAGACAACTCGGCGCTGGATCTTTCTTATGGCTATAAGCCCAAAGCACCCAGGGAAATTCCGCATTTGATGTCGCTGGTTTTTGAGCTGTATAATAATGACGCCGAGCCTTTTTTTATCCACCCGATTGTGAAGGCGGCGCTTATTCATTACCTGGTGGTCACCATCCGGCCTTTTAAAGATGGGAATGGGCGCATGGCCCGCTTGCTGGCGCAGCTATATCTGCTAAAAAAAGATTACTGGCTCATGTCTTATCTTTCGGTTTCCAATGTGATAGCGAAATTCAAACCGCAGTACCACAAAGTCCTCGCGCAATCGCAGTCCGACGCGAACAACCCCGGCTATTTTATTCATTTTTATATCCAATCGCTTCAAATGGCCTATCAATCGCTGAAAAGCCTGGTGGCCCGGCTTTCGAAAGAGCGCGTTGAAAAAAATGAGAATCGCCTGCCGGGCTTTAATGAACGCCAGACAGCTGTGTTGCAGTGGGTAAAAGAAGACGCTTCAAAAATGGTTACCATCCGCGAGCTGCGCTCGGTGTATGGCGTTTCAAAAGAAACAGCCAGAACAGATTTGGCGGCGCTGGTGGAAAAAGGTGCGTTGCAGTTTTATCATATTAATAAAAAGACCTACGCTTTTGTAAAAGGCGACGGCTTTGAGCATATTATTAACACGGCAAGCCAATCATGAAAAGTGTTTTTTTATCAATAGCCCTATTTGCTTGTTCTTTTGTAAAAGCACAAACCGAGTGGCAGGCTATCGAAAAATTTATCCAGTCTGCGGGCGACAGTTTGATCAGTCACCATAAAATTCCAGGCCTTGCGGTAGGGTTGGTTTACAAAGGGACAACGCATTTCTATGATTTCGGCTATGCCGACCCTGAAACAAAAAAACGCTTTACAAAAACCACCATTTTTGAAGCAGGAAGCATCACAAAGACTTTTACGGCGTTTATAGTGGAGTCGGTATTGCGGGAACAGCGGGTTGCAGACACCACTTCGGTCGAACGTTTTCTGCCGGATAGCGTTCGAACCAATGCTTTGCTGCATCAAATCACGTTTAAAAACCTGCTCAACCACAGCTCGGGATTACCAAGGCTTCCGGCCAACCTTCAGCTTGGCCCCGATCCGTATAAAAATTACACCACCGACAGTTTGTTTCGTTATTTGATGCACGCGAAACCAAAGCCAGCCGGTCATTACGAATACTCTAACCTGGGCGCCGGCCTGGCCGGTGTTTTAGCGGAACGCATGACCGGTAAAAGTTTTGATCAGTTGTTGCGACATTATATTTATGAGCCATTTCGGATGGAAGATGCCGCCGCCAATAAGCGATATCCGGTAAGCCAGGGCTATCAACTGGGAAAGGTTGATTTTTGGACCTTTGACGCTTTGTTTCCTGCTGGCGGGCTTCGAGCCAATGCCCAACAAATGCTGCGCTATTTAAGCGTGATGGCGCAACCGGAAACTGGCGATCAAAACGCGATCATAGAACATCTGCTGCAACCCACGCTTTTGATCAATGAGAAAGTACAAGTAGGGTTGGGCTGGCATCTTTTAAGGGCTCATAAAAATGCGCCGGTCATTTACTGGCACAATGGGGGTACTTTTGGGTTTTCCACTTTTGCCGCTTTTCTGAAAGGTCGGCAAAAAGCCGTGATCGTGGTGGTTAACCAATATAGCCAAAATGCGCTGGCAGATCAATTGGGAATAGCAATTATGAGAAAGATAAGCGAAACTAAGGGCGATGATGAATGAAAGCCTGAAGATTTTTTTGGACAAAAAGGCGCACCAATATGAGCGGCCGGATTTTATTGCGGACGACCCCATCAGCGTTCCGCATCGCTTTGTATTAAAGCAGGATATTGAAATTGCCGGATTCTTTGCTGCCGTGTTAGCGTGGGGCAACCGAAAAAGTATCATCAACTCCTGCAACCGCTTGTTATCGTGGATGCAGGGAGCGCCGCATGATTTTATTATGCATTTCGAAGAAAAAGACCTGCAGCCGTTTTTGACGTTCAAACACCGGACGTTTAACGCAACAGACCTTTTTCATTTCTTTGATTTTTTAAAATTTCATTATAAGACCAATAAGCAGCCCTCTCTCGAAACCGCTTTTTCTAACCATTTGCAGCCCGCCGACCCGACGATTGAAAACGCGTTAACGGGCTTTTACAACGCTTTTTTTGATGAACAGATTTTTGAAGACTTCCCTAAGCGGACAAGAAAGCATATTGCAACGCCCTTTAAAAAATCCGCTTGCAAACGCCTGAATATGTTTTTGCGGTGGATGGTGAGAAGCAGCGTGAAAGGCGTGGACTTTGGTTTATGGAAGCAAATAAAACCATCGCAGCTGGTATGCCCGCTCGATTTACATGTAGCGCGCGTCGCCAAACATTTTGGGCTGTTGCAGCGGCCCAATAACGACTGGATCGCAGCTGTTGAATTAACCAATCACCTGAAGGAACTCGATGCAAACGATCCGGTAAAGTATGATTTCGCCTTGTTTGGGCTCGGCGTGGTGGAAAAATTTTGACAGCGGCATTTACTTTTTGCCAAACATCAGTTCTTTCACCTTTTCTTTGTCTTCCTTTTCCTTTTTAAGGTCGAACATGGTTCCAAAAACATGATCCCAGATGGTGCTGCTTACGCCAAAGCCTTTGTGTTCATCTTTGTAATGATGTAAATGATGGTTGCGCCATAAACCTTTCATCCATTTAAACGGAGGATTCCATGCGTGAATGGCGTAGTGCATGGTTCCATACATCAGGTAGCCCAGCATGAAACCGGGGAAAAACATAAAGGTATAGCGCCCCAGCAGCAGGAAAAATAAGCTGAACAGGACCGAAGCTATAATAATGCTCGGAACCGGCGGCATAAAAAGGCGCTGCCGGTCGCGCGGGTAGTGGTGATGGTTGCCATGCATGACATAGGCAATTTTTTTAGCGGTAGGATTGTCGCTTACCCAATGAAAAATATAACGGTGTGCGATATATTCAAAAAAAGACCAGAAAAACATCCCGCAGAAAAAAATCAGGAATACATAAGCCACAGAAAAATTAAGCGTGGTGGCGCTATAATACAATAGATAGGAAATCACCGGAATATAGATACCCCAAATCACGAGCGGATGCGTTTTTGTCAGCATCTCCAGATAGTCGTTCTTAAAAAGCCTCGCCTGCCCCTTGTTATGAATCTTTTCAAATTTCATGGCCCGAAATTATGACAAAACAAAAAAATGGAAATTATAAAGTGATCTTATTTTGCACCAGATCAACAAAAATGATGCTAATCAAACTACAATATGCAAAGCAAAAGGTTCATTTTCAAGGCTGTTTTTTAAGTGCATGGATCAATCATAATGAAGCTGCCAGGCCGCTAAATCGGGCTTTCGGCGCCGTTTTCTTTTGAGTTCGTACTCATAAATTTTTGTGCCCACCTCTTTAAAAAACGGGTATCCCGTCTCCACATATTCATATTTGTTGTCGTTGAGCACCCCATCGCTATTAACATAAATACATCCGCTTAACATAAACTCGACCTGATGCTTGAAGTCGACGATATAGCAGACATCGGTTAAAAACCCGTGGCTCCAGCCGGTTTTATTAAAGCATCTGATATGATCGGGTATTTTTTGTTGGCCATCCTTAAAAAAGAAAAATTTGGTATAGCTGTCAAAGAATTCTGTTGTATCATAATGCGGGTATTGGCTTTCAGATGGCTTTTCCGACATATATTGATAGAGTTTTTTATAATCATCGTCGGTAAGGTGAAACCGCTTCTTTTTGTCGACCGATTGCGGGAATAGCACGGATTGCATCATCAATTGCAAATCCTCCAGCGGCGCCCTGTTATGGGTGGTAAAATCGTAAGGTGCATTCACAAATTTGTCGTCGCTGTCGAGGTGCGCGCGGCCCAGAAGGATTTTTTTACTGAAATCAAAGCGGGCCTGGCTTATGGCAGGCGGTTGCCGATACTGTAAATTGCCTTCGTGTAAGAACCGGATTGGGTTGGTGTGCTTATTTTCTTTGGCATTCATTTTCACAAAGCGGCGGGTGATGCGCAGCTCATTATAACCTTTATTCCAAAGCGTTTCATTGAGATACTGCTGTCCGCAAAATTCATATAAACGATTGTAGGCGTCGTTATCGCTGACGAGGAAAATCTTTTTTATATAATGGTCAATCGAAGGCAGTCCGCTTTTTGCAGTCTTATCGGAAAGCACGGCCGTTTGCCCTTTGAAACTGCTGTCAGTTAGCATAGGGCTATACTTATCAATGTTTTTATCGCGCAGCGAATTTATCTTTTCCAATGCCACAAGCGCGGTCGGCAGCTTCACCATCGAGGCGGGGTAGAAATAGCGCCCCCGATCTACATTGAGATAATAGTTGGTGAAAATCGGCCGGTTATGGCGGTCGCGGTCAATTTTAGTATAAATCAGTTGATATTGAAACGTTTCGGGATTGTCTAAAACCTGAAGCAGCTGCGGTGTGGCATCTGTTTTTAATAGCGTTTCCAGCCAGGAATTGTGTTTTAATTGAGCGTTTAGGGCCATCGTAAAATGGGTGAAAAAGTACATCAGTAAAATAAATACCTTCATCAGTAAAAGGTAAATGATAAAACGCAAATATCAAATAGAATTTGCCATTACCTTTGGCGCGCAAAAAAGTGTATATATGAAGCAAACTCCTTTTACAGAAAAACACATCGCCCTCGGGGCCAAAATGGCTGAATTCGCCGGCTACCATATGCCTATCAGTTACACAAGTATCAATGAAGAGCACCACGCCGTAAGAAAAGTGGCGGGCGTGTTTGACGTAAGCCACATGGGCGAATTTATTTTAAAGGGAGCCAATGCGCTGCCGCTGATACAGCAGGTTACAACCAACGACGCCTCTAAGCTTAAAAACGGACAAGCGCAATACAGCGCCCTTACCAATGAGCAGGGAGGTATTATCGACGATTTGCTGGTGTATTGCATTGAAGAGAATAAAGTATACATGCTGGTTGTAAATGCCGCCAACATTGAGAAAGACTGGAATTGGATTTATCAGCATCAGACCGAAGAAGTAGAGATGCATAATATTTCTGACCAAACCGCGCTGCTGGCCGTTCAGGGGCCCAAGGCCACAGAGATATTGCAACCGCTGACGGATATCGACATCATCAACCTTAAATATTACACGTTTGCAAAAGGTACATTTGCGGGCGTAGATAATGTGCTGATCAGCGCAACCGGATACACTGGCGCGGGCGGCATAGAAATTTATTTTGAAGATAAAGAGGGTGCGGCGGATAAGATCTGGAATGCCATTTTTGAAGCCGGGCGCCCGAAGGGATTGATTCCAGTAGGCCTTGCTGCCCGCGACACACTGAGGCTCGAAATGGGATATTGCCTGTATGGCAACGACCTGAGCGATAATACAACGCCACTCGAAGCCGGACTGGGCTGGGTAACCAAATTCACTAAAACCTTTACCGGCAAAGAAGTGTTGGAACAACAAAAAGCCAGTGGTGTACTCCGCCGGCTGGTGGGCTTTGAGCTCGAAGAAAAAGGAATTCCGCGCCAGGGTTATGATATTGTAGATAAGGATGGCAGTACAATTGGCGTCGTTACTTCCGGAACCCAGTCGCCGACACTGGGAAAGCCGATTGGGCTGGGCTATGTAAAAAAAGAATTTGCGGGAATTGGGTCTGATATTTTCATAAAAGTCCGCGACAAACAACTGGCCGCTAAAGTTGTAAAAATGCCTTTTGTTTAATCCGCTTTAAATTATTTTCTGAATGGCTCAAAACCCCACTTTATATACGTCGCTTTCGCCGGCGCTGTTACACTTATATGATGTGAAAGACAGTGTGGTCGTGGTGATCGACGTTTTCCGGGCTACATCGACTATTGCTGCGGCATTACACAACGGCGCAAAATATATTATTCCCGTAGATACGGTGCCCAAGGCCGTAGAAATCAGTGCGGCCGTGGGCGGCATCGCGGCCGGGGAGCGCGACGGCAAGCTGGCGGAAGGCTTGCATCATGGCAATTCGCCGCTGGAATACACGAAAGACTTTATTGAAGATAAGATTCTGGTGTTGACCACCACGAATGGAACGCGTTTGCTGCACATGGCGCTGGTGAACGGGGCCGACGACGTGGTGACGGGATCTTTTCCCAACCTTTCCTGTGTTTGTAATTATTTGATTAAGCAAAATAAAAACGTGATCCTGGCCTGCGCCGGATGGAAAGACCGGTTTAATATTGAAGACGCATTGTTTGCGGGCGCCGTGATCAGCAAGGTCAAAAGCCATTTTACAATTCATTGCGACAGTTCATTTATGGTCGAGCAGCTTTATAGCCAACACCAGCACGACCTGTTGAAGTTTGCCGAAAACCTTACCCATTATCACCGGTTGGTAAACCGGTTTGGCTATATCGACGATATCGCCTTTTGCCTTACCGAAGACGTTGCCGATGTGTTGCCTTTGTATAAAGAGGAAAAGCTGGTGAAAGGGTGAGGGGTGTTTATAATTGGCGTTCGTTTTGATTTTATTAGGGATAAAAAATCGTCAAAAAGCAGATTCAAAGCTACAAAGAAAAGGCTACGCTAATACGGCGTAGCCTTTTTAAATGAAAAGCCATATTTATCAGTATCCTTTTGATGCCTGAGCTGTGGCTAATTTCGGGTTTCTGTCGACAGCAGATTGCGGGTAAGGCATCAGGAGGTATTTGTTGTCCCAGGTACGTTCCTGCACCCTCGAGTTGTTAAGGTCGAAGATCGTCGTCATAACGGCGCCTGCGACTCCCCAACGACGGATGTCAAAAAATCGCTGTCCTTCTCCGGCAAGTTCAATTCTCCGTTCGTTTCGGATCAATGTTCTTAATGTTTCTTTGGTATTGTAGATGGACTGATTTATAGGAGGCATGCCGGCCCGGTCTCGTATGTCGTTTAATGCGCTGTAAACACTTGCATCTGGCCCGCTTACTTCATTTTTCGCCTCCGCGTAAGCAAGCAGTATTTCGGCATAACGGATGATGGGAAAGTCCTGGGCTCCGTCCCAATCGGTAGCAATATAAGCGGGGTCAACCAGTTTTCGGAAATTGTAGCCAGTCTTGCTATTGTTGTTGTTCACGCCCGATTTCCACGAAAAAGTAAATCCGTCTGAGTAGCGTTTCCAGGTTACCGAAGGAAAGAGTACGCTGGCGTACAAACGAGTATCCCTGTTTTTAAATTCTGAAAAGAAAGCGGCATTGGGGCTACCATCGTTAAAATTGGATGCTCTTACTGCAGGTGTAACCGGTGTAAACGGTGTACCATTGCGGTTCCAATAGGAATTTACGAGGCTTTGGGTAGGTGTTATAGAGCTCCAGCCACCCAAGACCGAAGGAGGGAGCAATGTGTTTAATCCATTTCCCCATTCATAAGAAGAGTTGGTTATGGCCTGAGACGCTAAAATAATTTCTTTGCTGCTGACCTCATTCGCTGCCCAAAACTGTTGTTCATAGCTGGCCAGCCCTTTGTAAAACCGTGCCTTATCGTCGCCATTGGCAAAGTCCACCAGCGTAGAAAAATCATCGGCCATATCCGCGGCGGACACCGTGCCTACCCGGAAAAGTTCATATCCAAGACCCATCACTTTCTGGGCACTTGTTACAGCATCGCCCCATTTCTGAAAATGTAATTGTATTCTGGTGAGCATGGCCCAGGCGGCGCCACGGGTTACTCTTCCTGTTTCCGTTCCCGATCCGCCAGCGTAGGTGGTTGGTAAAATATCCGCTACATCCTGAAGTTCCGCGATGGAGAAATTGATGACCTCCTCCTGCGAATTGGGATCAACGGCGGCTTCCAGCGGATCCGAATAGCTGTTTTTTAATAAAGGAACGGGGCCAAAAGTGGCAGCAAGCTGATAATAAACAAAAGCTCTTATCGCCCGTGCTTCGGCAATATATCTGCTTTTCGTTGCATCATCCAGAGGGGCCTTGTCTACGTTATCGAGAAAATAATTAAGCGTTCTAATCGACTGATACCGGCTGTTGTAACCGGCGTCGCGCGAAGGATCAATATTCCCGGCGCTTATAAAGGTGGCGTTGCTCTCCCAAGGGTATTGAGCGTATGCATTGTCAGAGGAACCGTCGTCGTAAGCGTAGTTGTAGCCATATTGAAGCGAGCTGTAACAGGCGTTAAGAGCCAACAGGGCGTCCTTGGAAGATTTCCAAAAGCCGTCTGTTGAAATCTGGTCCTGCGGAGTTAGCTCCAGTTGTCGGGAGCAACTTAAAAGAAAAATAAAAAGGAAACTATATAGAATAAAACGTTTCATAAAAGAATTTTTTAAAGAGTTAAGTTGATACCGAATGAATAAGATTTCAATTGCGGATAGGCCGCCCTGGTAGACGCTGATTCCGGATCAAAATCTCTCATTTTTTTATCGCCTCTTATTGTGAACGGATTATTGCTGGAAAGATAAATGCGTAATCCTTTGATATGTGCTTTTGCAAGTACGGCCTCTGGAATCGTGTATCCCAAAGACAAAGATTTAATACGGAAGTAATCCGCGTTGAAAAGCCAGAAGCTGGAAAGTTGCAGGTTCTGTGAGTTGGCTGCCGATCTTAAAACGCGGGGATATGAGGCATTGGGGTTCGGGTTATCAGCCGTCCAGCGGCCTAATACATATTCCTTTACACCTGCGCCGTTGAAAAAAGCCTGCGAAGCTTCGTTGGCCAGATATACTTTCACGCCTGAAACTCCTTGTCCGATAACCGACATGTCAAACCCTTTGTAACTCAATGCTGCGTTTAACCCATAATTAAAATACGGAACATCATTGCCTGCGACGATTCGATCATCTCCATTAATCACATTGTCTCCGTTCTGATCTACATATTTAATGTCACCAGCTTTTGTGCCTGAGAACTGGGTGGCATGTTGCGCCACTTCCTCGTCGCTTACAAACAGGCCATCCGCTTCGTACATGTAAAAAGAGCCTACGGCTTCTCCCACCCGGTTAATATAGTAAGTGCCGGTAATCATATCCGTGCCGCTATTGCTGAGGCTGATGATTTTGTTTTTAACCTTAGCCAGGTTTCCACCGATTGAATACTTAAACTCCCCTACCTGATCGCTATAATTTACCGAGAGTTCAATACCGCGGTTCTGCACTTTCCCTACATTTCTCGACGGGTACTGCGTGTTGGACAGGCCTGCCTCGGCAGGAACCGACTCGTCTTGTAACAAAATTCCTTCGGTTATTTTGTTGAATACGTCCGCCTGCAAAGTCAGCTTGTTTTGTATAAAGCCGGCTTCAACGCCGATATTCGTCATTGTAACTTTTTCCCACGATAGGGCGGGATTAAACAATTTGCCCGGAGACACACCATCCTGCTGCTTTTGATCCAGAATGCCTACGGTGCCCGATGTTAAGCCATCATAGAAATCATAGTTGCCTACATTGTTGATATTACCCAGCTTACCCCATGATCCTCTTAATTTTAATTCAGATATCCAGGAGCTGTTTTTAAGAAAATCTTCTTCTGAAAGACGCCATGCGCCTGAAAAGGAAGGGTAATACCCCCAGCGATGGCCTGGTGCAAACCTTGAAGCTTCGTCTGCCCTAAAATTGGCTTCCAGAAAATATTTTTCATCATAAGAATAATTGAGTCTTGTAAACAAAGAGAAGAGCGCGTACTGCTGAATACCGCCGGTGGCTGCCGTATTGACAGGGTCAGTTGAACCAGCGTCAATAGCATCGAGCTCATTGGTCACAAAGTTTTTTCTGATGACTTGTATCGTGCGTGCGTTATTATTTTCATAAGAACTACCCACCAATAAACGCCCTACATGCCGATTAATTTTCGTTTCATAACTACCCGTTAACTGACCTAATATATTGGCAGTGTTTTGCCAGTTTTCTGTCAGCTGATTCACTGTAACTGCGGTAGAATTGAGAGGCGCGCCGGTATTAAAATTGATAATGGGGTCCATCCGGTTGATGAAAGCAGAACTGATGTAGTTGTAGTTGTTGTAGGAAAATAAGCCGTTAAAGTCAAGTCCCTTTACGGGAGAAAATGTTCCGTTCAGGTTGCCAATAAACCTGTTCCCTACCGATGAGTTGCGGCCGCCTTCCTGCAATCTTCTTACAGGGTTATCAGCCGCAAGCGTCGCGTCAATAACGCCTCCATTGATGCTGCCCCATTCGCCATTTGATTGTTTATTTACCAAAAGCGGCGTCACCCGGTTCAGGCTTACAAAGCTTAATGCGCCACTTTCGCTGTTTATATGATCTCGTATATACGATAGATTAGAACCTATTTTGAATTTATCAGATACCTGAGATTCTACGTTCGAGCGGAATGAAAACCTGTTCAGGTCCTTATCAGGAATGAGCGATCCCTGTTTAAAAAAAGCGCCGCTAAAATAGTAACGCGTGGTGCCGCCGCCCATTACACTAACCTGGTGTTCGGTAATGGGCGCTGAAGATCTAAGTGCAAGCTCATACCAATCGGTATTTGGAAAACTATCCGGGCTTGACTGGTTTTGTATTTTCTCCAATTGTGCCGTAGAAAAGGGCGCTGTTCCGCCGGCATTTACCGCCGCTTCATTGCTGAGAATAGCGTAATCGTAAGAACCCAGCCAGTGAGGCAGCACTGTTGCTTTTTGCGATCCGTAATAGCCGTTATAATTAACTACGGCTTTTCCTCCCTTTCCTCTTTTAGTTGTCACGAGGATGACGCCATAAGCGGCCCTTGACCCGTAGAGAGAAGCGGCTGCTGCGTCTTTTAGAACAGACATGCTTTCAACATCTGCTGGGTTAATTCGGGCAAAATCACCAGCGGTTACCGGCACCCCGTCCACAATGTATAAGGGCCCCGAAGATCCAAGATTACCCCTACCTCTTACGTTAATAGAACCGATATCGCTACCCACATCACCGGGGCGGGACAAGACGACCATTCCGGGAATCAAACCCTGTAGAGAATTGGTCAGCGATGTTACCGGACGATTTACCACCTGGCTGGTATTGAGTGTGTTTACCGACCCAGACAGGTTAACACGTTTTTGTGTTCCATAGGCAACGACCACCACTTCATCCATTTTGGTTTCCGTGGTTTTTAATATAATGTTGATCGTCTCCGAATCTACCATTACTTCCTGCTCTATAAAACCGATTGCAGAAACTAATAACACTGCGCCGTCAGCGACTTCCAGCGAAAAGGCGCCCTTTGCGTCAGTGGTTGTCCCCGTGGTGCTTCCCTTAACGACCACCGACGCGCCCTGAATGGGTTGCCCCGATTCACCCACAACCGTGCCGTTAACGGTCATCATAATGTGCTCGAGCAGCTCTTCGCGACTTTTATAAAGAACGACCTTTGTCTTGTTAATGATCTTCCATTTGATGTCCGTGTCCCGTAGCGCTTTTTTTAACACGTCGCGGACACCTGCTTTTTCTGCATTGATAAAAATCGGTGCGTAGATGCTAAAATCATCTTCGCTGTAATAGAAGCGATAACTGGTTTGCTTTTCAATTGTTTTAAAAACATCCTCCAGCCGAATGCTTTCGGCTTTCATATTGATCGTTTCCTGCGCGTGGTTGACTGCGGAAACCTGCAAAGCAATCAGTAAAAAGAAGAGAGATAATTTCATAATTAAGAGCGCCTTTCTGATAAGGCATAACCCTCCCCGCGGAAAGGAGCGAGTTGATTTTTCCATAACTTTGTTTTTAAGTTTTTAACATTTGACAATTAGTGTGAAAACTTTCTTTTGGAGAATGTTTGCCGCATTCTCCATTTTCATTTTTTATTCATTACTGTTTCATCATGGGCAAGTTTTTTTGGTTTTAATAAATAGTAATCGTTTTTCCTTCAGCTTTGTATTGAAATGGCTTTATAATCTGCAATATTTGAAGAATATCTTCGATATTATTTTCTTCGAAACTTCCGGTATATCTATATTTCTCGACGGCCGGGTTGTTCATCCGGATGGTCACGTCGAACTGCCGTTCCAGGTCTTTGATAATTTCGGAGAAGGCCTTGTTCGAATAAACCATTTTGTTTGAGATCCAGGAGGTCTCGGCGACAAGGGAATCTATCTGCGTAACAGGCGCGAGTTGAAAAGCTTTGTCTTTTGTCTCGGCGCTCTCCATTAATGATTTGTCGATGATCAGCTTGTCGGAGGGCTTTAGGGTAAACGTTTTACTGCCTTCTACCGAAACCTCTACTTTGCCTTTTATCAACGATGTTTCAAGTCTTTCTTCTCCAGGGTAATCGCGCACGTTAAACCGCGTACCTAAAACTTTGATATCCGCTTTAGAAGTGTGCACAATAAAGGGCCTGCCGGCATTATGTGCAACATCAAAATAGGCCTCACCGGTCAGCCGAACGTTTCTCGAGGGTTTATTAAAATTTTTGCTATAAGATATTTTGCTGTCCGCATTTAATATAACTGTGGTTCCGTCTGGGAGAATCAGTTTAGATTTTGACCCTTTTTGGGTGATCATTTCATTGAAGTTTTTCCCCATTGCTTCGGGGCGCTGTTTATTATAAACAACAACGGCAATGGCGACAATGAAGGTCAGCATCGCCGCGCCCAACAAGTATTTGAAAGGGAAGCGAGATATTTGTAAAGAAGGGCTGGTGACTGGCACTTCTTTATGCAGCTCTTTTTCCTGATTGGAAGCAAGGTAAATTTTACTATAATAGTGTGCCAAATAAGCCTCTTGCGCGTGAGCCTGCGCTTTCTCGGTATTATAAGAAGGCTTGCTTAGTTCATCATTTAAAAACCGGTACGCTGGATATTGGGCCAAAAGAAATTCCAACTCCTTTAAATCTTCGGCAGATGCCCGACGAGAGATTTTTAAAGCAATCAGGTCGTATATTCTTTTTTCAAAATCGTTGCCCATATATTTATATAGACTTGAAAAAAAGAATTTACCGTTAGAGCAAGACCAATTATTTTTTCCCCGTAAGATATTCCTGTAGCTGCACCCTGATGCGTTTTAAGGCTGTCCTCATATGTGCTTCAATGGTATTTTGAGAAATATCAAGTACTGCTGTAATTTGTTTATATGAAAAGCCCTCTTGTTTGGCCAGCCGGAAAACGAGTTGGCATTGTTGCGGAAGCGATGAAATAGCTTTTTCAATTTCCCAGCCTGTTTCGGTGTTTATATAAAGCGTTTCCGGTGTAATTCCTGTTTTTTGGTCCAGGTCATCGATGTCAACAACCTTGGTTTTTTGCTTTGATAACCAAGTTATTGACGCGTTCCTGGCGGTTTTGAAAAGATAGGCCTGGATGTCATCAACGTAGCCTAAGCGGGATTCCATGATCCATATTTTTAGAAAAGTATCCGACACAATCTCTTCTGCTACTTCAAAATTTTTTACAAAGTTGAGGCAGAATCTGAATAGCCCGGGATGGAAGTGTAGAAACAGGGTTTTATACGCCTGTTCGTCGCGTGTATAAGCGATCTGCTGTACAAGATATGGGATATTCTCAGGCAAAATAAATGATAACTATATAATAAGGCTTGGTTAATTGTTTGATAATATCAATTCGTTAGGACCACCTAAGGTAGAAAAGCTTTTAATATAATTTTTGTTTTTTGCCGTGCAATCGAATGCGCAGTTTAAACTCGGCAGAGCGTGGAGCGCTCAATTAATTATCCTTTTGTTTGAGTAAAATTAAAATGGCGATGTCAGAGAGAGGGTTAGCTTTTGATTGGTGTTGAAGCCCTCGGCTTTAATGCCCTCGAATATTTATGTTGAAAAAGATGCAAGCAATTGGCGTCCCTATGTTTACCCCAATAAAAAAAGCTCCATATAATCAATTAAAAATCAATCATATAGAGCCTTGTGTTGTGGTCCCACCTGGGCTCGAACCAGGGACCACCTGATTATGAGTTTCAAAAAGGTTGTTTGTTGTTAGGGTTACTAAGTTGTAGTTACTCGCTGAAAGCCTTTACGCTGTTGGGTTGCGCAGCATTAGTTTTTATATTTGATACATTATCTTTTTTCTTAGATATCCCTATTTATGTATCAAATTATGTATCAAATTTAGAACTATGAAAAAATCAACGATTACTTGTATAGTGATTCCTGACCTTAGGAGGGCTACCAATGATAAAAAATATCCACTAAAACTAAGAATTACATTTAAAGGCCAACGGAGATACTTTGGAACTGGGCATTCCATTAACTTACAGCAGTGGGACAAAATTAATTCTGAAAATTCCAAAGGTCGTCTACGCAAAATAAGAAATGATATAGCAGAAATAGAAAATAGGGCTTCCGAATTAGCCAACAAGTTATCTCCATTTAATTTTTCTGCATTTCAGGATATTTTTTTTGAAAAACCCATCCAATATGAATCACTCAAATCAAGTTTTGAGAAGTTAATACAAGACGTTGCAGGACAAGGTCGGGCAGGAAGTGCGAATGCTTATAAAACCGCAATGATCGCCTTTTATAAATTTCAGCCTAAGGCACTGCTGTCGTCAGTAAACGTGAGTTTTCTAAGGTCTTTTGAAAATTGGATGCTGACGAAAGGGAATAGTTTAACGACTGTCGGTATATATGCCAGAGTACTTCGTATTATTATAAATAAAGCTATCGCACATAAATATTTCAACGTTTCGGACTATCCATTTGGTAGAAATAAATATCTTATACCAGCCGGTAGAAAAGCAAAAAGAAGTTTGAATATTCAAGAGTTGAAAAAAATATTCGAGTATAAGCCAAGTGAAAATAATTACTACGAGCGTCGTTCAATAGATTTCTGGAAACTGACTTATTTAGCTAATGGTATTAACATGGCTGATATTGCACGTTTAAAATGGGATGAAATGTACACCGACTCTATTTTATTTTACCGGCAGAAAACTTTGCTTACCAATCGCCAAAATGCTGTACCAATTGAAATAGTACGCAATGAAATGATCAATAGTATCATTCACAAATGGTCTGACAAATCCACTTCGTACATTTTCAATATTATCTCGGAGGAGGACGATCCTTTTGCTGCCAACGCAAAAATTAAACAATTTACAAGAGTTACAAATGAGTGGATGAAAAAAATCGGCAATAAATTAGGCATTAGTACTCCATTGACAACATATGTAGCCAGACATTCTTTTTCTACTATTTTGTTAAGAAGTGGAGCAAGCGTTGAGTTTATATCGCACAGTTTAGGTCATTCGGATATAAAGGTCACTCAAAATTATTTATCCGGCTTTAATATTGAATTAAAAAAGGAGAGAATGAAAGCGCTAACAGATTTTTGCTAACTAGGAAGAAGTTGGTCTTTCCTATTCAAAATTTAAATATTATATTTTTAGTTTAACTTGACACAATTATGATCTTTGATATATGCTTAAGTTCATTATTATAGATATATTTAAGTTGTGCAGAGTCGCAAGTCCTCCCAATCAAATTGCGGTAAATACGATTTTTCGATTACGCTCAAAACTGGCCCTTGATATGCGTTTTATTTATTAAGTGCCTTAGTCGTTGAATTTAATGCTTATAGAGACTTTTTGATTTTCATACAAAAAATGGGATTATATTAGTTACTAGTGTTAGATCCATTACTGATCACTATTTTGTAATTATACTTTTTGAAATGCAAGGCTTAGCTCTTTTTATATATAGAACACCGTCATATATCTTTGTCCAGTCTTGTTCATAATCAGAATGGATATAAGTTCTCATATAAAATGGCTTGATTTGAGGAAATTCAAGGTTTTTTAAATTTACAAATCCGAAGTCAAAGTTTTTAGTATGCATCCATGATTCAATACTATTTTTCTTGATTTTGGTTGATTTCTCTAACTTTCTACCAAAGAGTTTGGCTGACCCTTCGAAACAGGTAACTCCTAATGTATACGTTTGCTTGAAGAGAAGGGTATCTTTAGATAAATAATAGCCCATACTTTTGTGGTCCATATAGGATGAGTCTTCTAATTGTGGCTCTATATGCCCGTTATGCGCCCAAACGATAATTTTTTTATTTGCATATTTATTATTAGCCAACCATTTTAAATTTTCCGCCATTTGAAAGTCATTTAACGGATATTCCTTTTTATGCAATTTAAAATCATCGCTATGATAATATAGTAAGCGTTTATAATTGTATAGTAATCCATTAAAAACATGAATATAAAAATCAATATCGGTTTTACAAATGAAGGCTAATGATTTTCTTGAATTGACTTGGTCTATAATTTTAGGTAGTATTTTTATAAGGCTGTCTAACAGGTTTGGATCATCTCCTTTCCATGCGTAGGTTATCTTTGATCTAAAAAAGTCGTATTCAGGAGTATTGACAAATGAGACTTGCATTAGTCTAAGAAAAGAATCTATTTTTGAGGCAATGTTTTTCAAACTATATGCACTGTAAAGTCGATTATCCATTCCGCTTAGTATAATTTCATTCCCGTGCAAACCTAGCGACGTTTCAGCAAGATATCGAAAAAGCGTATGAGTTTGTAGGCATTGGGTCCAAACTGGATAAATTGAAAGAAAAACGAGGCTATCATAGGAAATGTCACCTTTTTTAAAAAGATTAAAAGTTTCATTTAAAGTAAAAAAATCGCTTTCAAATACAATAACATCAAAGCCTTTTCTTTCATGTAAAAACCTGACAATACGCGACTTCAGCTTAAATGTTTCTCCATCACCGTGGTGAAATTCCCCAAGCATTACTATTCTCTTGTCATCTATGGCTTGTCCCAACTGCTGTAAATCCGCAAATGACGTATCATTTATATCAGAGCTTTTGATTTCTTGGGTGTTATCAATAACATATTTTTCAATCTGACATACAGCTCTAGTATAGAAAATTAGAAACAAAAAGGTTATAAAGAAAATTTTTGACTTGTTCATCCATTTGATTTTAATAGAAAGTTTTTTATCTTTTAAAATACGAAATGTTCAATTTAATTATAATCCAAAGTTTAGAACTACTGCCAAGCATAATTACCTATCATGTTAACCGAAGCGCCTGAGGGTTCTTAATTTTTGGGGAATTTGTTTTTAATTCATTTTTCTCAACGTGGAAGGGTGGAAACTCTTTTGCAAGCTTTGGTCTGTGCTTGGACTTGTGCAGCTTGCAAATGTCCTTACACTTGTGCGTTGGCTTGTATCGATTTCTGTTTTCATAATCTTATGTATTAACAGCTTCCAGAAAAGGAATTTTTAAAAAATTTTTCTCATAGTATTTATTCCTTCCTAGATCTTCTAAATGTTCTTTAAGTGATATACCTCTGTTTATTAAACTATTTGAAAAGTACTCTTCATAGTAAACGGTCATTTCCTCAGAACAACATAATGCTTTGTAATTATCTTTAACTCCAAATATCCTTTCCCAATTATCAACTTTGAATTGATTTGCAGTGTTTGAAAGCTGTATATCAATATCTGCATCCGTTAGCGTTTTGCAGTATGGTTTCAATAATTTGATCTTAATGTCTATATCATACTTGAATTTGCTAAATGGATAAAAAGCTACTCTCGGAATCTTATTTTCATTCTTCTTTCCTTTATCTACTATTTCTAATAGTGTATCTTTATCTAGCTTATATTTTTCGTTACACGTATCACAAATTGGAATAAGATTTTTAAAATTAACGCCAACAAAAGGATATACACTTTTAGGTAGATAGTGATCTAATGCACTGCGATGCTTATGAAATTGATTTAAAATCATTCCTACACCACAACATCTGCAAGTGGTTTTTCTCCCTATGAAATTTTTGTAATAATTATTTATCTGCTCGTATTGATTATAGAAACAAGCAATTTTTAAACAATCCACATAAAGTGAGTCACAGAAAATTCGAATTTCTTTTGCCAGCTCTTTGTTTATTGCTTCAATTTCTTTATAGCGTATTGGTTGCAAGATGCCATCACAGAGTTTCTCTATTTGTCCATTGTTGTGTACTGCCTTTTTTAGTAATCTAATATTACTTTTATCTAGAGTTTTACAAATCTTAAAAATTTTATTTAATGGCGTATGCAAATGCTTTTTATTAGTGCCAGCTATCAAATTCCAATATTTGGGCAACACCATATTTTGGGAAATGCTTTTCTGTTTGAATTTCTTAGCTTTTAAAATCACTTCAAGCATTATGTAATTTACGAATGAATTTACCTTATGTAATTTTGAAAATTTGAATTCGTATGGCTGTAGCATAATTATTTATTCTCACTTACTTCTTTAATTGCCAATAATTTTTCAATCGAGTCGCCGAACTCAGCATTTACTTTTTCTATGAATACTTGTTCATTATGTTTATTTTCCTCTTTCAACTCGCTTAATCGTTTCAAAGCAAAGTCGCCAATGGTGTTCTTGCTTTTAAATACTTTATGCGTCAATATATTTACAGAAGTTCCATAAGTGTCAATTCCCAATTCACTTGCTTTCTTAGCCGTTGTATCGCCTTTGCTATCTTTCTCAAAAAGAACCACATTATCAGGTAAACAATCCGAAATGATAAAAGGAGAGTGAGAAGTAAGTAAAACGTCTTTTAACAAGTGAACATTGAAGTTGCCATTTGGTAAATCCTTTGGATTTCCTGCTGTGATGCTGTCGTTTAGAATTTTAATAAACTTAGCTCTCCAACTCGGATTGAAATGTGTCTCGGGTTCGTCTAATAAAAGAAGTGAACGTCTGTCTTTTAGCAACAAACAAATTCCCATTGTATGAATAAACTGATGCTCACCGTCTGAAAAGCTTCTTAAAAGCAAATCTTTTTCTACGCCAGTTCCTTTAATTTTCTTAGTGATGTAGAAATCCAAAAAATGAAAAACATCTTGTCTTGGATTGCCAACCGGAAGCTTTCCATCAGTGTAAACACCTTTAGAACGATAAACATCTTCTTTGGTAATTTCATCAACAAAGTGATTATTTAGCTCATATAAAAGCCTGAAAAAATGAAAGCATTCTAAACCCGAACGGAAATGTTCTTTGAAAGCTGCTTTAGTTGCTTCATTTACAAAAAAGTCTAACCAAAGTGTCTGTGTCTTTTGGTCTAAATGCCAGGAAGTAGAACAGTTTTTCAGATTGGCAAGTTGATTCTGTTCTATCAACCAAAGTATAGGGATGCTTTTCTTTTCGTCAGGAAATTCAAGGTTGTGTAGATGAATATTCATCCTGAAACTTCGCAGACCCAAAATGCCTGTATTGTCAATGTTTCTGAGTGGAGCCAGCGTTTCATCATTTTCAAACAGCAAACAACATAAAAGCACTGCTTGGCTCATATTGTTATCAATGTATATCAAACTGTTCTCCGATTCTTCAAAACTGCTGTAATTGTCTCGTGCAGCCTGTCGGTATTCGTCCAAATGTATTAAGCGACTTTTAATGAATGGCAAACTCAAAATTTCGTTTTCTCCTGAGGAATAGCCAATAATATGAGCAGGTAAATAAACTTTGCCTTCTGCTGCACTATCTCTTGCCTTTGGTGGAACTAGAGAAACTTCTCTTTTCTCCGTGCTTTCATCAAAGGGAAACGACTGAATGAACATTTTTGGCTCTTTGCCTTCCTCCTTTTTTATAGTCACTTTGTCAAAAAAGTAAAGTGCATAAGCCGTTCTATTGTGTTGACCAATTAGATATTCTAATGTAAAGGCATCAGGTGTGCATTCATTGCGTTTAAAGTTATTTTGGTCTTTGATGCTTTCAGGCAGATAGCGAGCCACACAAACTTCTAGATGATAAAAAATATTGGCTAATGCTTCTAATACGTTGCTCTTGCCGCTTCCGTTTAAGCCTGCGAAACAGAAAGGCCGAAATTGTTCCATTGCTTTGGTGTCTGCCAAAGTATGGAAGTTAATTTCAAAACCATTTTGCAAGCTTCTGAAACCATATTCATTTTCTATTTTTAGACTCAATAATTTCATTAAACAGTGAGAGTTACTTTTTTTGTTTTCTCATCAAATACTTGTTTCACTTTGCCTTCCTTGATTAGCTCAAACACAAAGCTTTTTGCCTTGTCATAGGTTTGCTGTTCGTAAAACCTATTTTCGTTTAGTTCGTCAGTATTTAATCTTTCAAGGAACAATCTTATTGAACCTGAATTACTATTCTCCTGGAAGAATTGAAAATCATTTTCAAGCAATACTTCCAAATCAACCGCAGTATTAAAATCTAATTCGCCTTTAAATGCTTGTTGACTTAAACCACCAGCTAAGCTCTCTATATGCTCTTTAGATTTTCTTAAAGTAGTTAAAGTCTGAGCAATTTTTAAGTAAATTGATTTGAAACGATTTTGAAGTTCAATAGGTGGTTTTAAAATTTCAATGTTTTGAAATTCTTGTGCGTTTATGTTTGCCATACCAACAATATTTTTACACATTGAAAAAAGCGTTTGTTTTCCGTGTTTTGAGTTTAAATAACCCCATAAATAGTGAGTGTTAGCCAGCTTGTTAGATCTTACTCGAATTAAATAACCAGCGATTACCATCTCATTCTCACTATCAAAAATTCCAGTTTTACCAACTAACTCCTTTGAGTTGGTTCTGTTAAAAAGTAAATCATCCTTTTGAACGATATATTTTTCCCTTTCTTTTTCTTCGATATTGATGTATTTAAGGTTGCTGTAATCCATATAACCTTCATAAGTAATATTGTTCATTCTCAAGTATGGAAAGTTACCATTTTCTTCTGCTGGCTTACTGGTTCCATATTTTACTTCATCGACAACATTTCTTATAATTCCTTTTTCCCAACCCTTTTCATTCTTAACTGGATCTCCAAACATCTCCAAAAACGTAGCTCTCAACAATTCATCATATTTCTTTATCGTTTCTTCCCTTTTATCCAAAATGGCTTTTGCCTTGTCTAGTATAGCTACAATCTTGTTTTGGGTTTCGAGGTCGGGAAGAGGGATTTCAAGATTATCTATATGCTCATTCTTAAGATTATTGATATTGGCACCTTGAGCTAGGTTGCTTATCGTTTTTCTGTAGTAATCTGTCTTAAAATAAAAACTGACATACTTTGGATTGACTAACTCACTGTTTGGTCTTATGACTTTACAGAAAGCACCAAATGTGTAACCTTGATTCTTTTCGATGTAAACAGATTTGCCAACTATATCAATGCTGCCACTTGATGCCGCAATTAGAATATCTCCAGATTGCAAATACTGTTGATTAGAAACATTCTTTTCAGATACATAGACTAAGTCATCTAGATTTGAAATGTTTGATGTGCCAATATTCCCTGCTCTTAACAAAGGAATAAAACCATCTGCGTTTTCTTTGCTAATATCTTCAGGTTTGTAAGAAACACCCCTGATTTGTTTAGTGATTGTTTTAAGAAAAACTTTCTCCATTATCCAATCAAGTTTTTAAGTTCCTGCATATCTTTTTGGATTTCGGATTCTAATTGAAACAAGGCATCCAATATCTTTTGCGGTGGTTCATAGGTTTGCTCTTCATATTCAAACTTTTTATAGCGGTTATAGCTCAAGTCTAATCCATTATCTTGTATTTCAGAAATAGGCACATAGAAATGATTTGTTCGTTCTATTGGTGTGTCAATTGCTCTGTTTTGGTATGCGTCCACTGCAATTGGTAAAGGATTTTCTGCCAATTTCTTTCTGTTGTCATCAAGGCTGTATCCGTCATTTTTCAATTCATAAAACCATACTTTCTCTGTATGCCAAGTTTGACTGTTTTCCTCTGCTTTGGTGAAAAGCAAAATAGCCGTTTTTACACCTGTGTATGGCTTGAATGCCCCTGCTGGCAAGGAAATAACCGCTTCTAATTGGTTGTCCTTTAATAGGATTTCTCTCGTTCTCTTTTGGTTTTTGCTGCTTCCAAAAAGAACACCTTCAGGAATGATGACCGCTGCTCTGCCACCACTTCTAAGCATTTTTGAAATGCGGACTAAAAATAAGAGTTCGCTTTGTGTGCCATCTATTTTTAGATGATCACTCATTCCACCTTTATCAATTCTTCCTGTAAATGGTGGGTTTGCCATTATTACAGAATACTCTCCATCCTTATAGGTTTGATCGTATTTTTTAGAAAGTGTGTCAGTGTTTTCAATCTGGGGAATTTTAATCCCGTGGAGCATTAGGTTCATTAAACCAATTCGAACCATTGTTTGGTCAACATCAAAACCAAAAAATGTATTTTCATTTAGATAGTCCCAAACTTCTTGCTTAATGATTTTATCACCGCCATATTTTTTGAAACGCTTCAAACCGTTTTCATCTTCTGTAATTTCTTCGGGGCTTGTATATTTTGTGAGAATGTGTTGATATGCACCTACCAAAAAGCCACCAGTTCCGCAAGCAGGGTCGCAAATTTTGTCAGTCCAATCGGGGTCAATTAGTTCACATATAAATTGAATCAAGTGTCTTGGTGTTCTAAACTGTCCGTTCTTACCCGATGAACCAATTTCATTGATTAGATATTCGTAAACGTCTCCTTGTGTATCTTGGAACTGCTGACCTTCATTTTGCTGCTTCTTAATATCTTCAAATATTTCATCAATGGCTTTTACCGCTTCATCTAATAAAGCAGAGTTGTTAATAATGAAAATGGCATTTTGCATATGCCTTGTATAAGGTTGTAAAGGGTCGTTCAGATTTTTAATAAATGGGAATGCCATTTTAGAAACTCTCTCAAGCATTCCTTCGGGATCGAGTTTATTAAATTGCGACCAGCGGCAATCATCTGCACTTTCAAAAACAGGATTATTATTTTTGTCAATTACGGGATTTCCTTTTTCGTCTAATTTAGGACGAATAAATAATGTCTTATATTCAACACCAGCAAAAGTCGCTTTTGTCTGGGCATCTAAATCTGTGTCATCAATCCTACGCATAAAAAGCAAATAAGAAATTTGCTCTATAGCGGTAATTGGGTTGGTGATTCCTCTGCTCCAGAACTTATCCCAAAGCTTATTGATTTTCGATTTTAATTCGTTTGATAACATACTCGTTCTGTTTTTTATGCAGCTATTCTTTGAATAACTGTGATTATTTCTTCAATTTCTTTTGGTGAAAACACGCCTAAAATACCCTGCGGATGCAATTGTGTAAAAGGTGGATTTATCAAGTCTTTCTTTTCAATCTTGCCTTTGTCAATCAGATATTTTTTCAAGACAGTCATAAACTCAATTTGATTGTTTGAAAGATTGTTGTGTTGTTTGATAAATTCATCAAAAGCTTGTGTAACCGTTTCTTCAAATGAGTGAACTATTTCAATTTGCAAAATGTGCTTTATGAACTGTAAGAATTTGACGTGTTGGTTTCCATAAACTGTAATAGTTATTATTTAATCTGACAGTCGAGGATTTTCTTTTTCGTTTAACATGGGAAACGGATTAAATTATTAAGCTGCTGTGTGAGTTTCATTGAGAAACTTCTGTTTTGCTAAAGGTAAAGATTCTTTAAAAGTTTGCATGGGAGTTTTACCGTAACAATATCTGCCACTGTGAGGCCGTTCAGTATTATAGTATTCCATCCATTGATCCAGATCCTGTTGAAGATGTTCTAAGTTATCGTACAGTTTCTTTCTAAAGGCCACTGCATAAAATTCTTCCTGCATGGTACGGTGCAGGCGTTCGCAGATGCCATTGCTTTGGGGATGCCGCACCTGCGTTTTGCTATGTGCTATGTCCTCCAGGTTCAGATATAATTCAAATTCGTGATGCTCGGGCTTCCCGTTGTATTCGGTTCCCCGATCCGTCAGGATTCGAAGTAGAGGGATTTGCTGTTGGTCGAAGAATGGCAAGACTCTGTCGTTAAGTATGTCTGCTGAGGTAATCGCATGCTTACTGGTGTACAGTTTTGCAAAAGCTACCCGGCTATAAGTATCGATAAAGGTCTGCTGGTAGATTCTTCCGACTCCCTTGATATTGCCAACATAGTAAGTGTCCTGTGAGCCCAGATAGCCTGGATGTTCAGTTTCTATTTCACCGTGAGCTTCCCGTTGCTCTTTTTTACGTTCCAGTGCGATGACCTGTGCCTCTGAGAGAATAATGCCTTCCTGCGCTACACGAGCCTCAAGAGCCTTTAAACGCTTGGCAAAAACCTCCAGATCATTACGCTGCCATACACAGCGAACTCCGGCAGGAGAAATGAATATCCCTTGTTTACGTAATTCATTACTGGCTCGCACCTGGCCAAAAGCAGGCTGTTCAAAAGCAATTTTTACAACAGCTGCTTCAACAGCAGGTTCTACCCGGTTTTTGGGAATAGGTTTGCGACGGCTGATCTCCTGTAGGGCCATATCACCTCCCGCATCGTACAGCTCTTTTAAACGATAAAAACTATCACGGCTGTAACCCATGATCTTGCATGCCTGAGATACATTACCCAGTTGTTGGGCCAATTGCAACAATCCTAACTTGGTTTTGATTAATTTAGATTCTTGATTCATAATCTGACTTTTTGGGGTTAACATTTAATTTGTCGTTACTTTAAAGTTAATCCCAACTGTCAGATTAAATCGTAGCTATTTCACATAAACTCTTTGCAACAATTTTTCTGTTACAAAAGGGTCTCTTTCGTTCATCAATTCAGCCAATTCTTTCAATTCTTCTTCTGATATTTCTTCACCTGACTTTATCTTTTTCAGAATTGGGTTTTGGTCAGCCAATTGCTGAACCATTTCTTCAACCATTTCTTTGTATCGGCTTACACTTACTAATTCATTTTCGGGTCCAAACTCAATCATTTCCTTTTTATAAGTAACATCTTTGAGATTCAGACTTTCTTGCTCATCACCTCCGTCAAAGCGTTGGCGGTATCTCATTAATGGAGCTACCTTATCAATAACTTCTTTGAGGTCGGTTTCTGTTGGATTTACCCAAAAACTGTTTTTGAGAACTTTGTTTATTATCTCTTTCTCTTTGGCAACAACACCAATATTTAAAGGCAATTCAGTAATTTGTTCAACAATAATTTCTTTAAGATTTTCAATATCTTGGCTTTCGTTGTTTAATTGAGCTACTGAAAATTCTACAATGTCTTTCTCAAATCGCATTGCTTTGAAATCAACCGAAGATAGAGCTCTTAATATTGGTGCTATGGTTTGGTCAAGAAAATCAATTTTGTCATCTGTCAGATTCTCCCAAAATTTAGGTTCATAGACCTTTTCCAAATCTGTTGCATTTTCTTGAACAACTACGTTGTGTTTTGGTAATGCGTTTATGAGTTTCTCCAACTCCAGTTTTTCAGATTCCGCAATTTCATTGTTTCGTTCCTTCGCAACTTTCAACTTTTCCAAGCGCATTTTAAAAAGCCGAATTGGTAAAGCCGTTGGAGATTTAATTTCTTTTCCTTTTGGGTTGAGTTTGAAATATTCAAAGTTGTCCCAACAATCTAGGATTAAGAATTTATCTTTCTCGTGGCACCAGCTTCTTCTGTCATTGGGATTGAGAACCCTTGTTCCTCTTCCAATCATCTGCCAAAATTTAGTGTAAGAGAAAACTGGTTTTGCAAAAACCAAATTCACCAATTCAGGAATGTCAATTCCTGTGTCAAGCATATCAACACTTATCGCAACTCTTGGAAAATCGTTGTTTTTAAATTGGTCTAACAAACCACCTTGTCCGTAAACTCTTGGGTCGTCTGAAACAATCACCTTTGCAATTTCGCCGGCACCTTGCGGATAGAATTGGTCAAAAATTTCTTTGATTCTTCTGGCGTGTTTCATTGTCATACAAAAGAAAATGGTTTTGCCAGGCAAAACACCATTCGGATCTTTTACACATTCCTCCCAAAATTCTCTAACTATCAAAGCATTTGTTCCCTTATTAGTAACTGCTTTTTCAATGTCAGTTCCTTCAAAATTTATTTCTGTTGGGTCTTTGCCTTCCGCAATCAATTTCTTTTGGTCGTCTTCACTTATGGTATTTAAGTGTATGCCTTCTTGCTGAAACTTTGTCGTCAGTTTCATCACTTCAAAATTTGACAAGTAAGGCGGTTTGTTATTTACCGCATCTTCAAACGTATATGCGAAAGTTGGCAATCCATCTTCACAGTCAAACAATTCAAAAGTATTGTGGTCAACTGCATCTGTTGGAGTAGCCGTTAGTCCAAGAATAACAGAATTGAAGTAACTCAATATGTTTTGATAAACATTGTAAATAGAGCGGTGACTTTCATCAATTACAATCAAATCGAAAAAGTGAGGTGATAAATTTTCTTCCTCAATGATGTTCAACATTGTAGGATAAGTTGAAACATACACTCGCCTATCAGTTACAATTTTAGTTTCACCTGTTTGTGGCCAAACTGAATATTGTGGTGCATTATCTTTGAATGCTTCAACTGCTTGGTCTCTTAAAGCAATGCGGTCAACTAAAAATAAAACTCTTGAAATCCAACCTGCTCTCATTAAGCCGTCAATCATTGCAATGCAAGTCCTTGTTTTACCCGTTCCTGTCGCCATTATCAAGAGGAATTTTCTTTTCCTTTCTTCCATTGCTTCAAAAACTGCTCTTATAGCTTGTATTTGATAAGGTCTGCCAGCAATGTTGGTATTGATTAGTTCGTCAGCTAATGGCTTTTTGTTTTTGCGAATAAAAGCCATTCTTTCAAGGTCCGTCCGTGTCGGGAATGCAAATATTTTTCGAGGAGCATAATTTTCTAAGTCCCAAAAAAGGATGTCGATTCCGTTAGTATACATACAAAACGGTAAATCACCACTGAATTGTTTTTGAATGTTATAAGAGTATTGTTTTGCTTGTTCTTCACCAATTCTTGCGTCAACTGATGATTTTTTTGCTTCAACAACTGCAAGTGGTTTGCCGTCCTTGCCCAATAAAACATAGTCGCTAAATTCTGTGCTGTATGTAGTTTTCGGCTCGTTAACAACATTATTGTCTATAGTAATGAAATACTCCTCAATTACTAGAGTTCGGTCAGTAACATTCCAACCTGCTTGTTTTAAGCGGTTATCAATGATTTCTTTCCTTGTGAGTTTCTCGTTCTTCAAGATATTGCCTAAATTAATTACAAACGCATCAACCCTTCCTTAAATTTTCAACACTGTCTACTATATCATATTCTTTCTTATGAATTTTTTTACTCGACAAATCAATTTTTACTGTTTCTAAAAATTCTTTGAAATCACTGTTCATAGCCAGCTTATTAATGGTTTCAAAATCCAAATCGATTTTATATTTTGCCGGTAATATAATTTCTGACGAATCAGGATCTTCCATATTCAGCTCAATTACTCCTATTCCAAACGATGTACATAACCTTGAGAGTTCAATATGAAATTCTTCGTTGTCCGAAATTCTTGTGGCCACTAGATATGACTCATTTGCCCAGGAAGAATTAGAAACACATTGGAAAAAGCTCTCTCTTAGATTTGCAAAAGAGAGCTCGCGCTTTATTTCGAATGAATACAACACGATACCTCGCACCCCTATCGAACTGCTGAAATCGTATACTTCTTTCTTCCAGTCATCCATTCTAAAATAACACCCAACCATATCTGGATGCACCCATTTTCCAAACTCCTTTTTACTTGAATTTTTATGGTTAATGGTTTTTGTATAACAATTTAAATGATAGTATGCATAATATGAGAGGTATTTGTGTAAGTCTTTTTCTAATACATCATATTTCCTCAGTTTTGTCTGCACAATATCTAAGGGGATTGTATTGTCTTGAAGGTCAATTTTATCTGCCATAGATTTGAGGAAGAATTTTTTGGGCCTTGAATCCGTCTTTCCGAAAATTGACTTCAGATTATCCTTTGCACTAACATAAATTTGCGCACCTAATGTCGACCAAGGAGTTTTCCCTTGAGTCTTTAAAAGTTTATGATATCCTTTTTTTGTTGCAATATTCCATATCTCGATCGTTGTAAGGGGCTTTTCTTCTTCATTTAAAATTTTTTCAGCCAATTCGAGGAATGTCATGGTCGGTTATAATTTGAATTTGATTGGATGTTAAAAAACCCAGTCCGTTTTTATACTTGTGATCGGGTAACTTTACCGTAGCATTATTCTAAAAAATTTGCCCTAAAACGTCAAGCACTATTATGAATTCGATTTGCCGGAAATTAAATTTTGTCACTCATAGCCCCCCGCTTGTAATTTAAATCCGAACTAATAAATGGTCAGATAAGACAAATTTAGTTTTTGCGTTGTAATTTCAATTTTCCATACAAGGCTTCTAGCAATTCGCAAGGCTGAATATCTATAGCTTGAGCAATAAGACAAAGTTCTTCAGCTCTTAAATGACTCCTTTCGTTTAAAGTTAGTTCATTCATTCGTGCCTTCGTCAACCCCGTTTTTCTGGCCACTTCTGCTTTGTTCACAGATTTTTGAGCTAGATATAACCCAAGTTTTGTCATTGTTTATTAACTTTTTCTATACTAATGTTAAGTCGAAAGATATAAAAGAGTAAAAAAAATAGACTAAATCCAATATAATGACAATTTATTCTATACCTTTGGTGTGTTTTTCTATACTTTTAGTAAAAAACATTCTCTGGGATATTAATTAATTTAAGCACAATCATAAAAGCGCATTTGCTTTATTCTCGCTGCTGAAAACTACGACCTTTCAACTGATCGCGAGAAAATAAGGTAAATCGCTCACGCTCTCCTTATATTTAAGGTCTGGACGTGGGCGTTCTTATTCGCGATCAGGGGTGTCGTAGCCCTTCAGTAGCAATATGGACTAACCCACGTCTTTTTTGTGGGTAGAATTTTAAACATAATTCTACGACATGAACAATCCCTCTACATCTGTCGAGCGTTTACCAAATCATTTTAGCGAATCCCAATGGCTGCGCATTCTATTTTTATTGAGTGATACGGAGCAATGGATTAAACAGCAGCACGAAAACCATATCTATCTGCTGCCATTTAAAAATCACAGAAAGCTGCTTCGCAATAGCTGGTATCTAAGTCCTTCAGCTTTGTCCCATATTATTGAACGCCATTATTACAAGATTTCGCGGCATCCGTCAACAGGGAAATTCACAATCGGTATTCCTACTATAGTTTCTCATATTCGTGATGCCTTTTCTGAGGTGCCCACGGCCATACCCCAAAGCCCTCACGTACAAAGGGTATGGTCAGCGCAGGATACGATCGGCTATGATCGTGACGGTACAACTACAAATATCATTACCGTGATAAGCGATCAGGCTGGTAGAATAATTACTGCATTCCCCGGTAACTTAATTTGTAACAATCAACCGACTAACTATGAATAAGCAAGACTATTTGTACTTAGGCTGCTTCTTAAATAAAACTGCCAGCTATTATAAATGCAACCCGCTGAAAGCAGACCCGATCAGGATTTTGAAAGATCATTTTGAATTCGATGAACCAAAAGGACATATTGAAGCATTTAATGATTTTTGCCGGGCTGCATTAAACGATCATTTCAACTGGAATAATGGCAGTCCCGGTAATGCCGCCTATTACGGAGAAAAACTTGAACTACTCATTGAAGCTGCTTATCTTATTCATGATAAATCAAAGAAATACCAGTTAAAAAAAAGGCACGCCACTGCGATTTCTATACAGTTTATGCCGATGCCGCTCAATGCTGCCGAGTTCAATAATCCATTGATTTATTTTAAAAGGTTCTTTGATTATCAACCTCTATCACATTGGAAAAAAACGTTGACAGCCCTTTCAAGCGCCTGTATCTCTAATTTTTCAGCGGCAGAGGAGGTTGAACTGTCGGATCTACTGGAATCCTATAATCGTATTCAGAAGTTATTTTACGCCGCCTGGCGACTTTTAGAGCTACTCGAAAAAGAATAGATCTACTTCCTTTTCATAATCTTAATTGCCGCCTTTTAGACACTACTTCCGGAGCATTTTCTCGCTTTTGCTCTTTTGCCAGATTATTTTTCTCAATTTGTTTTTGTACAGTTTGCAGTGAAAGGCCGATCTCGCTACCTTTCACTTTTACACCCTTTTCATCTATAAAAGATATGCCTCTGCCTTTGATAATTTCAATACCCTGTGCTTTGGCTTTTTGCAGAAGACCTTCAAAGGTATTTGATGATTGCAACATCTGTTTTAGCTGCGTTTTAAGTTGCTGCTTTCGCTGGTCGTTTCGAGGGAGTTGCTGCTGATCTTTTGACAAAAATCGCCTCGGACTTAATACCTGCTGCAATTTGTATTTCTGTTCCATTTTCCGGCAGAACTGAGCCAGGCGTTTATAGCTGTTACTATCTGGTACATTGGTTTTACCGGCAAAGCCGATACGGTTGGCGATGATATGTAAATGCTGATGTTGGGTATCTGTATGTTCCACGGCAATAAACTGGTTTTCGGCAAAATCAAAACTTTGAGCACAATCCAATGCAACATCAATCATTTGAGCTTTTGTTAGCTGTTCTCCCGGAGCCATACTCAAAGTAAAATGAAACACGGGTTTGGATTGTTTAGGATTTAGTTTGCACACTTCATTAAACTGTTGCACCAGTTCTTTTTTATTACCGAAGCATTTATTAAAAAGCAATACCTCTGCCCGGTTTAGCATCACACTTTGATCTTTATCCAACTTCGTTTTTTTATCCTCCAGGCAGTAGCGGATACATCCGCCAAAACTTTTGCCGATAATTGCTTTACCTATCATTTCAAAAAGGTTTTAATAGCGGCAGCTAATTGCTTTACCTCTAGCACAAGCTGTTTTAATTCGGTTCGTTCAAAAACACTAAACGTTTGTGCTGCATTATTTTTATACGCCAGGGAGTTCATATTGGCCGCCAGATGGTTGAGCTGGGCGGTAAAACTCAACACTTCTTTGGGTAATGTATTCTGTCGACTAACAACCTGACTATTCAAAGCTGCTTCCCGTAAAAACTCAGAAAGGGTGAGCCCAACCGCACTTGCCTTTGACTCAATGATCGCAACCTCTTTTGCGGAGCAGGCCACCCGCAAGCGATAGCTACGCTTTTCCTCTTTCCTGGGACGGCCTCCTTTGTTCTTGTGGTGGTTATTTGTCAAGTCTAATCTTTAATTCAGGCGAAGCCTGCCCCCATGAATGCCGCCCTAAAGCGGTCATGAATGGGCCAGCATGTTCGATGGGGTGAGGTTACGAGCCCACGAGAACATAGCTGGCTCCTTAAAATTTAAATATGCTGATAAGCTCCAACGAACTTAAATGAACCTGGATGCATTGATTTACGCGTATTGCTATGAGTTTGAACTTGTTCATATCTATATAAGCTTTTAGAGGATTTATTGGAGCTTAAAATGCATGTATTGAAGCTTATGTTGACGATAGTTTTATAATTCAGTAATTCGGGACTGCCTTTTATCTTCGGAACTGGGATTGGAGAAGGTAAAACTGCTGCTGTTGCATTCTTTGTTGTTAGGCGAAGCGGATTTAGATTCCTGCTGCTGATCAGGTTTAAGGGCTTTCTCTTTTTTTCTACGGTATTGTAGCGCTGAGCTCAGGCTGCTCAGGTTAATCTGTTCTATGGGTATTTCCAGCTCGACAGCCAGCCACCTTCTAAATCGAGCCGGGGTTTCTAAAAAAGCCAACTGCTCCCGGTAGACCTCAAGTATTTTACGGTAAACACCATAGCTACTATTTTGTAAATCTTTTCGAAGAAAGTCTTTATACATGGCGTTGTTATTTTCTCTTTGAAGAAGCCTTTTTTGAGTTTCGTTGTTCCTGCCCTTTTTTATCTAAAGCCTGCACGGAATCATACTGTGCTTTATACCAGTTGCGCTCTAATTGTAGCAGCTCCTTTTGTTCCCGTGTTTTTTTAACATCGATAAAAAATACGACAGCGGCAAAAAGAACTGTCACGCAAAGCCCCAACCCCCACTGACCCATACCGTGCCAGAATGCCTGCCAGCGTGGATGGTTGTAATCTACCTGCAATGATTTTTTGGATTGTTGTATCTGAGCGGCCATCTCATCCTGGGAGGTAGTAATTTTTACAAACTGGCGTTTTATTTCCTGGTGCAGGATGACAAGAATGGTCAGCGAAGTCTCATCCAGGTCAATGCCGTAATGCAAAGAGATATCTGCCCTGATCTTCTTAAAATTAAATGGAGGTTCTTTCATCGCTTATATTTTTGATATTTCTTTTTGAATTTTTATTTTCTCGATAAACTGGTAGGCTTCCAGTCCTTTTCCCTCGCTTATTTTTTGAAGGATGTTTTTATGCGGGGCAGTAGTGCTATCAAAATCACCAAAAGGTTTTAGTGTGTTTATCTTGTTTCCCTTCACGGCTTGAAAAGCAGCCAGTTCTTCTAAAAGTTGTGGAGTAGCGGTAAAACTGTTTTCATTGGGATAGAGGTTAATTTCAAAAACGCCTTTATTTAGCAAAACTATTTTTTGCAGGTATTGGGTGCAAGGCTCATAAGCGCTGCCTCCGGCAATTACCACATTAAAAATAAACTGCGCAGTAAGCTGATCCTGGACTAATTTAAATTCTTCGATGGTATAGTCTTTAGAGAATAGCGAGGGTAGCTGATCACTCTCTGGTGCTCCAAAGTCCAGGTAATAACAGTCATAATCCTTTTGAGCAAGCTCGAAAAGATTTTCAAAAAGCAGTTGCCGGTCAAGCTTTTCCCGGGTATCCAGTAAACTCATCGTAGCGAAGCGTGAAGGTTTTTTGCCTTGCAGAAATTTTAACTGCTGGCAGCTTGATTTTACTGAGCTGTCAAAGTCCACAAAATAGGCTCGATCATTTGCCTGCTGCTTTAGCGCCTGTAGATAAGTAAGCATGGATTTGCCTGCACCTCCTTTGGCCTGGATATTAAATTGAAATGTTTTCATGATCTGTTTATTAAGTTCTTTATTAAATAAGTAAGTGAAAAAAAGGGCAAGCTGCAATTATCCTTATTAGATTTAACCCTATCGGCCAAGGCCTCGGTATCTTTTCGGCCTTATGTCTTCTTCAAGGATTTGGTTAGTCGACTTTTCTAACGCCCGCTGCTGGATAAGCCAATCGTTCATATCTTTACAATCAGGATATAAAACGGCATAGTTGACCGCTTTTTCTACCGATGATGTTATCGTACTGGCAGCACTGTGGCCCGTTAGATCATTATCTAAAAACAGATTAGCTTTGGGATACTGCCGAATCAGAGGCAGTGATTTTTTTAAAAAAGCCGTTGAGTTTAAAATCAGGTAATCAGAATTTTCTTTTAGTAATTTTTCTAAAGGATCTATACCTGGCGATAGTCTGCCGGATGCCTGTAATTGTTTAAAAGATAGAAAATCAAAGAACCCTTCAAAAATGGTGAGCTGAGAGGTTGTGTAATTGCTTTTTAAATGCGTGATATCTTTAGGTGCCATCCCGTTTTTAATGTTGGGATTGCGCAATTCCCAACCACCGGAGTTATTTTCAAAACCAATCGCGTAATAACTATTTTGATCAATCAGGTAATGAACTTCTTTACAGTACAATTTTGCTACCTTCAAATCAATCGATCTTTTCTTAAGATAGTCCACCAGGTTTGGATGGCTGATGTCCAGCACTTTGATAATACTTATCGGACTATGGTTTGCTGTATTTTTTGAAAAATCGGGTTCCAGAATAGAAAAAGGCCCACGTGCAACATTTTTAATTAAGGAGATTAATCGGGCAATACTATGCTCATTGTATATTTTTTCAGCTAACTGAAAAATACCACCGCCTTCACCTGTTCCAAAGTCAATCCACACGTTTTTTTGAATGTTAACGGAAAAGGAGGCGGTGTTTTCTTTTCTAAAAGGACTTTTATACCAATACTCTTTACCGGCTATTTTCTCAGGCTGGTGGCCAAGAGCAGCCAGAAAGTCTATTAGTGGGATTTGTTTGATGTCTTCGATATTCATAAGGATGTTTTATTTGTAAAGGAAGAAGGGGGGAACAGAAGCCAGACCTATTTTGCATAGCGCTTCCTGTGTTCCAGCATTTTGCTGTATCCATCTTTGGGTGGCGTAGCTGGAGGGTTTTCTTCGGCCTGCCATTTTTCAAGCCAGGTTTTAAGGTCTTGTCGTTTTACCAGGTAGGGCTTACCTAACCGTTTAGCAGGAAGTCCCCGGTAATGGACATACCTCCTAATAGTGCCGATCGGCTTTTTAAGTATTACTGCTACCTCTGGTAGCGTTAGAAAATCTTCGCTATAGGTTCTTGGCTGTTGATTTTTAGCCTGATCTTCCTGCCTGGAAAACCAGGCAATCAGGGATTTTTGGATCTGATCCAGTTTGTCATTAATGTCGTCAAAGGGGTTGATTACACTCATCTTTAAAATTTTTATAGTGATCGATGAGTGCAAAATAGTTCGCACACGGCCCCAGAGCGAGCTGGTGAGGTTGGAAAATCAGGGAAGTCAGGACTGTGCCGCTAATTTTTTGATTTCCAGTTCTTCCAGCGACTTTTTATATTGTAAATAGTAGTTGTCCCTAAAGTAATTTCTCTTGTAAGCCGATAGTTTGCCGATGGTGTTGCCGGTTTCCTGAAGGTACGCGTCGAGGATTTCTGAAAAAGTCAGTCCGGGTTTAAAATATCCCAGGTCTTTAAATACAGTAATCATAGCTGCAAGCGCACCATTAAAACCATCTGGATTTTTATTTGTCCTTGTTTTTAAAATCGGTTTGGACATGATTAGCTCAAAGGGTATTTCTGCTGCTTTAAGCTGTTGCTGGATAAAGGATTTTGTGGAGGCAACGCTGTCGCCAATCGGCTGCAATACCTCACTAAAAGAAAATGTCGGTAATGGTTGAGATGGTACCTCTTCGTTTTTAAAGGCCAGTTTGTGTTGTTGGAGGGCATTAAGCAGCTTTTGGCGGTTTGCTTTATCTAGCCGAATTACCTCTTTAAAAATTTCAGTTTTCTCAAGGCTTTGAATCTTTTTTCCAATAAAATGCAGGTAAGGGTCTTCCGGATGGTCAATCGCATTAGTATAGGCAACAGGACGAGTTTTTAATAGCTGATAAAAATGATGGATATCCTCTTGGTCGATATCTGGCAATAGGCGGATAAGCTTGGTAATAAAACCTGGTTTAAAAGTAAAATAGATGTTTTCGCAGAAGCTTTCAAAATGTTCGATATCCCAGAAGGTCTTTTCAGAAAGCCCGATGTCAAAATCAACCAGGCTGATCGCACTCCCTTTGCGGATTTCACGATCTATAAATACCCTTACATTATCGGATATAGCTCTGGATTCATTGGGTAGCTTACCATGTACGTCAACGGCTGAAGCATACCTAAAATTAAGTCGGGTGATAACAGAACGAGGGATTTTCATTATTTGAGGGTCTTTTCGATCTTACAATTACTTAGTAGTTTATATTAAAGCATAAAGCTAAAACTATAAATTTTCTAATACTAAAAATGACTTTATCTTTTAGATGGCTAAATTAAGAATGTCCTGTGCAGCGCATTTGTATTGCTTAAAGTACAAATAGCATCAAATAATACAAAAAAGCGCAGCGTAGAAGTCGATTTACCGGCGTCAGGCACTATGGCTACCTGGATAACAGGGGGTGAGCAAAAACACTCAAAACAATCAGACATACTTTGAAGTCGCACCATTACAGCCCATAATACAAATACCTTGTATGGTGCGGCTTCTAATCAAGCAAGGGACTAAGCAGTTAAAATGTCTCTTTTGCAATCGGAAACCGCTCGTGCTAAGAGTAAGAGCTTGTATATTCGAACCGGCTGATGAAGTGTAGCCAGTAGCTATACCCCTAACTGCAGCTTACCGTAATTACCCCTTTACTGATAGAAGGGACACCACCAAAAATATTTTATAAAAAAATACAAAACTTACTTTATCTTAGTGCATAAGATAAAAGAAACTCAACTGCTTACCAAAAAGAGTTGCTGCAGGCAAAGATGAAAAATACTTTATTTCTAACAACAGGTGTAGAAGCTTCGGTTAAGACAAAAGTATATCGACAAGCGAACGCCGATAGAATTAGGCTTTTTAGTAGACTTCTCAAATACCTTATATGTGTTTGCAGCTATTATTGACGAAACCTTAACTACGTATTATGGCTAAAGACAAGAACAAAAAAACTGAAAAAAGTTCTGAAAAAGGAATATACCGTAGTAAAAAGACGGGAAAATATGTTTCAAAGGACTATTCAAAAAAACATCCGGAAACAACAATTCGTGAAAGTGCACCAAAGAAAACTATTGGTTCTTCTAAACGAGGTGGTTCAAGAAGTGGCGGACCTAAAAAAGCATAAATATGGGACAGAGTGAAGATATTAAAAAGCCTCTGAAAGACTGGCTGGAAGACTTTCATGACGACACCGGAAAAATAAGCGATTTAGTTAGAAATCTTGCACTTGCTGCAATTGGAATTATATGGATTTTCAAGAATACAGATCTGACGCATAACATAATTCCAAAAGAGTTAGTGTTACCATTGAAGTTTGTAGTTATCGGTTTATTATTAGACCTGTTTCAGTATGTATGGCGAGCTATAAATATTTATATAATTTATTCAATTAAAGCAAAAAGATTTGATGAAGGCAAGCTGACTGACGCAGAGATTGCTGATGTGAAAGTTCCAAATTACATACCGTTCCTTACCTGGTTGTTTTTTATCGCTAAAATTATTTTCGTCGCCATAGCTTACTATAACATTTATTTGTTTTTAATGACAAAAATATAACAACAGTGGCTGCGGCTGACGAAATACAGAACACCGCCAAATTGCCAACGCAGCAACGTTGGGAATAATTTTAAAAACGCCTTAATCAAATCAAATACCAATATGAGAAGTTCAATTTTTATTATTTTCACCTTATTTGGACTATGCAGTTATGGACAAAGCAAAAAAGAGTTGAAAGCTCAAATTGCAAAACTGACAAGTGAAAAGACGCAAGCTGAGCAGGAAGTACTAAATGAAAAAAAGGAAAAAGAAACTATTAAAACTAGGCTCAATAGAATTTCGAATATTGAGATAGACGAAGTGATCACTCCAGAAGAACAGCCAAAAGAAATAAAAATTGGGGAAGAAGGTTGGAGGGTTGACTTAAATGGTACAAAATATAAAAGTGACATACTTGGGCAATTAGGTACAATCTGGATATTAGATTCGACAAATCAGCTCAAACCACAAGGAGCAATTTTATTATCTGATTATAAAATAGAACCCACGCTAATATCAAAAGAGAAAGATGTTCTTTATAAAAAGTTTATATCAAAAGGAACGACTTTACAGGGAGATGGAGGTGCGCCATTTGCTAAAATTACTGCCGGACTTACAATGGATCAGTTTTCTGATTTCTCAATTTCCATAGATGGTACATCTCAAATAAAACCGAAATTTTCTGACTTAAGAAAAATAGGCAAAGAGATAAACGAGTTGTTTGATTTGACAAATGCTAAAGGTATTTTTTTATGCACAGGTATGCATGTTGTTCAATATTATGCAAGAATTTATTCGAAGAGTGAGGGCGACGGAAAAATTACATCGCCAGTTGTTAATATTGGAGGTAGTTTTTACGCCGAAAATAACGAGGAATCAAAAGAATACTTCGTGGCAAGACAATTGACTCAAATATTTAGAGCTTCAAATAAAGACACGACAAAATTAATAGCAGATATTCAATCATTAATCACAAATTCAAGCAATGCACAAGTTCAAGCTAATGCAAATCAGTATTCTCCTCAGGAAATTTTAACATTTTTCTTAAAGCGACAACCAACAACTGATGAGATTTTAAGTTTTCAAAATAATCCTACTGAATTTATGGGCAAATTGGACCTTGGTCATACAATCACTGGCAAAGAAAAACTCTTGCTAAACACCGCTGATTTAAAAATTACAGATGTTCCAAACCAGATAAAAAGCATTCACTAAAGCTAATATTAACAGATTTGCAGAACTAACGGTGAATCTAAAAAACCGAACGGAGTAAGTATTAACGAAAGAATCCAAACAAGAGAGCTAAGTTTCATTGTAAATATTGCGGAACTGAACATTCAAGCATTTAAGGCTAACTACTTTCACCTTGCACTAAAGTCGCAACTGAGAGTATTACCATTGAGCTTTTAAAAATTCTTTTATCAACTGTAGCTTTGCCACCTTTGATATATTCAAACATAATTTTTACATGGAGAAAAAGACATTATCGAATATTTTAGAAGGGAAAATTTTTCAAATTCCAGATTATCAAAGAGGCTACGCTTGGGAAACAAAACAATGGAAAGATTTTGTACAAGATATTGATGCATTGATTGATGACAAAATAATTAGCCATTACACAGGAACAATTGTTATTTATCAGCCAATAGACAAGCCTACAGAAAATTATGGTACTAAAAAGCTTGAAATTGTTGACATTGTTGATGGTGTCTTAACCCCTTATAAACTGGACTGATTTTTCAAAATGGTTTGCTACTAATTCATCGTTATCCCGGTCACCGTCCAGGCAAAGATAAGCCGGTTCGCTGCACTTGTCAAGGCTATACAAAGCGGACTCAGCGCTCATAGCCATGCTGTCCGGCCTTGACAAGCACATCGCCCCTTGCTTCATTAGTGCCTTAACAGCTGTTCGGGATAAGCCCTGTGCCCATTTTTGCATTGGTGTAATGAAGCCTATAGCGCCATGTTTGCGTCTTCGGTTATACCAGTGCATATATTTTCCAATGTGCTGCTTGGCGTCGTAGAAGCTTGCAAAAGAATGCCGCTCGATCAACTCATGCTGCTCGATGGAGTGAAAGGCCTCGATATAGGCATTTTCCTCAGGCGTGGCCACGTGTGTAAATTCCTGTTTTGCTTCCATTGACCGTAATGCTTCGCGAACCTTATGGGCGATGAACTGTGAACCATTGTCATTGCGGATGATGACCCCCTTTAAGCCAAAACGAAGGTCCAGCCATCGCATCAGTGCAATTACATCTGTCTGGCGGACGCTTCGCTGAAAAATCCAGCACAGGATCCTGCGGCTGAACACATCCATTATGGCTAACTGGTAATACCAGCGGCCTTCGCCCTGAACCCAGATGTATTTGATATCCAGACACAGATATTCCATAGGTTGCTTTGCCTCAATTCGGCGATGCTCCACCCATTTGCGTTTACCTTGAACTTTTATACGCTTGCCGCATAATAAATGGCTTTCCTTCATTAGACGATACACCTTCTTAGGATTGATCGTGTACTCCAGATCACGCAGCTCTTCGGTCATCTTCCGGTAACCATACACGCAATAGTCCATCGAAAGAATAGCACGCATCTGGTCTACGACCAGGCTATTTTCTACAAGGCCGCAATTACCTATCATCGTGTGCGTACTTGGCCTGATCCCTCTTGGACCAGGATGAGCATGATAATACAGACTGCTCCTGGCTACTGATGCCCACTGGCAAAGATCATTCACGCCGACCTTGCTTTTGTACTCTACGATCATTTCCTTAGTTTCTGATAATGGGCATCGCTTTTTTTTAAAAGCTCGGTTTTAAACTCCAGCTCAATGGCCTGTTTAGCTATCAGCCGCTTTAACCGTTCGTTCTCTTCCTCCAAAGCTCTGAGCTGTGGATCAACCTTCTTATAACTGGCCTTTAAACCGTCTTTGCCTTTGGCCAGATACTTTTTCCTCCAGTAACTAAGTACTGAATGAGCTAAGTTGTACTTACGGGCTACCTCGGTTGTCCCTTCCCGCTCTGCTTCCTGAAGGATGCTGTACTTCTCCTCAGGCGTAAACTGTCGTCTTGTTTTCGTCATAATTCCTAAATTTACTGTGACTAAATTAATTTACAATTTTAGTCCAGCCTTTTAGGGGGCTAAGACAATGGACAGCAACGACTTACAACTTGTAGTATTTATTTATCAATAATCTTGAAAGAACTAAATGAAATTAGCGAAGAAGACTTTTCAGCCGAAATTCCTATCTATCTGCATTCGGGAAGTAAAAGTAAGCTTAGATTAAATAATGATACTTCAGACTTTTATTCAGATGTAGTATCTAAGGGCGTTAGCAATTTGGAACCAAACTCAGTTCATCAAAAAAGAATTTATGAGGCATACTGCTTTTTGAAAAGGCATATTGAGGAGCAATTGGAAATAAGAGCTCAGAATGGTGAAGTATATTTGAAAGATTTATTTGATGCTATTATTCGCAAATTACATTTTTCCTTTTATCCAATCGAGATAGAAAGTGAAATAGGGATGACTTTTGAACTAATGAATTCAAGAGGAAAAGATTTGTCATCTATGGAACTGCTCAAAAATTATTTAATGTATTGGGTTTACAGAAATATTGAAGATGCTTCAGAAAAAGAAGATTTCACCAAAATTATTAACAAAACTTGGAAAGAAGTTTATGTAAACATTGCAAAATGCAACGGTAGTGAAAGTCAATGTTTACGAATTGCTTGGACATTGTTTGTAAACTATACACCCAAAAATTGGGATGGCTACAATGGCTTTAAATCTGATGATGTAATCCCTTTGAGAAATTTTTCGATTAAGACCAAAGAAGAAGTGAAAATTTTTTTGTTGAAGTTTGTAGATGGACTTGCCCTATGTTCAAAACATTATTCTGCTATTATAAAACCAAATAATACTTCGTTTGACAGCAATGAATTTGATTTGCTTACCAAAATTAGAAATGCGGGAAATATTGCCAATTATCTTCCTTTAATAGTCGCTTCACGGATTAAACGTGAAAATAACAACGCATTAAATGAGGAATATATTGAACTTTTAAAATCGCTTGAAATTTTCTCTTACCGAGTATTTCTTTGGGAAAGTAAACGAAGTAATGCAGGTTTATCAAAGTTCTATCGTTGGGCAGATGATATATTTTCAACAAAACATTCAATGCTTTCTGTTACAGAATGGATATACGGAATGATAAATTGGTATTCACCTGAAAATGGTTTCAGAAAATCGCTTAAAATGGATTTTTTTGACTGGTATCAATATAGACGGCTACTAAAATACACACTTTTTGAATATGAACTGTTTCTGTTAAATGGCAAGAACAAACCAAAATTAAATTGGGAAGATTTAACCGACTCTACAATCGAACATATATTGCCACAAAATCCAGATGTTAATTCAAATTGGCTGTCAAAATTTTCAGTAGAAGAACGAAAGAAATTTACACACGACATTTCTAATTTAGTGCTTACCAAAGACAACTCACGATACAGCAATTTTGAATTTGAGAGAAAAAAAGGAATTGCAGGTGCAGGCTTTTCTTATTCCAATTCTGACATAAGACAAGAACGTAAAATTGCTGAATATGAAGATTGGACACCTAAAAACAGAAGTAAAAGAAGAGAGGAATTAACTAATTGGATCATCAGAAATTGGGGTATTGAAAAACACTTTCACCCTCAAGTAGACGATATAATCGAAGACGATGAAGAACAAATAGTTAACGACATTGACTAAGTGTGTAAGCATCCGAGTTATTTGATTACCGGAATGGCTTAGTATTAGCAAAAAGCCAAACAGTTAGAATAATAACAAAAAGCAATATTATAAAAACAATATGACAAAGGCTGGGTTCAACGACGCTGTAAAATCAGGAATGATTTTTCACAAAGGTGAAAAGAAATTGATGTCATCAAAGAATTTTAAGTATGCGCATGACATAGACAATATCCTTCCAAATAAGCCCGGGATTTATTGCATCCGTATAAAAAACATCTCGCAATTGCCATTGATATTTATGCAAATCCTGATTAAAAAGGATTATGATATACTATACATTGGAATCGCTTCAAAAAGCCTCTATAAAAGACTTTTGTTACAAGAACTCCGTGCAAAAGGACATGGATCCTTTTTTAGAAGTATAGGAGCAATACTTGGGTTTACACCTTCTCGTGGGTCTCTCGCTAGAAAAAAGAATAAACGGAATTTCAAATTTACGCAGATTGATGAAAAGCGTATAATAGACTGGATAAATGCAAATCTGCTTGTCAGTTGGATAGAAGAGGATTTTTCGTTGGATGAATTTGAAACCTATCTTATCAAAAAGTATAGACCTCTTTTAAACATTAGTAAAAATTTGACGATCTCAGAGGAATTAAGAATGGCTAGAGCCAACTGTGTAAAAATTGCATGCAGAGAATGAGCAAATGCATCAATTTTTTTGCGATTCTGGTCACTTATGAAACGAAAAACTTTACTTCAAATGTGTTATTCTCCATTAGAGCATATTGTTTATTCTTGTGGCACTAAATTGTTCTCCATATTAGAAAAATTTTCAATGATGTGTTAAATAAATTTAAAAAAATTACCATAAAAGTTGCAGGATTCTAATAATAGAACGTTTTAAGTCGTTAAAAAAAATATAAAATTAATTATGCAGGGCTATTTATCATTTGATCCTTCGAAATAATTTGATGTATCAAAACAAGTATCAAATAAAAAAGCAGCTACAAAATATTTTATTGTAACTGCTTGATTTTTAAGTGGTCCCACCTGGGCTCGAACCAGGGACCACCTGATTATGAGTCAGGTGCTCTAACCAACTGAGCTATAGGACCCTTACCGGCTGGCGGTAAAAATATATCACTTTAAAAAAGAGCTTTCAAACAAAGGGAAGCAAAAGTATTGAAAAAATCAAAACCAACCACACTATTTCGCCAAAATCCTAGCGGCCTGCAAAATCTCTCAAATAAGAGCACCGCGTTGCGGCGTCCTTATAAAACCGTGTATCGCCGTACCCGTTTTTTAATTGCGGATAATATTTGTTGGCAAAAAACTTTTTGTAATAAGCATCCGTGGCCTGCTCATACCGGTCATAATCATCATATCCAAAATCGATATACTGCGGCTTTGCGATTTGCTTCTGACTACATTTGGCCATCATAAACAGGCATCTGGCTTTAAACTCCTTATCATTACTCGCCTCCATCGCCTTTTTGAAATAATTTTCAGCCGTAAAAGCGCCATAATATTCCCGCTGAAAAGCTGTCGCGTTTTTAGGCATAAAATAGCCGTCGACGCCACTGCGCCAATATGCCACCAGGTTCCAGGCATAGCCATAATGCGTAATATTATAACAGCCCAGCGCCAGTTTATAATAATATGTAGCGGCGTGCGCGGGATCAGTTTGTACCAGGCTATGCAGCTTTTTCATTTCCTTCGCATACGCCAGTTTGGTGGTGGTCACCTCGTCGTTGGGCAAACGCTCTTCGCGGTCAAACAACAAATCTTTAAAAGGATCTTTTTCTATCACCGGATGTTTTCCTGGCGCCCGCTGCAGCCATTTGATGGCGTTGTCATAATCATAATCGCGCAGATAAGCCGTGCCGGTAAAATCTGCGATATCCTGCAGTTTGATGCTGTTATGCCCCACCAGAAATTTCTCGTAAGGCGTGAATTTTCTTGCCTGAACAAAACCATAAAAATCGGCAGCCTGCTGCCCGTTGAACTGGGAACGGAGAAATGTAACGGCGTTGTAGCCCGGCATTAAAGCCTCGGGAGCGCCGATTGCTAAGGCTGCTTTGTTGAGGTCGCCCTGCGCCTTATACCTGGCCGCAAGTACATCCACCATCAGGTTTCGGTAAAACTTATACCATTGTTGCTGCTCGTCAGATTGGTAATAGCCTTCGTTATTATCCTGCTTCACAGCGGCATCTGCTTTTTGATATAACCAGTCCAGTGAAGGCAGTATGCCGGCCTCAAAGGGCGCATCTATTGTTTCCTTTGCACTGATTGTGGTCAGTAAATTAGTTAACATCCACTGGTCTTGTACACGCTGATCAGGATGGAGCGTTTTTATTTTGGCCAGATATGCTTTTGCCCCTTCAAAATCTTTTAACATATAGGCGCCGTGGGCGGCGGCCATTACCATCAACGCCGGGTTGGCCACCTTAGCTTCTGTTCCCACCTGGTTTACAAATTGAATAAAATCAGCAAGGCCGGTTTTCTCGCTCGCAAGCACACTGTCTTTTTCGGCGCCTCTGTAGCGGTAATAATAATAATCAATGCTCAAAAGTCCGCGCTGGTTTTCCTTTTCAACCAAAGGGGTGAGATAGTTTTCTTCGTACTTATTGATTTCTCTTACCACCAGCGTGGGTAATAAGTCGGACGATGGATCCAGTGCATAGATTTCCTTCAGCACATTCATGTCATTCGTCGGGTTTGATAAAGCAAACAGCGATAACATACCGGCTTTTTCGCGATTGTTTTGACACAGGGCCAGATATTTTTGCCGCTTGTCTTCCCTCACCACCGACCAGTTAAATCCATAATAATTGGAAATACGCTTGGCCCTGCCCTGATGAAAAGCTTTTGAAAAAAGATATGCCGCTTCTGCGTTTTGGCCCAACCGGAACAAAGCGCCCGCCTTTAAAGCCAGGCTCATCGGCTGCAAAATGCTGGCCTCGCGATTATTGGCGATTAGTTCATCATAAAGCTCGACAGCCTGACTGTAATGATCATTATAATGGGCAAGCCTCACTACCTGGTAGCCATATTTAAGTTTAAAAAGATCTGATTTTGCTGCCTGGTATAATTGCAAACCGTTTTTCAGCAACCCGTCCATTTTTACACTGTCGCGCGTATCGGGGCTCCACTCATCGGGAATCGTGGCAAAGGGCTCTACTTTTTTTGCATAAAGAATATAGCCCAGCGCTTCCAGGTTTTTGTTTTTTATAAAATATTGGGCAAACTGGTTTCGGCCAATCGAATCGGGCAGGCGCGCCGGCCGTTGCTGTTCAATATGATAATAAAGCGTGTGAATATCGCGGGCCGGAAATTTCATAACCAGTTGGCGCACTTCGCTTGCGGCCACAGCGTTTCCGGCAAACTGCACCCATTCTTTCACCAGCTCATCTTCGCTGCTCACCGGCTCTTCATAATCAAACAAAAACTGTTCGTTGGTATAAAAAAACGGTTTGTATTTTATCTGAGAAGCCGCATATTGATTGAAAAAGCTCAGGTAATAATCGTAGGGGTCGATGCTGCCGCCGCAGCCGATAATGTTTTGCGGAAGTGCAACAAGTGCAGCGCTAATAATGGCGCAGGCGGCTGTAAATGTCTTCAAGGTCATCAGCAGTATATTTACTTAAAGTTATAGAATCGCAATGATACAACACCACGTTCAATTTGCCGGCGCCCAGCCTTTGGCTTAGCGACGTGGCTATTTTTTTCACAGCAGCGGCTTCGCTGGGTTCATAACGCAGCAAGTCGCCGGCTTTTAGCAAGCGGCCGGAAAGCACCGAATCTTTTGTTACTTCAAAAAGATGGCGTCCCTGCTTTTTGCATTTTTCTAAAAAACCTGCCGGAATGTTTTGAAAAAGACCGGCATATTTATCATTTCTAAACAAAACAAACCACTCAAAAATAGGAAGCCCCACATCTAACGGCAAAGGGTAGCTGGCAATATAAGCCTCGTATTTTTTAAATTCCTGATAATCGATAATCGAGTTTTTTGCCTGCACGTTTTGCAGGTTTCCCATGTTATAACACATTAGCAAACCTTTGTCTACCGGCGGAATGCCGGACGAAACCGTGTATTTGAGCTGATGTAAGCGAATGGTCGCCGACAGTGTTTTGGCGATGGGACGTTTTTTTAATTCATTTAGAAAATAGAAATACTTGTTTTTCGTGGTGGCGGTCCAGTCGCAATCCATTTGCAATTCAGGTACTTTGTCGAACGCATACAAGGCGAGGTATTTTTTAAGTAACGAAACAGTGTTTTGCGCAAGCATTTTTATCTGGCTGCTGTCCAGCTGATAAAAAACTTCATTGGTTATAAATACAGTAGGGATAAGGTTTTTGATGCGGAGGTAGGCGGTGTCTTTAAACCTGATTTTTGCCACCGGCAAGGCCCTTTGTTGCTGGCTATTCCAGGCAATGTCAAAGTATTTCACATAAAAAGTTTCCACGCCCAGCCCGGCTAGTTTTTGCTGCTCGGGGGCAGTCAGGCTAAAACTTTGTTTCCAGTAATAAACCGCGCGGTTCGTCTCGCGGCGATCATTTTTGCACGCCGCTACTGTTACAACCAAAACAATCGCCAGAAAAATTTTCATAAGCTGTTGCCGATCTTACCGGGCTACGCCCATGGCGCGATAAAGTGCGTCCTGGATGTTTTCCCTGATATGATAAGATCCCAGGCGCGGGTTGTTGCGTGTGGGATAAACCCTGTTGGAAAGAAAAATGTAAATGATATTGTACTTCGGATCGACCCAAACGCAGGTGCCTGTAAAGCCCGTATGACCATAGGTTTGCGGCGAAGCCAATGCCGATGGATAAGGGTTTTGGCGCGTGTCATTATCCTTTTCGGGTTTGTCGAACCCGTAAGCCCGGCGGCTGATGGACGAATGGTAGGCTGTAAAGTCGTTGATCGTTTCCCATTTTAAAAACCGCCTGCCGTTGAGCTCTCCGCCATTAAGCAACATTTGGTATAATTTACCCAGGTCATAGGCCGTCGAAAACAGTCCGGCATGGCCGGCGACCCCGCCGCCCAGGGCAGCGCCCTCGTCATGAACCGTACCCTGAATCAATTGATTCCTGAATCCGAACTCCCGCTCCGTCGGCACAATATCTTCTACCGGGAAACGCTTTAATGGCAAATAGCCGGTGGTTTGCATGTGCAGAGGGATATAAAAGCTGTCCCTTACATACTCATCAAGCGGTTTACCCGAAATGCGCTCTACAATTTTTCCCAAAAACCAGAAATCGTTGTCGCTATACACATATTTTCTTCCCTGCGGTACTACGGGGCTTTCCAAAATGGTTTTCCAGATGGTATCCTTCCAGTCGTTTCTGATGTATAACCCGTTGGCGACCTGGGTTGTGAAGCCAGGCTCGGAGTAGGCGCGATACAGCTCGGGTTTGGGATTGCCCGATTCATCGACGGTGGCCCGGTAAAAAGCGATAAAAGGCACCATGCCCGCCTGGTGCAAAATAATATTTTCAAGCGTCAGGTTCGCCTTATTCGTTCCCCGGGTAAAAGGAAGGTAGTCAACCAATTTTTTTTTTAAATTGATCTTTCCCTGTTCTACCATTTTCATGATGGAAACCGTAACGGCCGAAATCTTTGTAACAGAAGCCAGATCGAAAATGCTGTGGAGCGAAGTGGCAGCCGAACTATCATATTCATAGCTGCCAAAAGCTTTGTGATATTCGATCTTACCATCTTTGGCCGCTAATATAACGCAACCGGGATAGGCTTTTTTTTTAATACCGTCAAGCGCGATGGAGTCTACTGCCGCAAAGCGTTCATCGCCAATGGGCGATAAATAGCCAAAACCCGAAGGAGCCGCTACTTTGCCCGCGCCTACTTTGAAGTTACAAACACTTACCGGCAAAGTGCCCGTTGCTGAAAAATCTCCGCGCAGCCAATCGGCAGCGGCGTTTTGGAAAACAGCGTCGTCTTCATAACAAACGGCGAGCGATTTTGCCTGGCAAAAATTGCGCAGCGCCAGCGGGTTGCCGAAAACAAGTGTTATGGCATTATCTTTATTCAGCGCGTACCAGCTGCGGATGGCGGTTTGCGATATACCATAATTGGTGCTGCCTTTTCTAATGCCGATATCATGAAAGCCGATAATTACATCGTCGTATTTCCCTTCGTTAATGGCTTTTTCAACGGCGCCGCCCCTGCTGGCCGGGTCGCTGTATCTGATATAAAAAACGTCTGCATTAAAATCTTCTTTTAGCCTTTTGCCGAGCGCTTGAGTAGATCCGTTGCCGAAAGCCACGTAGGCTATTTTGCGTTCTTTTTTAAGCGGCCAGGAGAAGAAATCATTTCTGAAAGTGGACGGATTGGCCATTGTAAGCAGGGTTAATGACTTTTGCGCCACCTGCCCGCGCAAAGCATCCGTTTGGGCGTTCAGGTCGCTGAGCAGGTTAGTTAAATCAACGGGTTGTAAACGGCTAAGCCCCAGGTCATATTTGGCAAGCAACACTTTTTTTGTTTTCTGCTCAATGTCTTTCCACGACAACCTCCCTTTTTTGATAGCATCTTTCACTGCTTTGATCGTTCCGGGCACGCTTTCGGGCAGGCAAAGCATGTCGTTTCCGGCAATCAGCGCTTCGACCGCAATGGTGCCGCCGGGAAAATATTTAGCCACGCCCTTCATCTCCAGTGCATCCGTAAAAGTCAGGCCCTGAAAGCCCAGCTCTTTCCTCAACAAGCCGTCGACCGCATTTTTCGAAATAGAAGTAGCGCGATTTTTTCCCGCATCAATCGAAGGAACCGACAAGTGGCCGACCATCACGCTTTGAACACCGGCCTTGATCAACTCTCTGAAAGGATAAAGTTCGAGGTCTTCCAGTTGCGACCGGGTTTTATTGATCACCGGAAGATCGAGATGCGAATCAACTGCTACGTCGCCATGCCCGGGAAAATGTTTGGCCGTAGCCATAATGCCCGCGTCCTGCATGCCCTTCATAAAGGCAACGCCGCTTTTGGCCACGCGGTATTTATCTTCTCCAAAAGAACGAAAACCAATAACCGGGTTGTCGGGGTTATTATTTACATCTACCACCGGGGCGTAATCGACATGAACGCCCAACCTTTTATGCTGTTCGCCTATGGCTTTACCCGTTTTATAAATCAGCGAGGCGTCGGTTACGGCGCCCAAAGTCATCGCATAAGGATATTTGATAACGCTGTCGAGCCGCATGCCCAGGCCATATTCCCCATCAATGGTGATCAGCAGGGGCGTTTTTGCAAAACGCTGGTAATAATTGGTCAGCTGGGCCTGCCTTACAGGGCCTCCCTGAAAAAAGCAAAGCGAGCCGACATTATATCTTTTGATATCATTCAACACTTTTTGTTCGATACCTTTATTGGAATAAGCACGGATAATGATCAATTGGGCAATGCGCTCGTCCGGGCTCAGTTTTTTATAGGTTTGATCTACCCATTGCCGGGCTTCGGATGTTTGCGCGTCTGTTCTTACAAAAAAAGCAATGAGGAGTAGTAAAAAGTAGATTTTTTTCATTTAATATTTATTATCAGTATTAAATACGCTTTCGAGATACGGGGAAGAGCGCTATAACAAAACAAGGGTTGCCCCGAAGCCTTAAAAATAGAAATAATCGCGAGAATATTTCATGATGCGCGGGAAAACCTGTCAGAAAAAAGATTCCGGTCTTTCCTATGCAATTGACGGACCAGAATTTTGTAACCTGTCGCGCATGCGGGCGCGTTTTTCACAACTCGGTTTTTTCGCCGTACCTTTGCCTGTTCAAAAAAAGAATAAAAGTTGCCAGATCAGATCGTTTTATTACCGGATAATATTGCCAACCAAATTGCGGCCGGCGAGGTGATTCAGCGCCCCGCCAGCGCTGTGAAAGAATTATTGGAAAACGCAGTGGATGCCGGAGCGACCGAAATTAAATTGATTGTGGTGGACGCAGGGAAAGCCCTGCTGCAGGTGATCGACAACGGTTCGGGCATGAGCGAAACCGACGCCCGCATGTGTTTCGAAAGGCATGCGACCTCGAAAATAAAAAAAATAGACGATCTGTTTCACATTAAAACAATGGGTTTCAGAGGAGAGGCGCTGGCGTCCATTGCGGCGGTAGCGCAGGTAGAGCTTAAAACGAAAAGAGCCGCTGACGAGGCGGGCTGCCTGCTTGAAATCGAAAACAGCGTGGTAACAAGGCAGGAACCAGTGGCCACCCCCGACGGCACGAGCATCGCGATGAAAAACCTTTTCTTCAACGTGCCGGCGCGGCGAAATTTTTTGAAGAGCAACGCGGCTGAAATGCGGCATATTGTGGATGAATTCACCAGGGTCGCCATGTCTTTCCCGCATATTATGTTTTCGCTAACGGCCAACGGCCAGCAGGTTTTTTATCTCGAGAAAGGCACGCTTAAACAAAGGATTGTGCAGTTGCTGGGCAATCACTACAATGCCAAAATGGTAGCCGTCAAAGAAGAGACCGATTATATGAACATCTATGGGTTTGCCGGCAAGCCGGAAACGGCTAAGAAAACCCGGGGCGACCAGTATTTCTTTGTCAACAACCGGTTTATCAAAAGCGCTTATCTGAATCATGCGGTGATGAACGCCTACCAGGAAATGATTGGATCTGACAGTTTCCCCATGTATGTGCTTTTCATTGAAATAGATCCTGAACAGGTAGATGTCAATGTGCACCCCACCAAGCAGGAAATAAAATTTGAAGACGAGAAGATCATTTACGCCTTCGTTCAGGCAGCCGTAAAACATGCGCTGGCGCAATTCAGCGTTACGCCGACGCTCGATTTTGAACTCGATGCCTCCATACAGCAACTTTCTTCCGTAAGCCAGCCTTTTACCAGCGGCCGCCGCGAAGAAGCCAGCGCATCGCCGCTTTATAAAGGATTTACGCAAAAGAACCAGGCGCATTTTATAGAAAGGCCTGCTGCTTCCGAACTCAAACACTGGAAAGAGTTTTATGAACCCATAAAAAAGGAAGAAGCGTTTTTTGAATATGAAAAAACGCCGCCGCCGATGTTTGGGTCGCCGCAGCGTCAAAATAATTTTCACGTTGATGAGCACACCGAGCTATTACAAGTACTCAATAGCTATATTCTTTACCCGGCTGAAAACCGGTTCCTGCTCGTCAACCAGCAGGCTGCCCATGAAAGAATCCTGTATCAGCAAATGATTGCTGCGGTAGACGGGGCGCCCATCGCCACGCAAAGCAGCATGTTTCCGGCCACGCTCGAAATGTCGCCGGCGGATGCGGTTTTACTGAATGAGCTGCTGCCCTATTTTAAAGTATTGGGATTCTTGATAGAGCCTTTCGGAAATAACAGTTTTGTTATCCAGGGAACACCGGCCGACTTTGACAGCGGTAATGAAAAGCAAATTATCGATTTCACAATTGAGCAATACAAACACTTCAATTCAGAAATCAAAATCTCCAACCGGGAAAAGCTGATCCGGTCGCTGTCCCGGCAAAGAGCCATCAAAACCGGCACCCGGCTCACCGAGCGCGAGATGAAACAGCTGCTTTCTGATTTATTCAACTGCGAACCTTTCAATATGGCGCCGGACGGTAATCCGACCTATCTCGAATTTAAACAGGAACAGATTGAGCGCATGTTTGGAAAGTGATTTGTATATTTATCAAAATAAATCAAAATATAACTGCCAATAATTGAGGATGATTTTGTAAAATCAATATATTAGCGGCGATAATATAAGTTAGTAATGCAGTACGAGATAAAGCAACACGATAAATTCAGCTATATTGAAGAGGGCGAAGGAGAGCCCCTCGTGTTGTTGCATGGTTTGTTTGGGGCGTTGAGCAATTTCAGGTCGCTGATCGATTTTTTTAAACAATATAACAAGGTGGTCGTGCCGATGCTGCCGCTGTTGGATATGGATATTTTACATACCAGCGTGAGCGGATTGGCAAAATATGTGCACCGGTTTATCGAGTTAAGAGATTATAAAAATATTCATTTGCTGGGCAATTCGCTCGGCGGCCATGTGGGCTTGGTTTATTTATTAAAAAATGAAAGTAACCGCGTAAAAACGGTTACGTTAACCGGCAGCTCGGGCTTGTTTGAAAGCGCCATGGGCGACAGCTATCCCAAACGCGGCGACCGTGAGTATATCCGGAAAAAAACAGAATATACCTTTTATGACCCCGCAATGGCGACCGATGAATTGGTGGAAGAGGTGTTCTCGATCACCAATAACCGCCTCAAAGTGATCAAGATTATTGCCCTGGCGAAAAGCGCCATTCGAAATAATCTGGAAAAAGAATTACACGACATTAAGATTCCGGCCCTGCTGATTTGGGGTAAAAATGACAATATTACCCCGCCGTTTGTTGCCGAAGAATTCCACAAGCTTCTTCCTGACAGCGAATTACATTTTATAGATAAATGTGGTCATGCACCGATGATGGAAGTTCCGGACGAATTCAACAGCATTTTGCTTAATTTTCTAAAAAAACATTCGGTTATTGCAACAGAAGCCTGATAAGTGGAGTCTTAGAATAAAATAGGCATTATGTTAGTCAGCAACTTACCCCTTGAAAATCTTCCTCAAGTAAGGCTATCCGACAAGATTTATTATGTGCTGCAATTGATGAGTGAATATTTGGTACATGAATTGCCTGTGGTGGATGGTGAAGTGTTTAGAGGAATCGTTAAGGAGGAAAAACTTTTAAGCGTAGATGAAAATATGAAGGTGGCTCAACTCGAGCCAGACTTTCTGAATGTTTGTGTCCATGCCGGCGATCATTTGTTGAAAGCTGTGTCGCTGGCCGTTACGCTCAATTTAAGTGTGCTGCCCGTTGTCGATGAAGAATCGAAAATAGTCGGAACCATCGAAACAAGGCACTTATTGCAGGATATGGCTGACTTCATGGATCTTAGCGAACCGGGGGCGTTGATTGTACTGGAGGTAGATACGGTTCAATATTCTTTTTCCGAGATCAGCCGCATCGTAGAAAGCAATGACGCGCAGATTACCCAACTCAACACTTCGAAAAATATAGAATCCGGCCTGATGCGCGTTACCCTGAAAATAAATAAACTCGAAGTGTCCGATATCGTCGCTACCTTTCAGCGATACGAATATCATGTAAAATATTATTTTGGTGAGGAGCTTTATTCTAATGAATTAAAAAGCAATTATGAAAACCTGATGAGTTATCTGAATGTTTAGCCTGCCACATTATAGTATGTATAGTTGTTTTTGTGATTGAGAATGCCCTGGTTAAAAAAATACTTGCTGTGGCTGCTTCTTTCAACGGGCAGTTTTTTATCTGTTTGCGGACAAATAGATAGCACCGGGTTGTCTGTGGTTGACTCGGCAAAAACACCCTCTCCCACCGGTTCCAACAATTTTTTGGTAGATAGTATCATCCGCTTATATCCTGATAGCTCCATTGTGGTGCGCCACATCAACTTTATAGGGAATAAAAAAACCCGGCGTGTTATCATGCTGCGCGAATTGCCCTTCGCCGAGGGCGACTCCATTAAAATCAGCGAAATGCCAGCCCTGCTGTCTCAAGCCAAAAGGCAGCTGCTCAACCTTTCTCTTTTCCTTATTAAAGATTTTGATATAGCCGTAACCAGCAATAGGGCCCCTTTCGTTGACATTACAATAAAAGTAAAGGAGCGATGGTACCTTTTGCCGCTGCCGCACCTGAAACCTATTGACCGCAACCTGAATGAATGGCTTTTTGAAAGAGGCGCCAGCGCTTCGAGGCTCGACTACGGCGTTAAGCTCATGTATGACAACGCAACGGGCAACAATGATAAACTAAGGTTTTACTTTGTAACCGGCTACACCAAGCAACTGTTGCTCAGCTATAACCGGCCTTATATCGACAAAAACCTGAAGTGGGGCATGAACATGAGCCTGGCTTTAGGAAAAACCCACGAGATAAATTACGGAACCGGGCGCGTAGGCGACAGCGCCAATCGCCAGCTTTTTTACAGCGATCGCAATGGCTATCCCAGAAACTTTTTTGAAGGCGCTGTTGAACTTTTTTATCGGCCAGCGTTTTTTACGCGCCATGTGTTTGGCCTGGGCTATAACACGCTTCGGGTAGCCGATTCAGTGATCCTAAAGAATCCCTATTATTTAAACCACGGTGCAACCAGTCTTAAATATCCGGAGATTTACTATAAGCTTATTTATCAAAATCTCGATTATATTCCATACCCGACCAAAGGGTATGCCGGAGAAATCTATCTTTTAAAGCAAGGGTTTAACAGCAAGATGAACGTATGGCAACTTGCTGTCAAAGGACAGGGAAGCTGGCATTTAGGCCAAAAACTTTTTTACAGCATCTCCGCGCTTGGCTCCATCCGCGTTCCCTTCGATCAGCCTTATGTAAACTCGCAGCTTTTGGGCTACGGAGACCTGAATTTACGGGGGTATGAACCCTATGTAATCGATGGCGTCGCCGGGGGCATTGTGAATGCCACACTTTCCAAACAGCTGGCCAATTTCAGTCTCAACCTGCCATTGCCAAAAGCCATAAAAAAATATACTTCAACGTTGATCCCGCTTAAAATTTATGGAAAAGTTTATGGCAACATGGGCTATGCCCACAATCCGCAACCCTGGGCCGGATCCTTAAGTAACCGCATGCTTTTTGGTGGCGGTTTCGGATTGGATATTTTCACAGACTATGACTTTACCCTTAAACTTGAGTTCTCGTTTAATCAGTTAGGTCAAAACGGTCTATATTTACACAAGAAGACATTATATTAACTTCTTATCAAATAGCCATTTAAAATACTTCATACTGAAAAGGATAATTATTTTAGGCTATGCCGCGTCTGCCCACAGGCATGTGACCGTAAAAAACAACAAAAAATAAAAACTGAAATATACGCATGAAAGTAGCTGTATATAGCCGGGGAATTGATGCCGAATCATACGCCGACGTAAAGAGGTTTTTTGAGGAATTAAAAAATTACCGCTTGAAATACGTGGTTTACACGCCACTTTTTGAAAGCTTAAAGCCTCATGTTAATCTTTCCGATCATACGCCCACTTTTACGACTGCCGAAGAGCTGGACAAAGATGTTGAATTTATCATCGGGCTTGGCGGCGATGGCACCTTATTGGACACGATCACTTTAATTAAAGACAAGCCCATTTCTATTATGGGCATCAACTTCGGCCGTCTGGGTTTTTTGTCAAGTATCGGCCGCGATAACCTCACACTGGCCATTAAGGCGCTGGCGCTTCGAACCTATATCAGCGAAAAAAGATCGCTGGTGCATGTGGACGCCGATATGCCGCTTTTTGGTGATATGCCCTTCGGCCTCAACGAATTTGCAATTCATAAGCGAGACACGGCTTCGATGTTGAAGATCCACACATTTATCAATGGAGAGCTGCTCAATACCTACTGGGCCGATGGCCTTATCGTTTCTACACCCACGGGTTCTACCGGCTACTCGCTGAGCTGTGGCGGCCCCATTGTATTTCCCGATTCAGAAACCTTTGTTATCACGCCTGTTGCGCCGCATCACCTCAATGTGAGATCTTTGGTGGTGAACGATAACAGTATCATTTCTTTTGAAATCGAAAGCCGTTCGGATGAAATTATCTGTGCGCTGGATTCGCGCAAAGAAATCATTTCGAAGAATGTTTCGCTGGCCGTGAGAAAAGAAAAATTTACTATCAATCTTTTGCGGCTCAGCGAAAACAATTTCTTACACACTATTCAAACTAAACTAATTTGGGGCCTCGACAGGCGCAACAATTAGATCTGTTTATGGAATAAAACTTCGGCTTCGTTGTCCTTATATTTTTTGATCAGGCCGATCAGGTCCTTTTTTAGCTTTTTGACAAGACCGGCAGATGCGGGTTCGTTGTAGATATTGTGAAGTTCATCCGGATCATTTTCAAGATCAAAAAGTTCCCAGGAATCCACCATATCATAAAAACGTATCAACTTATAACGTCCTGTTTTAAGGCCAAAATGAGGGGAAACGGAATGTTCGCCTTTTTCATAATAGTGATAATACATGGCATCTCTCACTGTCTTTTTCTTTCCTGTCAATAAAGGATAAAAAGAAGTACCCTGCATTTCAGCGGGAATTTTTGTTCTGGCCAGTTCCAATAAAGTCGGGGCGATATCAATATTCATCACGTCGCCATTCACTTCAGAGCCCGGTTGGATCACGCCCGGAAATTTGGCCATCATCGGCGTTCTGAAAGAGGGCTCATACATAAAACGCTTGTCAAACCAACCGTGCTCGCCCATATAAAATCCCTGGTCTGACATGTAGATCACAATCGTATTTTTAGAAAGGCCGTGACGGTCGAGATAATCTAAAGTGCGCCCGATATTTCTATCAAGCGAAGCCGCCGTTGCGAGGTAGTCTTTCAAATAGCGTTGAAACTTCCATTCAATCAGGGCTTTGCCCGAAAGGTTTTTTTCTTTAAACGATTTGTAAATGCGATCATAGTAAGCGTTCCAGGCGGTTTTTTGTTCCTCTGTCATCCGGTTAAGAAATGCCGGCCTTTGGTTTTCCTCAAACATTTTCAGGTCGTAGCCCAGGCGCATCGTTTTATCGATCGTCATGTCTTGCACGGCTGCTGCCTGCCGGCTGCTGTAATCGTCGTAGAAAGTGGGCGGTGTGGGGAAGTTCACACTGTCAAAGCGGCCGAGGTCTTCAATGGCGGGCATCCAGGTGCGATGGGTGGCTTTGTGGCCGATTACCAGGCAAAATGGTTTTTGAGCATCGCGCTGATCCAGCCAGTCTTCAGCCAGGTCTTCGATGACGTTGGTTACGTATCCCTCGTATCTTTTTTTAGTATTACCGGTTTGCAGAAAATCGGGGTTGTAATATTGCCCCTGTCCCGGCAGGATGCTGTAATAGTCAAAACCCTGCGGCGTGTTTTCTCCCAAATGCATTTTCCCGATCCATGCGGTTTGATAGCCGGCCTGTTGTAGTGCTTTAGCAAAGCTGTTTTGGTTAAAATCGAAAGTAGAACGATTGTCTTTAAAACCATTTTTGTGGCTGAATTTTCCCGTCAGGATGCAAGCGCGACTGGGCCCGCAAATGGAGTTGGCCACATAGGCTTTTTTGAAAATGGCGCCCTCGTTCGCAATCCTGTCGATCGACGGCGTTTGCGCCAACCGGCCGCCGTAAGCGCTAATGGCCTGGTAGGCATGATCATCGGAGATAATCAGGACGATATTGGGTTGCGCATAAGCAGTAATAAATTGAACAAAAAGCAATAGCAAAAGCAAAGTATATTTTTTCATCCGATAAAAATAAAAAAACACCGGTATAAGTTACCGGTGTTGAAAAAATTATCCGAAAAAATTATGGGCGAAAGGGAGCCGGAGGCGCCGGAGGAAGCGGCGGGTGCTTTGGCGCTGGCGGGCGGGGCGGCAAAGCCGCTTTCCGGTGCTTGCTTTTGCTGAAATGCTTTGCTCGGCCTTTATGAGGGGCCGCTTTTTTCTTTTTAGACAGTTGCTTAACAACCTCTTGCGGAGATGGCGGCAATGGCGGCCGCGGTGGCGTTCGTTGCGCTACGGCTTCGATGCCGTGGAAAGAAAAAAATAGCAGCGCCCATGCGAGTATTAAATTTTTCATCGTTATCAATTTAAGGTGTGTGGATTTATTTCCTAACTGTTTTCAAAGGGTGTGCCACGGCGTTTTATTAATTGTTAATTTATTTTCGGGCGGTTATAAAAAATCCCGCCACAGCGGGCGGGAGAAATCATGAGTTTCATTTCTGTGCCATTTATTCCTCTTCTTCTTTTTCTTGTTTTTTCTTTTTAAAAGGATTGGGCGGCGCCGGGCGTTTATCTTCCTTTACTGTTTTAGCATCCTTGTCATCGCCGTCTGCGTCTTTTTTCTTTTTAAAAGGATTAGGTGGCGGGGGTGGCTTAGGCGGGCCGCTTCTCTCGGTCTTTTCACCTTTATCTTCCGCTTCTTTTTCCGCTACACGTTTTTCGTGTTCGCCTTTCCAGAAATCGCGCTGGGCGCGGCCAAAGCGCCGCATATCTTCTTTCCTGCGCTCATCCCGTTCTTCGGCAGTTTCTTTCTTTTTTTCAGTTTTTTCGGCTTTTTCTTTTGTTTCTTTGGGCTCTGGTTTTTTGGTGGTTTGAGCGCTTGTATTATTAAAACCTACCAATAAACTCAGCGTCGTAATAAATAGGATTTTTTTCATGTTTATAGGATTTTGTTATGTTTCCATATGTGTTGGTCGAATATGTCGCGGATATTTGAATTATAAAATTAAACAATTCAAATCTTTAATCAACCCCATTCGCTCATTTTGGCGATGCAGGCTATTCAAAACAGCTCAGTTGAGGCGCCGTGATCTTAAAACTCTTGCGATGATGAATGCATATGCCATGCGCTTCTATAGCTGTCCGGTGTTCCAGCGTTCCATAACCTTTATTAGCGTGCCAGTTGTAGTGAGGAAAGTCGGTATGTAACCGGCGCATATATTCATCCCGATAGGTTTTCGCCAGAATGCTGGCGGCGGCGATATGTGCATATTGACTATCGCCTTTGACGATGCATTGATAGGGGATTTTTTTGTAAGGAATAAAATAGTTTCCATCTACAGAAATAAACTCGGGTGCAACGTTTAAGCCGTCGAGCGCGAGGTGCATGGCTTTTTGAGATGCTTTCAGAATATTAATGGAGTCGATCTCTGCTACGTCAACCATGGCAACGCAATAGTGCAGCGCCTTTTGCTGAATGAATATTTTTAGTTCTTCCCGGGTTTTTGCAGGCAACAGTTTGCTGTCGTTCAGTTGTGGATGATAAAAATCGGGCGGTAATACAACGGCGGCAGCAAATACCGGCCCCGCGTAGCAACCCCGGCCAGCTTCGTCGCATCCGGCATCTATGGCGTGTTCTTTAAAATAGTTATGTAGCTTAACGGCTTCCCGCATGTTCGTTTGTTTGAGGCATTAGTAATTTGAAGCAGGAGGGCACCACTTCAATCTGAAGTTTTTTAGCGGTCGGAACAGGCTCTCCATCAATATGTAAAGGCGCTTCGTCATAATTACTAATGCCAATTTCGTTGGTTTGAAAATAAATAACACTTTTATTTTCGTCTATGTTTTCTTTTTTCTGCAAATCATTCAAGCCTCCTACCTGGATCATTGTATTATAAAGCATCGTGAGCTTCGACTGGTCGGTGACGATAACAACATCTACCATGCCATCGTTCAACCTTGCTTTAGGCGCTATCGTAAAGTTGTTGCCAAACTGGTTGCTATTGGCGATACTGATAAAATATGCATCCGTCAAAAAAGTTTTATGATTGAGTTTGATCTTAAAACTATATGTTTTTGCGGTTAAGAAATTGCTGAATACTTTTTTTACATAAGTCGATAAACCGCGCTGGCCCGCCTCCGAAAAATCATGAGCCACTTTTGCGTCAAATCCGACGCCGCATAGCATACAGGCAAAGCTTTTATTAACGCGAAAGCCGTCTACTGCGGCAGCAAAGTTACTAAAAACAACGGCAAGCGCTTTTTTTGCGGTTTTTGGAATGCCGGCCCCAAAGGCAAGCCCATTGCCTGAGCCCGACGGGATAATGCCAAATTGAACGGGCATATCCATCAGACTGTCAACAACCTGGCTTACAGTGCCATCGCCGCCAACGATAATGATGTCTGTAATGCTGCTCTCCAGAATAGTATCTTTCAAGAAAGCATAATCACCATTGGCAACCGAGGGAAAGAATTGAAAAGGAATGCCTGATCTCAACGTTTCCGCCGCGATTACATTTTGAATAGCGTCCTTAGAACTAATGCCCGACACCGGGTTAACGATATATATCATTTTTCGTTTCACGTTGCAAAAATATTTGTGCGGCGGCATATTTGAAGAATGATGTGAATGTGATCTAAAAAATTACAATAAAATAATAATATCCTAATTTAGCTAATCCTTGAAACGAATGTTATAAATTGAAAGTCAAATGAATTTTATTCTCAAAGTCCTCATAACCGGCCTCATTGCATATCTGCTTCAACACATACTGAGCGGTGTGCATTTTCAGGATATGAAAACTGCGGCGCTTTTTGCATTGGTGTTGGCCTTGTTAAATGCGATAGTGAAACCGGTGTTGGTGATTCTTACCATTCCTGTGACGGTGTTAACATTGGGCGTTTTTCTTCTCGTGATCAATGCCTGTATGGTGTTGCTGGCGGAAAGTTTTTTTCAGGGCGCCAGGGTAGATGGTTTCTGGTGGGCATTGGCTTTCAGCATTTTATTGTCGATCGGCTCCTCAATTTTATACTCTCTTGTGGGAGGGAAGAAGGAATAACATTTTTTTTGCTAAAAACCAGTAGATTTTTTTGCAGATTTTAAAAAATCGTTTTAATTTAGTGGTTAGTCAAAACATTAATCAGAAGTCCTGACGTGTCTACGTCAGGGCTTTTTTTTACGAATGACAGTTTTTACAAACACCTTTTGCTACCACCTCCAGTTCGGACGAAAGATATCCTTTGGGTAAGTTAATTTTTGGCGTTACAACATCATCAAGGCAATAAGTATTGTGACAGATATCACATACGAAATGAACATGGTGGTCGTGATGATGCCCTTCCGAGCAATCGTTTTTACATAGCGCGTATTTGATCGTATTATCGGTAGACGGAATCGTGTGGATCAGGCCCTTGTCCACAAACGCCTGTAACGTTCGGTAAATGGTAACCCGGTCAAAATGGGCCCCGGCATTCTTTTCAATATCGGCATGTGCAAGGGCGCCCCCGCTGTTTAAAAACAACTGAAGTATTTTTTGACGCCCCGCCGTAACGCTTAAATTATTTTCTTTTAAAATTGTTGCAACATTTTTCATGTCAGGCAGCTTTTAATTCCTTTTCGATATCCTTTAGTAACTGATCAATTTCTCGTTGTTTTAAACCATCATAAATTTTAATCACTTCTCCTTTTTTGTTGACCAGCGCCCAATACTGAGTGTGCAGAAAATCATCTTCCGCGCTGGTGAGATTGTTGGCCGGATCATCAACCGAATAGCTTAGCCGGGCCATATTGTAGAGGCTATCCTTACGTCCGGTCAGGAAGACCCATTTTTCTGTATTTACCTGCAGCGAGTCCGCATAATGTTTTAATTGAGCAGCGCTATCCGTTTCAGGGTCGCAGGTATAAGACAGAATACGGAAGTCGGGCTCATTCTTAAACTTAGCGTATACCTGCTTCATATTGTCGTTCATCATCGGACAAATACCAGGGCAGGTAGTAAAAAAGAACTCGGCAACATAAACTTTGCCTGCGACATTGGCTTCTGTAAAGGCGTTGCCATTCTGGTTGGTAAAACGAAACGGCGCAACCTTACTGATGGGCTCCAGCTTTCGATCGTTATAACCGGGAATAAACCAGGATGCAATCCCGTAAAACACAAGCGTCAGTATTCCAAAAAAAACTAAATAGTAGATGACTTTCTTTCGCACAATAATCTTTTTTTATACAACAAAAATAATTGTCAGTTGTTTACGCCGCAAAGTTACGTCCGAATCTGCTGACGGGCGGCCCATAGTTTCATAAAAATGGGCAATTTTGTCGTGAAGTTGTTATTTTTGAGACTTAAGACTTTTAAATAGGCAACATGGAAAAAGAAGCGCTGAAGCAACAGGTTAAAGAACAGATCGTTAAATTTCTGAACCTCAATACGGTGAATCCTGCCGATATCAAGGATGACGAGCCTCTGTTTGGAGAAGGCCTTGGTTTAGATTCTATCGACTCTATCGAGCTGATTGTGATGCTTTCCCGCGAATATGGCATCAATATTCAGGATCCCAAAGAAGGACGGAAAATCTTAACCAGCGTGAATACCATGGTGGATTATATCGAGGAACATCGCACAAAATAAATTTTTCGTGAGCCGAATTGTAGTCACCGGTATTGGTATCATTACTGCCCTTGGAGATACGGCTGAAGAAAATCGCAGCGCCCTTCAACAGGGAAAAACAGGTATCGGCCGGGCCCGCTTTTTTGAAAGCCGGTACACAAAAACGCTACCGCTGGCCGAAATCAATATTTCAACCGAAGCCCTTGCAGAAAAACTGCATATTGATCCGCTTGCTGCAACGAGAACAGATTTGCTGGCACTCCACAGTGCGCGGCAAGCCATCGCAGATGCCCAATGGTCGAATGAAACATTGCAGAGCAGTAAGACGGCTTTGATTGGCGCGAGCACGGTGGGCGGCATGTGCCTCACCGATGAAATGTATGCCGACGCGAATGCAACGTCTTCCAATGGCTCGGGCTACTTACAATCCTATTCAAACAGCGCTAATACCAGCTTTTTACAGCAACAGTTTAATGTTAAAGGTATCGTCAACACTTTTAACACGGCTTGCTCCTCTTCAGCCAATGCTATCATGTATGGCGCAAGGCTGATCAGAAACGGCATGGCAGATCGGGCGATTGTGGGCGGTGTTGACAGTCTTTCAAAATATACTGTCAACGGGTTTAATGCCCTTATGATCTTGTCGGATCAATTGTGCCGGCCCTTTGACGTAGAAAGAAAGGGACTGAACTTGGGCGAAGGAGCGGCATTTCTTATCCTCGAAAAAGAAGAAGGCGCGCTGGAAAAAAACAAATATGCGGTGGTGGCTGGTTACGGCAACAGCAACGATGCTTTCCACCCTTCCTCTACGTCGGCCGAGGGCGAGGGACCTTATCTTAGCATGAAGCGTGCGCTTGACAGCGCCCGGTTACAGCCCGGGAACATTGATTTCATCAATGCGCATGGTACGGCCACGGAAAACAATGATGAAACTGAAAGCGTAGCGATGCAGCGGCTTTTTGAGACGGTTCCTGAGTTCGCCAGTACGAAATCTTATACCGGGCATACATTGGGCGCCGCAGGCGCAGTAGAAGCGGTTTATAGCATTTTAAGCCTGCAGCACCAGGAAGTATATCCGTCGTTACATTTTGAAAAAGAAATTGAAACAACAAAGCTGACGCCCGTTGTTTCTTATAATAAGCGCGATCTATCGCATATCATGTCAAACTCTTTTGGATTTGGTGGAAACTGCACTTCACTGATATTTTCTAAAGTTTGAGCAAACAAGTTTTAGCCCCATACCCGATTCATGTACATTCATCGTCATACCTGCATATCGCCTCAGCCCACGGAAACCTCTTTTTTGGAAGCCGTGACGCCTTCTGCCGAAGGAAAGTTACGTGCGATAGAGCCCGTGCTCGAAGGTGTTCCCCCTTCCATGCTGCGGCGCATGAGCAAAGCGGTCCGGATGGGCATTGGCGCAGGGCTTCCGCTTCTGAAAGAAGAAAATATCGACGGCATCATCGTTGGAACCGCTAACGGCGGCATGGAGGATTGTATCAACTTTCTGAACCAGATTATCGACTATGAGGAAGGCCTTTTAACTCCGGCAAGTTTTGTACAAAGCACACCCAATGCCATTGCGGGGCAGCTAAGCCTGATTACAAAAAACAGGGCTTATAATGCCACGCATGTTCACAATGGGCTGGCTTTTGAAAATGCGCTTATAGACGCCAGTATGCTTATCAAAGAAAACGCGGGGAAAAGTTATCTGGTGGGCGGCGTTGACGAAATATCTTCCTATAACTACAACATCGACCGGCTGGCCGGCTGGTACGATACACAAAAATCAAACGCTGATTTGTATATGGCCGAAACGAACGCAACCATTGCGGGAGAAGGCGCTGCGATGTTTGTGGTAAAAGATGATGCCCGGGAGGCTGTGGCAAAACTTGAAGCGGTTGAAATCTTTCACACTACCCACAAAGACGAAGTTGAAAGCCGCTTTAGAAGTTTTCTTTCAAATGAGGTTGCCGATGTCAACCATACCATTTTTATAAGTGGAGAAAATGGTGATCGAAGATTCCTGCCATTTTACGCGACCTGTGAATACGCAATTGGTTCGTCTATTCCTGTCGTGCGGTATAAACATCTTACCGGCGAATATCCTACCTCGTCGTCATTTGCGGTTTGGCTGGCTTGCCGGGCGCTCGCCAACCAGGCGCTTCCTGATAAGCTATATAAAAACGAACACAATCTCACCCGTATCGATCAGGTGGTGATTTATAATTTGTATCAGGGAAGGCAACATAGTTTTATGCTCCTGAAAAAATAAAGGTATGGTTTTGAAGGGTTGAAAAATTTGAACCAACATTCAGCCGAACTTTGTCTTAAACCAAATCCGCAAGCCTTTTTTCCTCCAAAACAATTCTTGAAGCCTTGTCTGTTTTGCTCTGCCATTTTACAAGGCGAATAAAGCCTCCTTCTATTTCTATGCCGGTGATATCGCCATCAGAAAAACAGCAGCAACCCGTGTTGAAATAGCTGGGTTTTACCTGTGAAAAATCTTCGGTGATGGTGTCAAAACGTTTCTGATAGGTCTTTACTTCATCATTGATTTTGGCGATAAGAGTCACGTCCTTATTCGTTTCAGCCATTTTCATCTGACGCCGCAAGCGCTCAATATGTGTCAGCGATTCAAAAACGGGTTGGTGGGTATGGCCGGTTACCAGCAACATATTTTTTTGAGAGGCGCTCCATTCGTACATGATTTCATTATGCAATGTTTTTTTGAAAATATTATTAGAAGGCTCGTTGGGGTTGATATGTAAGTAAGACTGAAGCGGCGCCCATATCCGGGCAATGAAGAATTTTGTAAACCAATTACCATCGCTGTTAGCATCGCCCTGGTGGCCATGCGTGCAAAATATTTGCAACGGCGCTCCTTCGACTTCTGTGGTCAGTATAACGCCTTCATAAATTTTTACCTTTTTTTTGTAAATATTTTCGAGTTCGAAAGAGGCCAGCGGGTCGTTGGCCCAATAGAGGTCGTGGTTACCAAAAATTTTTATAAAGGCGTTTCGGGATAGAAACCTGCCTTCAAGTTCGAAACAGGTTTGATAGGCTTTTTTGACCTGCCAGAAAAGATTTTCCCAAAGCTCTTCGCAGTCGCCAAGGTTAATGAAGCAAAAGCCTTCGTTATTGTAATACTGCAAAGCTGCGAGATAGCTGGTTTCCGCGGCTACAAAATCATCGGCTCCGTTGCGGTTGCCTTTATGTTGATCAGAAAATATAATAAAGCGGCCATCAAAATCTTCAAAAGGGACGATGCATCCTTTTTTCCCGGGATCGTCAATGATGTGGGCATGCAGTCTGGTTAAAGCGTCGTAAATTTTTTCTTTATCAGGTCTTGAAGCAAACTTTTCTGACAACCATAAAATTGGTCGCCGAAGTAAGTATTGCAAAAATTTACGCATCGATGGTGTTATAAAATCGCTTTGGCTTAACTAATTTTTAGCGTTTGTAATATAAGCAGATTTCAGGAGAGCCATTAATAAACCGGTCCGTACCGCAGTTTATTGCGTTTAGAGCGAGCCGTGTTAGGATAGATAATATCGTGCGCAGTTTCATAACCTTCTTCGGCGGCTTGCGACAACCTGCGCATCGATTTTTTCTGGCGCACTTTGCAGGCTACGGTCGTTGCAGCAACACCGATCACCATTAGTCCTATCAATCCTAGAGTACACTTCTTCATTCCAAATAAATTTTTCCTAATAAAAAAATAGCGGGGGCATCGTTATATAGAAACGGGCTCTGAACTAAAGCAAATTACATACCGCTTTAGCATTAACACAAATTTACTTAAAAAAGTTTTTTGTGCCGAACTAAAATAACACATTTTTAAGGCAGCAAAAAATCAGAATATACCCAGGCAGCGCCGGCGTTTTTGGCTGAACAGCCACTCAAGCAGGCCCGGTTGGGCAAACGTTGCATCCCAGCTGTTATGGTTAGCTTCAGGAAATAATGTAAACTTAACATCTACCTTATTTGCTTTCATTGCTGCAACCATTTTCTCTGAGTATTGCGGAAGCACCACATCATCTTTTCCTCCGTGAAAAACCCACCATTTAGTCTCTCGCAAATTTTTTGCAATGGAAGGATTGGCGCCGCCGCAGATAGGAATGGCTGCCGCAAAAGTTTTCGGCATCCGGTTGACCAATTCAAAAGTGCCCATACCGCCCATGCTTAAGCCCATTACGTAGACCTGTTTTTTTTGAATGCGGTAAGTATCCATCAATTGCTTCATCAACTCCATAACCAGGCGCATAGGAGTTGTCGGCGAACCTCCTACCTGAAAATCAAAATGCCTGTCTTTGCCCGCGCCTGCAATTTGAACATTGCTCCAATAAGAAGACTGGCTGCATTGTGGAAACACAATAATGGCGGGGTGTTGCTTTCTGTTTGCTTCTTTAAGAAACAGGTTGCCACCATGCGTTAATTGTTTGTTGTTGTCGCTGCCCCGCTCGCCTGCGCCATGCAGAAAAATAATTAAGGGATATTTTTTTGTGGCGTCAAAACCCTCGGGCAAAAGCAGGCGGTAGGGTAATGTGTCGGCTGCATTGATATAATATTTTTTTTGATAAGCGTCGAAAGGCTGGGCTTGCAGGACGTTGCCAGCTGTAATTAGTAAAAAGGCCAATAAAAATTTTTTATACATAGCTTATGTTTTGATAATTTTTCTTTTTCGGAAAACAGGGAGTAGCAAGGAATATACCGGCAATTTACAAATAGGTGGCTATTAAGTATTATAATTTTTTTGTCATCATTTATTTAAGATTGAAGTTATCTTTATGCCCCTTTTAAAGAATCATTAGGCCATCATCATTTATTTTTAAAACGTATGCAGATCGAATTACCAAAAGTTATATCAGGAACCACTTCGCTGGGAAATATTTATAAAGAAATGCCTTTTGCTGAAAAGACGGCGATTGTAAAAGCCTATATCGATGCGAGCCCTGGCGTCCCAATGTTTGACAGCGCCGGCAAGTATGGCGCGGGCCTGGCGCTCGAAGTGCTGGGGCAGTGCCTGCAGGAATTAGGTATTGAAAAGTCAAAAGTGCTGATCAGCAATAAGCTGGCCTGGGTGAGAAAACCGTTGACAACGCCCGAGCCTACATTTGAGCCCGGCGTATGGCATAACCTTAAATACGATGCAGAGCAGAAGATCAGCTATGACGGTATCCTGCACTGTTTCGAAGACGGAAACAACTTGTTGGGCGACTATGAATCTCAGTTTGCTTCAGTGCATGACCCGGATGAATATCTCGCGGCAGCGAAAAATGAGGCCGACTACGAAAAGCGGTATCATGATATTCTGGAAGCTTATCGCGCACTGGCTGAATTGAAAGCTAAAGGCGTTGTGGCCGGCGTGGGAATTGGCGCGAAAGACTGGCGGTCGATAGAAAAGATCTCAAAAGATGTAAAGCTGGACTGGGTGATGATCGCTAATTCTTACACCATTTACAACCACCCCAAAGAGCTTGTCGATTTTATTGAAAACCTTCATCAGCAAAATATCACGATTATCAACTCGGCGGTGTTTCATGGCGGGTTTTTGATGGGCAGTGATTTTTTCAATTACACAGAACTTCATCCCGATAATCCGGAACATAAAAAATATTACGAGTGGCGGGATCGCTTCAATGAAATTTGCAAAGCGTATAACATCAACCCTCCGGCTGCTGCAATCTATTTTGGCCTGCACGTGCCGGGCATAAAAAGTATTGCTTTAAACAGCAGCAATCCCAACCGCGTTCGCCAAAATATTGAGATGGCCAACATTGAAATTCCTGCGGCGTTTTGGAGCCGGATGAAAGAAGAAGGACTTATTGATCAAAATTACCCGCACTTATAGAACTATTTGCAAAATGAAAACTTTAGTTTGTACCATCCCAGGCCAATTCGAATATCAAGACATCGCCGCGCCCACTGTCGAAAAGGATCATGCTTTAATAAAAATTAAAAACATTGGAATTTGCGGAACCGACCTTCATGCTTATGAAGGAACACAGCCTTTTTTTAATTACCCGCGCATTTTGGGGCATGAGCTTTCAGGTGAGTTGATCGACTTTGATAACGCGCCCGGCTTTAAAAAAGGAGATGCAGTGTCTGTTATTCCTTATTTCAGTTGCGGAACATGTATCGCATGTCGCAAAGGAAAACCTAACTGCTGTGCCAATATTCAGGTGTTTGGAGTTCACGTGGATGGGGGTATGAAAGAATATATCTCTGTTCCTTCAAAATATTTGCTGCATGGTGAAGGGCTTGGCTTTGACGAACTTGCGCTTGTCGAGCCGTTGGCGATAGGGGCTCACGGCGTCAGGAGAGCGGGCGTGCAGGAAGACGATTTTGTTTTGGTAATTGGCGCCGGCCCTATTGGTTTGGGAACGATGGAGTTTGCCCGCATCGCAGGTGCGAAAGTGATTGCGCTCGACGTAAATGAGCAACGGCTACGGTTTTGCAAAGAAAACCTGAACATACATGCCACTGTAAATGCAATGGATAGCGATGTTGTACAACAACTTCAGGAAATTACGGGTGGCGATATGGCTACCGCCGTTATCGATGCAACCGGAAATTTGCGGGCAATCAATAACGCGATCAACTACCTGGCCCATGGTGGAAATTATGTGCTCATCGGCCTGCAAAAAGAGCCCTTTTCTTTTAGCCATCCGGAGTTTCACAAAAGAGAAACGACGTTGATGAGCAGCCGTAATGCCACGCGGGAAGACTTTGAGCACGTCATTAAAAGTATGAAAGCAGGGAAAGTAAATCCCAAAACTTATATTACGCATACGATCGGGTTTGATCAGCTAAAGGCCGAATTTGAATCCTTGCTGGATCCTGCCAAAGGCGTTATCAAAGCAATGGTGCACCTGTAAATAGTTCCTGGAAAGAATTGAGAGAAAAGACATAGTTTTGAAATATGGGTACGACGGCTCGCAAAAAATCAGCAAAAAAGGAAATCATTCTCAAAACGGCAGCGTCCATGTTTAGGGAAAAAGGATTTGCCGCTACTTCCATGCGCGACCTCGCTGAGCAAATAGGTATTGAAGCCGCCAGTCTTTATAACCATATCCAGTCTAAGGCCCAGATTCTTGAAGAAATTATCGGAAGTGTTTCTGATGAATGCCAACTCCATTTGACCAATCTCGACCAGTCTAAAAGCACGGCTTTGGAAAAGATCGAGTCGCTTATCCGTTTTCACACAAAAATGATGATGAACCGCTTTGAAGAGTATTCGGTAATGGTTAGCCAATGGATGCACCTTGAAGGGGAAAAACTCACCAGCTTCGCGATGCATCGCCGGGACTATGTGAAAAAAATGGAAGCGATCGTTGAGGAAGGTATTGAAAAAGGTGAATTGAAATCGCTGATGCCCTACGTGGTTGTATTAAATATCCTGTCTTCTGTTCGCGGACTGGAGTTTTGGCAGCGCAGCGCGAAAACCCACACCGCGCAGGAAATGGAGGATAATATCGTTGTGCATCTGATCGGCGGCATTAAACGATAACGCCCTTTCAAATTGCTTCTCTGACAGGAAGCGTTAAACAATCGTAAACGTCCCGTTCATTTTAAGAAATATTTTCTCCTCCGATTGCAACACCGCATTGCATGCAACTTCTTTTTCGTCCAGATCATATTTAATATTTACCTCAATATTATTTATCGATCGCGGATCAACCATCTGTAAAAACTTGCATTGAGCAGCCGCCGATAATTGTAATTTTTTTTGAACGGCTTGTTCGAGCAACTCTTTGACGATTTGCACCTGGCAAACACCGGGCAAAACAGGCTGATTAGGAAAATGGCCTTCAAAAATCGGATGCGCCGCATTGATTGACAGGGTGGCCGATAGCGCTTTGCTATCGCTATTAAACTGCGTTATTTCGTAAAGCTGTTCTACCAACATAGGGTTGTAAATTTAATAATTGATCGAGTGGCACAATTTCGTAACCTTCAGATCGTGCATGATGTATAAAATCAGGAAGTATATCGGCTGTAACGCCCGCAGAATCGTGAAATAAAAAAATGTGGCCGGGCTTTAACGCACGTTTTAATTTGTCAAGCAAAGCTTCTTTATCTCTGGCTACCGTGTCCATCGATCTGACGGTCCAGCCGATAACCGCGTAATCCATCTGTTCAACTGCTTTTCTTAAATTCGGCGTTGTAACACCATAGGGCGGCCGGAACCATTTTACATCCTGGCCGATTGTTGTTTTGATCAGTTCGTGTAGCTGCTTTAAGTCTTTGGTCATAGCTTTTGCCGAAAGCAGATCAAACCAAAAACCATGCGCGAAGCTATGAGAGCCAATGCTGTGGCCTTCTTCATGAATCCGTTTCAGCAAATCGATGTTGGCAGCGGCATTTTTTCCGATACAAAAAAAAGTAGCTTTGACGCCCTCAGCGCGCAGCATTTCTAAAATACGCGGGGTGTGTTTGGGCAATGGCCCGTCGTCAAACGTGAGCGCAATTTTTTTTTCGTTAATGCGCGCCCGGCAAATAGTAGGAATAAAAAATTGAGAATTCACCCGGTAGCTTCCCAGGAAAAGCGCCAGCAGGTAGGCAATAATCAAAATGCCATAGCAATAGACGGGCAGAAAAATAAAAAAGTCAATCGCAACAAGCGCCAGCATCAGCATCCCAAAAATGATATTGGTGAGCCTGAAGTTTAACATGCGGAAAGGCAATAGAGCGACGGGTATTGCAAAAGATAATTGTTATAAATCAAAATCCTTTTTACCGGTTGATCCTGGTAAGTTCCGTTTTTCAAAATATGCGCAGCCATCCAAAAGGCAAAGGCGGTGGAAGTGGGGTATTCCCCACAAAACTGCTTGTAGGCGGCCGTCTTCTTATCTTCAAAACGGGATGCCATAAGCTGCTGGTAGTGCGCCTCTTCGCTGATGTCGCCGTTTTGGCCAGTGATGATCAAATCGATATCAGAAAGATTCAGATCGTTTTCATCAAGAAAGCCGTCGATGAAGGAAGTTGCATCGATTGTTTTATAGCCTGTTTTAAAAGCGCAAAGTTGCGCAAGTGCGTTCTTTTTTTCATTCGCTATGGAAAAAAAAGCGGCGCCCTCGCCAGCCATAGTCCCTTTAGTGCTGCTTTTTATAAGCGATGAACTTAGCCCATCTTTTTTGTATAAACCGAAGCGATTTAAAATTTTAAAGCTGTGTTCGGTGAGCTCATCGGCGGCGCCAACCAGAACGTTACCGGCTTCGCCTGATGTTAAAAGAGATGCAGCATCGGTGAGGGCCGCTTCAAACGATGATCCGCGGTGCACATAAGTATTGTTGTAATGATGGCATTTGAGCATCAGCGCTATTTGAGCCGCAACGGTGTTGTGAGTCGATTGAATAAACGCGGTTGGCGACAAGAGGGTTTCTTTAAATTCAACCATCCGGCTTAAAAACTGATCTGTATCTGCCAGGCATCCGTAAGCGGTGCCTGTGATAATGGCGTCAGGCATGTCGATAGATGCTTGCTGCAACGCTTCCGAAGCCGCGGCTACGCCCATTTTAATGATCCGGCTCATTCTGCGAATTAATTTCGGATCTACATATTTCGCATAGTCGGGCTCTACGCAGGCAAACCTGACGCCGCTATACACTTGAGGCGCCGCCAACATTGCTTCAAAGGAAGACTGGGGCGACACAGCACTGGCCGATAAAATATATATGGACGTTTCAGGCATACTTAACAATGCAACGAAATTATATGAAATGACAAATATACCGGCGATGCAATTATTAGCAATAAACTCTAAAAAAAAGCTCGATACGCCGGTTATCGCTTAGAAAAGAATATGACAGCGGACTTTATAGTTCGCTGTTTTTTGCTTTTGATATCACTGCTTTAGATGAAGGCGTTTCGTCACACATCGTCCGTGGAGCTGAAGATCAGCGAGCTACAGTTACCGCCAAATCCAAAGGAATTGGACATCACATGTTTGATCGCCGCTTTGCGTAGCTGAGTTACCGGGCGAAACGGCAATTCTTTCATCTGTGTTTGCCAGCGAAGGTTGGGGAATATCAAACCCTGTTGTATAGCCAATACGGAAAACACAGCTTCGATGCCGCCGCTGGCGCCTAGTGTATGCCCTGTGAAAGATTTTGTAGAACTCATGGCGGGATAGTGACCCTCAAACAACGTTTTGATGGCAGTGCCTTCGGCAATATCATTATTGCCGGTTCCGGTGCCGTGTAAATTAATATAATCGATGTCGCGGGGGATCAATCCTGCTTTTTGCAGGGCGCCTTTCATAGCGAGCAGGTTGCCTTTACCTTCCGGCGAGGACGCGGTTTGATGATGGGCATCGTTGGCATTGGCCCAACCGCTGATTTTTACACTGGGTTTTTGCGCCAGCGTTGCGGCTACCTTTTCTGAAACAAGGACTACATAGCCCGCGCCTTCGCCCAGGTTCAGGCCTCTTCTGTTTTCATCAAAGGGTTGGCAGAACTCGCTGTCTAATATCATCAAAGTGTTAAAACCATTGAGGGTAAACCTGGCCAATGCATCTGTTCCGCCAGCGATTACAACATCCAGCTGTTGCTGGCGAATCAGGCGCGCGCCCAAAAAAATGCTATTGGCAGACGAAGAACAAGCTGTGCTCACAGTGGTAACAAAATCCTTTACACCAAGGGCGTCGGCCGTAACTTCAGTGACAGCGCCACATTCGTGATGCACAACATCGCGCAAGCGCCCGCTGCTTTCATCTTTTAAGAACGTTTCAAAAAAGCCTTCCGTCAAATCCATCCCACCGACGGAGTTGGCAGAGATAAACCCGGTGCGCCAATCATCTAAAGCGACACCCGCGTTGCGAACAGCCTCCCGGGCCGCTATGGTACTTAAAAGCGCTGTGCGGCTGATATTGGGAGATAAGCCGGCCTGCGCAGCTAACTGGTGGTTGGTAAGTTTTACTTCGGCGACAGGCAGCGTATCTTTATGGATCGATTGCAGCCGATCCATTGCGCCCATGCCTGCAGTGCTTTCGCTAAGCGCGGCCAGGTTCTCAGCGACGTTATTGCCAATGGCAGAAATAACGCCAACACCTGCTATGTAAACCGGAGCCGCCATATCAGTTGGCAGCACCCGCTTGTTGCTCTAAAATATAATCAGCCATCGTGTTGACAGATCTGAAAATTGTTTGCCCTTCTTCAGCATTTTTAAGCTTGATCTGATATTCCTGCTGTAATAAAACGATCAGCTCTAAGGCATCGATCGAATCGAGGCCTAAACCTTCTACAAAAAGAGGATCATCATCTTTGATGTCTTCGGGCTTTTTATCAGCCAGATTTAATTGTTTGATGATCTGCTGTTTTAACTGGTAAATCAGGTCTTTCTTATCCATCCAATTCTTCTTTAATAATTTGTTTTGTTTTGCTATCTGCGATTTTAGCCGCGACGCGCGCCCGGATAGTTAGGCCGTTGCGCCCATCCGGTCCAATTGCCCGGCTGTAAAGTTAAGGCCATTATTTTTTCCCTTTTCGATTAAAAATAACCGCACATCATATTGCCCGTCCTGAACGTCAATCCAACCACAGATACAGGCGCGTATGCCCCGGTTTTCCATCAGGTCGTTGACATAAAATACCATCCATTCTGCATTAAATTGCTCACTGATAAAGAAAGCATTTTCGCCTTTAAAGCCATAGCGGATGCTTATTTCGCCGATAACAATATTGGGTAGTGTATAGACAAAAAGTGATGGGCTCGGAAAAGTTTTTGCCGATTCAAAATAATTGACATCCGCTTCGATGCTGCCGCTCCGATTGGACAGCACGATCCCTAATTCTTCAGTCTGGTAAATATTTATGGCAAAATCTTTCAGCAGCAGATGACCGGCTGCAATTCCCAGCTTACCCATTGCGTCCATTTTAAAAAACCTGGGATAGTCTATTTCTAACTCATCATAGAGCACTTGAAAAAAGTCTTTGTTTTCGGGCCGATTGAGGGCTATCTCAAGATTATTATGAACCAGTTTCCCCTCCTTAATACAAACTGCCTGGGTGATATATAAATCGTTTATCTTCAAGTTAAGATGGTTCGGGGTCTTTGAAGCCGTTGTTGATATAACTAATACTATCTCTTAAATGAATTGTTTTCGCCAGCTTTTTTAATGCCGTTGCGTGATCCTTTACATAAGGATTATCGGTATCCCACACGTAGCCGGCCAGAACAGAGCAAATCTTCCTTTTGATATCCGGATCCTGATCGTCGGCAAAGAAGATGGTATCTAACGTGCCTTCATACCAGGCCATCACATAGCTTCGGAAAGTGTCGACGCCCTGCTGCATGATTTTCATGTATTCCTCATCCCAATCCACTGCTTCTCCCTTTAGTTTTTTAACCACCAGTTTGCCGGCAATCTGGCTCGACACGGTGGCGAGCGTCACACCGGAAGAAAATACAGGGTCCAAAAATTCGGTTACATTGCCGGTCAACACAAAACCATCCCCGTAAAACTTGTCGGTAGTGGCTGACCATGATTGCAACGTTTTGGGCTCAAATACAAAATCGGCGTCTTTCATGCGCGTCGCGATATAAGGCTGCGAAGCAATCAGCGCTCGCATCACCTCTTCGCTGGAACCGCTAAATTGATCGAAAAAACCGGCGTCGGCAACGAAGCCCACCGAGGTAATACCCGAAGAAAAGGGAATCACCCAAATCCAAACGGCTTTGTCGTGAACGATAATTGTAATGCGATCCGGCTCATCATCCATCGAGCGGTTTTTATCTGCAATATGTGTAAACACTGCTTTTCGCGGCGGCAGGTTGGAAGGCCGCTCCATGCCAAACAATTTTGGAATCACGCGCCCATATCCGCTTCCGTCGATGATAAAACGCGCAAAGATTTCGCTGGTGTTTCCATCTTTATCTGTTATTGTTGTGGTCGAAGTCCCATCCGGGTGGAAAACAATACCAGTTACGCCCGTCTCGTAAGCAACGCTCACCCCCTGGCTTTCCACGGTTTTGGCCAGCGTATGATCAAAGTCGGCGCGGGGCACCTGCCAGGTCCAGCCCCAACCTTCGGTAAACTGGTCGTCAAAAAAATAGTTACAGATTTTTCCGTTTTTCTCAAATTTTGCCCCGTTTTTTCGTTGATAGCCCCGTGCTTTTACAGCGTCCAGGAACCGGGCTTCTTCAAGCGCTTCCATACAGCGCGGCAGCAAACTCTCACCAATTACAAAGCGGGGAAATTGCTGTTTTTCAACAATTTTAACTTTATAACCGGCCTGGTTTACAATCGATGCGGCGACGGTTCCTGCCGGGCCGGCACCGATTACAAGGACATCAACTTTTTCAGGTAACATATTATTTTTTTGAAGAGGTTTATGATCGGTCAGGTAAGCTACAACTATTTTTTCTTTCTACATTTTAAAAGCGTGTGGCTTAAACCAATGCCATCGATTTGTTCCACAATATCAAAGCCTGCTTTTTCAATGCATTGTTTAAAAACCCTGCTGTCATACATCTGGCTATTGCCATTGGCTATTGCTGTAAAATAAATCGACAGCTGCTGAATACAGAAAGCGGAAGTTTCAAAGCGCTGGGTATCCCAGAAGGCTTCCAAAATCAATACCAGCCCATCGTCATCGATCGAGCCGGCGCATCTTTTTAAAATTGATACAATTTCGTCTTCCGAAAAACAATCGAGGAACTGGCTCATCCAAATGGCGTCAAACCCTTCTGGAAAAGGAACGCTTTCGTCGAGGATATTGCAGGGGTAAAACGCTACGCGATCAGAAAGCCCAAGCTCGGCGATCCGTTTTTTTGCCATGGCTGCCTGGCCCGGCAAATCCATGATGGTTACATGAATATTCTCGCCATGGGTGGCCGACGCCGACGCCCATTTGCCGGTGTTGCCGCCAATATCCAGCAGCTTTTTAATGTTTTCAGCATATACTTGTTTGATCACTTCAGGGAAAGCGATATCGGAAAAGAAATGATCATATTCAAACCAGCTTTTTTGAATATGGGAAGGCAGTTGTGATAAGCCTTCGTAGACCGTGTTCCAATCGCCTAATTCTTTTAGGCCGGCAGGTTTCCCGGTTTCGATCGCTTCGTCGAGATGGAAAATTCCTTTATAACACACATCGTGTACAAAGTTCATGTTCACTTTTGTAAGCGGGTCGTGGAGGATAAAATAGCCGGTTTTTGTGATGGCAAATTTTTCGTCTTCGGTATATTTTACGAGGTGCATGCCCAGGCCGGCTTCCAACAACACGCGAACGCCGTATTCGCTAAGCTTTACTTTCGCGCATATGTCGGCGAGTGTGATGCCTTCTGACTTGGCATCTTCTATAACCTGAAGCATCCCTTTATCGCGCAATACTTTTGCAACCTGAAAAAGGATGGGTCCATGGGCAATAATTTGCGCCATATGTTTGGCCTCAATCGCAGTTTTTTGTTCCTGTTTGTAAAAATCTATCATTTTTAAGTTTTGCTATTTTGATGTTTTAGTTGTACTGATGTTTTTCAAAGGGAGGTAATTTAATCCGGTTTTTCCTTCCTAAATAATACAGCCGCGTTGCAACCACCAAACCCTGACGCCGTTTTCAGGCACACCTGAAGCGGGCTGCGTTGCAAGGTACTGCAAACGGTTATATTTTCCGCTGTGCCCGGCGTTTGGAAACCCATTGTTGGTAAAATAATATCTTCTTTTAAACTGTGTATGGACAGAATGCTTTCGATCAATCCGGCCGCGCCCAGCGTGTGGCCGAAATAGGCTTTCAAACTATTTACCGGAACAGATTGCAATCCGGCCAGATGGATGGCTTTGCTTTCCATGTCATCGTTATAAACCGTTGCCGTTCCGTGAAGCGATGCAAAATCGATGTCGGCGGCTGAAATTCCGGCTTCTTTCATCGCGTTTTTGATGGCGCCATATAATTCCTTTCCGGTTCGGGAAGGGCCGGAAATATGATTAGCGTCGTTGCTTACCGCACCGCCGGCGAGCCTAACGCTAATTTCCCCGGTGGGTTTGTGGCAGGATAAAATGATTGTTGCCGCCGCTTCTCCCAGGTTGATGCCTTTTCTTGCAGCGTCGAAAGGCCGGCAACGCTCGTCGCTAACCGCCTGAAAGGATTGAAACCCGGAAAGAATGAACCTGGTGATCAGGTCGGCGCCGGCAACTACTATTGTGTCCAGCAGGCCTGCTTCAATCATGCGTTTGGCGGTGATCAGGGCAACCAGCCCGGAGATGCAGGCATGAGAAATGATAACGGGTGGTGAGAAGAACCCCAGTTGCGCTCTTATTTTTTCAGCAGAAGAAGTAAGGCTGATGTTGTCCTTCAGTTCTTTTGAAATTTCATGCTGCTCTAAAAGACCAATGTTGCCTTTTGTCGATGAAAGTATCAGGCCGGTTTTAGTGTCGGGTTTTGGAATGCCCGCTTCAGACATCGCTTCCGTAATGGACCTTGTTAACAGCCATTCAAAGTTGGTAAGGCCTCCTTTTGGTCTGTCGCTCCAGAAGCTCTCAGGAAAAAGCGATGCATAAAAAGCCTTGTCGCTGCGCGCGCCTGCCGCGTGTTGTTGCACGCTGGACTTTCCGCTTTTAATATGATCAAAATTTTCGGTTGCGTCAGCTCCAAGGGGCGAAATAATATGATCGGCTACTACATACACAGGCCTCATACAAACAATGTTTTTATAGCAACAATCAGCGTTAAAAAGTTAGAGGTGAAGCGCATAAAAGAAACTTTAAAAAAGCCCCATTTGCTTTTTCCATTCGAGGAAAAACGGCGGATTGTTCAATATTAAGGTTTGAGATTCCCGTTCCAAAAAAACCTGAGTGGTTGTTCCGGTAGCTACAAGGCTGTTATCCGACTTTTTAAACAGGCGGTAGTGAAAAATAATCTTTGCTGCTTCGCAAGGATGATAGGTTGATTCGACCAGGACCGTATCTCCAAATTTTAAAGATTTTTTGTAGTTGCACTCCGCATGAACAATGGGCACCACCACGTTTTCTTTAAAAAAATCCATGTAGCCCATGCCATGCTTTTTCCCAAAAGCCTCCCTTCCATCTTCAAAATAACGGATATAATGGCCGTGCCACACAATTCCTAAGGGGTCGGCCTCGTTAAAGCGGATTAAAACCTCGATTGTATGGCTGAGCGTTTTCATGAATAAGTTGGAATATTTCTGCAACTAAGCAATAAAGATTTTCATTTCGCAAGAGACAATATATTCATCATTTACCGAAATGGCGCCTTCAATAATCGTTGCATTAAAGATTTGATTTTTGACGGTAATGGCCGTTACCAGCTGGTCGCCGGTTTTAGGAAGACTTGTGATTTTCAAATTCTGTACAGCTCCGATAAAACCAACCGGCACCGGCTTTTGCTGCTGCTGGCAAGTGTAACCCATATGAGCGGCAGCGGTTTGAGCGATATTTTCAATCAGGCCCGGCTCTGTTAAAACGCCGTTTTGCACCAAAACATGATCGTCTTTTACCGTAAATGCGGTTGAAGCGCTCGTTTCGCTACAAGACTCTAACGTATCAATTAATACAAAAGGCTTTCGCTGCGGAATATAGGACTGTATATTTTTAGAAATACTCAAGAAGAATGATTAAAAGTTAAAAGTAAGGAAACTTGAGGATTTTGCGGAGCCATTCTATTTCCAGAAATCGTAATAGTTATACCATTGGGAAGGATAGGCTTTTACCTGCTTTGTCATGGCCGCGGCAAATTTTTCCAAAACCATTTCTGGCGAAGCCTGCGGTTGATGTTTATAGGCGACGGCGGGCGTTGCAAAGAAATGATAATGAGACAGCGACTCCTTCATGGCAAAAACAAACGACACGGGCACATCGAGTTTTGTCGCCAGCGCAAAAGGCCCTTGGGGAAATTTGGCCGGGGCGTTTAAAAAATCCATGGTGAGGGTTTTATTCCCTTCCAGGAAACGGTCGGCATGCATGCAAACCAGTTCATTATTATTTAGCGCATCGATTATTTCATAAATATGAGAGAGATTGTCGCGGATGACAATGATATTAGCATTTCGCTGCCCTGTAGTGTTTTCCAAATATTGTTTGAGCTGCTGGTGTTCCCCGTCAAACATTACAATGTTGATTTTTGTGTTGAGCCTTTTGAGTAAATGGCCGGCGATTTCCCAGTTGCCGATATGCGCGCTCAAAAGCAAACCGCCCTGGCCATTTTCGACCATTGCCCGCAGATGCGCTTCTCCTTCAAATGTAAAGGTGAAACGGTTTTTGATGTCGGCCATCATTACAATGCGATCAATGATTGCCTGGCCAAACCAATAATAATTGCTATATAACTTAAGGATAGACTGAAAGCATGTAAAACCTTGTCGTTGCCGGAGATAAGACCATACAAACCCTGAAGAGCGCCAGCTAAAAAGAAAATAGTAGGCAGCCACAAAAACCAAAAGCAGATAAGCCGGAACAACGCCCAGCGCTTTCAACACGCTGATAAATATTCCGTAGCCGGTTTTGTTGCCCCTGGATTTTCCTTCCCAATCCGCCATTGCCTTTTTCGTTTAAGCGCCAAAGTTAGCGTGGCTGCTGATATTTCAGTTCATCTATAAAAATAGCTTATTACATTTGGTGAAATTTAAACCGTAGCAATGGAAGAAATTTTGAATCAGGTGATCTTAGACAATACCGTTCAAAGCTATCTGATCGTCGGATCTATTATCTTTTTTTGTTTTTTATTTAAAAGGATCATCGCTCATTATACGGCTGCCTTTTTTGCTTTTTTACTAAGAAGCCGCTATAAAAATGTAGATCCGGTTTTCTTTAAAACCCTGGTGGCAAAGCCCCTTGGCGTGTTTATCGCCGTCCTGGTCACAGTGATCGCCTTAGACCGGCTTCATTTTCCGTCGGCAATTGATATCAGCATTTATAAACTAAGGCTGCAGGAGCTTTTCAGGATGATGGGCTCAGCGCTGATCATCATTACCTTTTTCCGGTTCCTGATAAAGTCAATGGACTTCGTGGTACTGCTGATTAAAGACCGCTACATGCGGAGCGGCGATCCCGGCAATCATCAGCTGGTCTTCTTTTTTAAGGATTTTATAAAAGTGTTGATCGGCCTTATCGGCGCGCTGCTGATTTTGAAATATACTTTTAATTATGATATTAAAGGCCTCGTAACGGGGCTGAGCATCGTCGGCGCCGCCATCGCACTGGCGTTGAAGGAAAGCCTGGAAAACCTGATCGCTTCTTTTATTATATTTTTTGATAAACCTTTTGAAACCGGCGACGCGGTGAAAGTAAATAATTTTAGCGGCGTGGTAGAACGTATTGGTTTGCGCAGCACGCGTATTCGTACAGATGCCAAAACCTATATTACGGTTCCTAACAAGCAAATGGTGGACAGCGTTTTGGATAACCTTAGTAATCGCACGCAACGGCGTGGCGACATAAGGCTCGAACTGGCGATTGATACGCCTCATGAAAAATTAGAAGCGCTGCTGTCGGGCATCAGGAATATTTTGGCCAAACCCGCTATTGAAAATTATAATCTTTATTTCACAGAGATTACCGCGAATGCGCAAATTATTACGGGCGACTTTTACACCGATCCGAAAAATATTCAACAATTTAATCTGGTAAAACAATCGGTAAATATGGAGATTATTCAATTGATGGAATCGCTTCAAATTATCGCTGCCGGTAAACAAACGGCTATTATGGTTGCCAAAGACGGCGCTAATTGAAAACCGCGGCTAACTCTTCATCAAACCGTCCCGATTTTCCGTATTCCACAACGCGCCCCATTTCTTTTCCATTTTTTAGGATGATGATGGTGGGCACATGTTGCACGTTAAAGTTGGCGGCAAAATGAGCGGCATCATTTTTAGTCCGGTCGAGCGCAAACAGCGTAATTCGCCTGGGGTCGATGTTTGCCTGATGTGTTATTTTATAAAACCGCGGTATTACATAATGCGAATCGGGGCACCAGGTGCCAAAAAAAACCATGAACGAAACGCTGCTGTCCTGTGCTGAAAACTTATTAATAATGGAGTCGGCCGGCACATACACTTTTTCATTATCGACATACCACTTAAAAGCGGCAGAATCGGCTCTCAACACACTGTCGGTCACAAACCCTTTCAGCATTTTGCGGCCCGTGCGATCTTTTGTGGTTTCAAATTGCTGTGCCGTCGAACAAATGCTACAGGTAGTTAACAACAACAGGAAAAAAAATTTCATTCAGTTTATTTTTGAGATTTAACGGCGGTTTGCCATGTTATAACGCGCTTCATTGGTCGGTCAAAGCCATCACAGGATAAAAATCATATTGGCTTATAAATTGGCCTTCAGTTCTAAAAAGAACGATTTGATTTTTTGTAGCGATTGCACAGCAGCAAATTTCTCTTCCGCTTTTTTATTGTTTTTTAAATATTCGCGGGCGCCTTCAATAGTGAACTTACGACGGCGCAACAAATCATAAATGAGATAAAGGTTTTTTACATCCACCGGCCTGAAAAACCGGTCGCCTTTGCCATTTTTTTTGGGTTTCAAAATATCAAACTCGCTTTCCCAATACCGGATGAGGGAATGATTTTCTTTGAACATGGTGGTCACATCGCCCATGCTATAATATTGCCGCGAGAAAAGAACTTCGTCCTCGGGCATTTCAATAAGATCTGCCGCCATCGCATTTTCTTTTACCGATTTTCGCCCTCTTTGATTTCGCTTTTCGGCGGCGCGATCTGCTTTCACAACTTCAGGAGCGCCGGCATCGTTGGCCTCGCTGTCAGTCTGTTCTGGCACAGGCTCGGCCTTGCTTTGCAATGCTTCCTCTGGCTCAGCTGCCTCCTCTATCGCCACCGGTTCTGGGGCTATTTCCTCGGCCTGAGCGCCCGCGTCAACTAGTGCTTCAGCTACTGCTTCTGCAGCGTCAACAGGCGCCTGTTCTGCTATTGGCGGCTGGCTCTTTTCCTCCTCCATTTCTATCTGGGCGGGCGGCCTTAATACATGCTTCCTGGCTTTGGGCTGCGGTTCCAGTTTTTCCACTTCGTCAAAAAAGGAAAATGCGGCCTGCGATTGTGGATTATTTTTCGCCATAGGTACAAATCTACCAATATTAAAAGAAATCTGTTTTACAATAAAATGTTAACACCCAGCGCTTTTAAGCGACAATTTTAATTAAATACGCAAGTAATTTAGCCTTGGATATAATGGTTTACATAGGCCAGAACTCAATGCCGGCAAGGGTTTAGGAGAAATTATTGTGTTTGAAGAAAAGATATAAGCGATCAAGATGATTTTAGAAATGTCAATAATGCAATTATCTTTGTGTTACAATAACACGAAAGGGTTATTTCAGAGTACAGGAAAAGTGAAGAGTGACCAACAGCAGATTTCAAGTTTTTTTCATATGGCAAGCAATCGTTAGAGGTCAGTCCGTTTCTACGGAAGGACCTTTTTTATTTTAAAGAAGGTTTGCAAACTATAGGACATGAAAAATCCGGGAAGAAACCCGGATCAACATTCGTTAAATTTAGCACACGGCTAAGCAATCGTTAGAGGCAATCAATTAGAGGTCACTTTTTTTAAAAACATCTCCTACGCTTAGAAGATGCGTTCCTTCAAATCCGGTAAACCACGTAAGAAGGTGTGCTAAGGTATCATTATTTTTCTAATGAGTTAACTTTTTTTTAAACTTTTTTCTCGAAATGTTAAAAAAAGGTTGAAAAATGCTTGTTTCAGATCAATTATAAGGCGTACAAAATTATTTTGGGTATGGGTGGTAGTTTGGCGTGAAACATAGTATAGGCAAGCATTTCCCTCTATTTCAGCAGTTTTTGGAGATAAAAAAATTAACAGTAAGTTATTATTGTGGTTTGTTTTCGCAGATTATCTTTACACCCTGAAACGCAAGTTTCGCAAAACTAGAATTTTTACATTTTTCATATGGCAAGCAATCGTTAGAGGTCAGTCCGTTTCTACGGAAGGACCTTTTTTATTTCCCTGATGTTTTGGAGTTAAATAAGGTTGGGCAGATAAAAAATTGGCCATTTCTGCCTTGGATATAATGTGAAATAAAAGTGTAAATGCTTAATAATTATATAACTACGCTGCCTCGTCACTTTTGGAAAGCATAGTTTAAGCATAAACTTGGTTCGGTGCAGGCATTTTTAGTGATTATCTTTGTGTAACAATAACACAATCGAAGTTATTTGAGGCGTTAGAAAAGTGACAGAGAGCATACAAAAGAGTTTTTAAGTTTTTTTCATATGGCAAGCAATCGTTAGAGGTCAGTCCGTTTCTACGGAAGGACCTTTTTTGTTTTTGGCCGGTTCACGAAAAAAGGGTTGCATTGCTACAACCCTCTCGTTTCACAGGATTTGGATCTACTTGGTGTTCATTTGGTTGATCAGGCTTAATAATTGGCTTTCGCTTACTTCGCTAAGGTTGAAGCTAAACCCGGCAAATGTTTTTCCGCTGGCGGGAGCGGGAATCGTTACGTCTCTCATTGCTGCATAAAATTTTCCATTTTTAGCGCTCATGGCCAGGAACGTGCCTTCCTGCCCGACAGGAATTGAATTTTGATAACTCAATAATCCTTCTTTGCCGGCATCAGGGGCAAGGATTACGTTATACATTTTGATGAGTGTGTTGCTGCCTTTTGTTTTAAAAAATAATAAAGAAGGGTCGGAGCTCGAATAGTTATTGCCTGTTTCGGTATTGAACTTGTCGCCAAAATAGCCAAGTACGGTGGTTTTAGGGCGCGGATCGTTGTAAAGTGCGTCACAGTTGCGCCACTGTCCCAAAGCATCGAGCGGGAAATTGGTGGTAGTAGGCGAAGCAACCCCGAAGCCGGCAATCTGATCCCAGGTGATTCCAGGCCTTACGCCTATCTGCGTCATTAGCGATACCTGTATGTTTTCGTGGTTGTAACCTTCGGTCGTGAAGTTGATGAGGCTGTCGCCGGCCCACATCGGAATTTCGCGCTGCTGGCCGTTGGCGCCTGCGCCAATAGGCACAATAACTGCCGCTGGTTTGGGCGCGTTCAAGACCAACTCATTATTATTCTGCTCCGCTTTCACGAAAATTTCGCCAAAAGATTCAAGCATGGCGCCATCGGAAGTGAGGGTGGGCTTGTCTGCCACAATCATATCAGAAGCTTTCAGAATATCGCGGGCGAAGATGGTTACACTGCCTGAAACGGCGGCGCCGTTTAATGTTTTAAATGCATTCGCCGGAAAATTAATTTTAGTGCCGCTGGCGAGCGTAATAGTGCCGCCGCTTGCGGCATCAAGCGTGAAGCGTTCGTTTTGCGGAGCGTGTTGTTCAAAAAAAGCATCCATTAACAGGGTTGATGATTTGTCATCAAAGTTGAAAGGCGGTATGCCGGAATCGTTTTTCTTGCATGAACTGATCGCGATTGCTGCGATGGCCATAGCTGCTATTAAAATCTTTTTCATAACTGGAGTTTTAAATTGTTTGACATTGTTTGTTGGTATATCCAACGAGCAAAACAATTGTTACCCCCCGTGCTAAAGATTTTTTCTTCTTTTTGAAATTATTTGGATTACTATCAGCAGGATGATGAGGAGAAGGAGTGCGGTGCCTGCGACGGGCAAATAAGCAGCAGCTGCTGTTTGGATGTGAATAACCTGGTTTTTACCCTGGTAGTAAAAAGCTGCCCAGAGCCATGGGTTTTGAGCGGCGGCGGCCTTATGTTTTTGCAGATAGGCAGCCCGGGCTTTTTGCAAGGCTGCTGCGGGTGTTTCGGAGTTCCGGAGCTCTTGATAAAAACCGGTTATGATTTGCGCCGCAGCTTCGTCGTCGACCTGCCAGCGCGTGGCTAAAACGCCCTCCGCGCCTTTGCTGATAAAGGCTCTGCCCAAACTCAGCAACCCCTCGTTTTGCACAGACAAACCTTTGCCCGTTTCGCAGGCGGCCAATACAACCAGCGGACACATTGCGCTATTATGTTGTAGCTGCCCCAGGTATATTTTTTCTTTGAATAAAATAAACGGCTGCGACGAAGCATCGCCGGCGACAGCGTGCGTGGCCAGGTGAACAATTTTATTGCTGCGAAGCGCGCCAAAGAAAATGCTATCCGTTGTCTGGCTGGCATCGTAGGTTTTTGTGTTAAAGGAGCGCTGCAAATAAGCGACCTCTTCCTTTGCATGCGGTAAGGCTGGAAAGCCAAGGTGCTCCTTTTCAAAATTGAAAATAACAACCGGAGCCTCAACCGGCCTGGCGGGTTCAATCAATTGTAACAAGGAAAACTGGTAGCTGATACTGTGGCGGACTCCCAGGAAGGCCGGTTGACCGGGCTCTGTACAAAGCGCTTCAAACGGCAGCTTATGCAACAACCCGGAGGGCGCTATGATATAGGGTGCGGGCCCCTGCGCCAGATGCGGGACAAATTTTTGCAGCAGGCGGTTGGATTTTTTATAGTACGCGCCCGGATCGTTATTAAACGCCTGCGGGCTATTATAAAATTCATTTATAAAAGAGTCCAGCATTTCAAACCCGGCATCCGCGGTGTCTATTGATTGATAAACCTGGTCCCGCGTAATTTCCACAATATACATGGCGCTGTCGGTGGCATAATGGCTTAGGATGTTGCTCGCCTTTCTCGCTGTTTGCATCCAGTTCAAAAAATTTTGATAAGAAGGCGCTGTCAATTGCTTCTCGAATGTGTTTTCGGAAAGGCTTAGTTCGAACTGGAGCTGGCGGATGCTTTCCCGGATAAGGAGCCGGTCCTTTTCGGTTGGCGCCTGTGCTAACAGCAAATAATTATTTCTTAATTCTTGAAACCCGGCGTCAGCCGGTGTCGGATGTTGCTGCCAGTTTTTTGTGCGCTGTTGTTCATACATCAACACGCGGCCTTTCGACAGTTCGGCCAGCCATAGCGCTTTGAATAAGAAAGACGATGATTGAGATTTTTTATAATGCTCATGATGCCAGGCGATCGCCGCTTCCGTGAGTTTTTGGTTGCTATAAATACTACTTTGGCTGTATAGCCAGGTGTCAATCAACTGCTGGCTGTAATAATCATTTAGAACGGCCTGCGTGCTCCAATAGGAAGCGCTGTCGGATTGAAGGCCGGCGTCGTAGCATTTGGCCATTCCAAACATGGCTGTAGTGACGTTAAAATCCGGATAGAGGTTTAGCGAATCGAGCCGAAAAAAATGTAAAGTTTGTTTAAACCAAATTTTGGCGTCTGCGGGTTTATTGAGGTTGGCCCAAGTGATTCCGATTTCGTTAGAAAGCTTCGCCTTCTCTTTTACGTTTAAGCTCCAGGATAGGTCCCAGGCCTGCTGCAAATAGCCAATGGCAGCGCGGTATTGCTGCGTTTCATTCAGAATGCGCGACCTGTTAATAAGCGAGTTTACGCTCCAGTTGGTATGCTCAACCGACGGCAGCTGGTAGGCCAGTGCTTTTTCATTCCAATAGGCAGCGCTGTCCATTTTCCCCAATTCAAGATAAGCGTCCGTTTTAAGATTGTATAAAAGCAAAACGGCGCTCTCGTTTGATTCCGTAATGGAGTGAAGCGCCTTGCTGGTAATCTGTTGGACTAACATATACTCCTGCATGTAGAAATAAGTAGTTGCGAGGTTGGCATAAAGGGATGCCAGCATTGATTGTTTCCCGTTTTTTTCTGCGGAAGAAATAGCGAATTCTTGCATGACAATCGCCTTACTGAAGTCGCCGATGCGGGTGTAGTTATTTCCAAGCGGCTTGCATACATATTCTTCAATGTTCATTTCAGCAGCCAGCGCTGTGCTGTGCTGGTGCTGATGATAAAACTTAAAAGCCGCTTCATACCATTTTGAGGATGCTTTGATAAAACCTCGTTGCAAAAGATGATAGGCGATATTAGTAATAAGCTGATAGTAGGCCAGCGTTTCATCCGCCGTTTGCGGCGCCCGCCAAATTGTTGCCAGCAGCGAATCGGCTCGGCTCGAAAGTTGTGGATGCTCATCGGTTTTGTCGAAAAGTAAATTCAGATAGTCAAGCAGGCTGTCCGTTTGTTCGGTAGGAAAAGTTTCTTTTGCAACAACAGGTTGCCGCGCCGCTTTGATGCATAACATGGCCAGCGCGCAACACACAAGAAGGCCAAGGCTGCTGAATATTTTTACATGCTTTGTTACAATCGCCATCCAGCATAAAAGTAACCAAAGCTTTTGTTTTTGCCATTGTAATAATATCTAAGCCCCAAATGCGGCCCCAGTTTCACTTTCCCGATTTGTAAGTCAAAAAAAGGCCTTGCCTTCCAGTTGGAAAAACTTTTCAGCGTTTGCTTGTCCGCTACCGTATAAGGCAGGTTAACGCCATTCGGCGATAAAAGCTGATAGCTTTTTCTGGTTTGTATGCTTCCGCTTATATCGGCCGTAACCACTGCGCCCACGCCAACCGAAATAAAATTGTTGATATTATGGCGCAATTGAATAGGGATGAGTTTTAACTGGCTGATGTTATTTTCCTGCATGGAATCGAACCTGTTGTATTCGAAATTTCTTTTTAAAGAATCAATAAAGATGGTGCCCACCCGATCAAAAGAAGTATTTACTACCTGTGTTGTGATCCCTGCTTTATAGTAAAATTCTGCCTGCCAGTAAGGTAAATAGGGCGCAAGCGGCGCCACGCCAAAGCCGGTAACAAGGCCATCGCTCGAGATACGGTTATCACCAAACGCTTTTTCATAACCTGCCATAATAATGGATGACAGGCTTTTTTTAAAACGGCCGGTCGCATAGTTGGTGATGACAGGCTCATTCTTATCAAAATAAATAGCGGTGCGTGATTTAAAAGGTTTTTTTTCCAGCTTTTTCTTTGTAACGATTTCAAACTCCATAAATCCTTTCGTGCTGTCCAGGTCTTCCACTCCTTTCTGATGCGTGCCTTTTAGATAAATACCATGAAAGGTAAATAAGGCGCCGCTGTCGTTCTTTAAAAGTTCCCAGCAACCTCTTTTTTCGATGGCCGCGCTGTCACACGGAGGACAAAATGGGTGCATGTCTTTTACTTTTATAGACTGCGGATCCAACACCGGCGCCATTGTTATATCTAATGCGATTTTTCTGGCCGGGCCTTTGCCATTGTTTTGGAACCTGATTTTATAATCCAGCGGTTTGTATTTTTTTAAAAACCGATAGCCGATACGGCCGCCTTTAATATTCATTTTATTCGGATCGTGGGAATTGACAACAGGCACGCTGAGCTTGTGCATCACGGGTTTGCCGCGATCAGGAACATATACGCCCGTAATGGTTAGCGTGGCATTGGTGTCCTTGATCATTTCAGGCGTGACGTGCAATTGCAGGAACGAAAATTTTGCCTCGCCCGTGGGCGCGCTTTCCAGCCTGCTGGCATAAACGTTTTTATAAAGCGCCAAGGTTGTGGACAGCGCCGCGCTTCCTTCGGCCGCACTTAGAACTGTTGGAAAATTAGAAGCCGGGCTGCCGCTTTCCGTAATAAGCAACGAAGACTGCAACGGTGGAATTTTATCAGCGCCGCTGAGCGCTGTCAGGCCGGCCGCATTACCATAAGCTCTGAAACCGGAAGTGTCGAAGCAGGTTTGTTCGAATTGCTTTTCGTTCAACATCAGGTACAACGTGCCTTCGGTTGGTTGCAAATCGGTATTTTTCCATCCGGCGATCAGCACCATGGTGTCATTGGGTTTCGCCATGCTGTTATATTTGAGCTCAAACATATCATTGGCTTTGAAAAAATTTTCTTCTGCGACAGACGCTGTAGCTGCGCCCGCCTGGTTTTTGGAAACGTTTACTTTTTGTTTCTTGCGTTGCGGTTTTTTTCCATCGTCGTAGTTATTTACGGCGTAGAGATACACATCATAAGTGTCGGCCTTGGCATAAATATGTTCGGGTTTTTCCGACATACTAAAATGGCCATCTCCAAAATCCCACAAATAAGTATAAAATGGCTCCGGCGCTCCCGGAATTTGGGTAAGCGCCGGCAGTTTTATGGAGAAGGAAAATGCTTTGCTGCTATCCGGCGTTGCCACAATAGCGCTGTCAGCATGCTGCGCAAAAGCATTTATATAGAAAACAAAAAGGCAATAAATAGTGGTAACGTATTTCACATCAGCGATTTTTTGATATATCAATGGTGGCAGGCGTTTGTTACCCCACGCTCCTTAAATGTATCAAAATATTATTACATTAGCTGCTTATAAATCAATCTATTTGCATAGCGATCAGCATTATATCATCTCCTTAAAAAGCCACGATTCTCAGAAAATAACAGAGATCTATCAAAAATTTTCACCTGGAATCAAAACCTATTTACTTTCCAAGGGCGCTGATATTGACGAAGCCGGAGATATTTTTCAGGAAGCCGTTATTGATCTTTACAAACTTGCAAAAAATGACAATTTTGTACTCACTTGTCCGCTGGAGGCCTTTTTGCTGTTGATTTGTAAGCGCCGATGGATCAATGTTGTTGAAAAAAGCAAAAGGAGGGGGGTAACAAAACCTATTGATGAAGGATATGCTTCTACAGCGGATGATAGTGCGGCTGAGGCACTGATGGCAACTTTTGAGGATGAACAACTGGTGGTGGAGATGCTTCAAAAAATCAGTGAGCGATGCCGGGAAATCATTGTTGCCAGCTATACTGAAAAATCGCAGCAGCAGCTGGCTGCTCAAATGGGCGTAAGCTATGCCTATTTGAGAAAAAAGAAATCAGTTTGTATGGCAGAACTTATTGCGCTTGTAAGAAATAAAAAATCGCGGCTTGTATGAACAACTTTGAAACCATAGAAGCATATGTAGAGGGCTGGATGAATGCGGCCGAAAAGGCTGCGTTTGAGCAACGCCTGCACTTCGACAGCGAGCTTCGGCGCGACTACGAAGATTGGATGAATGCTGATAGTAAGTTAAAAGAACACTTTGCCGAGCTGGCCGATGTGGCGGCTTTGCGCGAATCGTTAAACCCTTTGACAAAACGATATTTTAATAAGGAGGACAAAAAAATTCGTGGCCGTGTTATTTCTTTGAAAAAATACTTCGTCGCGGCTGGCGCGGTCGCAGCAGCGGCTATTATTTATTTCTCATTGCCGGCGGGTGTGGGCGATTATGCAGTACCCGAAATGCCACAGGCCATTGTGCGTGGAGAAAGCGATAAGTCGCATAAGGGCGCTCAGTTGTTTAATCAGGAACAATATGAGGCGGCGTTACCGCTTTTGAAGCAGGAGGCTGAATCTCGTCCCGGCGACGCCACAGCCCAGTTTTTCTATGCGGTTTGTCTGGTTAAATTGGAAAAGTATGAAATTGCCCTGCCGGTTTTAGACGGGCTGACAAAGGGCGTTTCAGCTTTCAAGGAAGATGCAGCTTTTTTTGCGGCGCTTTCGGCCTTCCATTTAAAAAAGCATCAACAGGCGCTTACCTATGCGCGCCAGGTCGGCCACGAAGGGCCATATTATGAGCAGGCGCAAAAACTGATTCGTAAAATAAAATAAAGTGAAGCCGCCCTTTTAATTATTGATTTTCCAGAACCTGCCAAAAAGCCCAACATATTTTTCTTTGCTGGCCGCCGCTATGAATTTGCCTTCCACGGAAGTGGTATTGTAATAAGTAATCAGTGCGTTGGAATAAATCAAATTGTTTTTATACTCGATTAAAGGGGGCGACGCAAGCCTGGCTACGTTGGGCTGGATAAAGGCGGTAAAGTCTTCCTCCTTCGGGTTGGTGAAGAAAGCGATGAGAATGGCTGCAATGACGAGCAGCGAAACCAGTCTGCGAAATTTCATATTTGATAATATTTGTTTCCTGCGGCGGCTCGTTTAGCTTGCCGCTTAAGCCCGGCGGCAGCGCATTTTCGGGGCCGCCGCCAGCTTTTTACAATTAATGTAGGATGACGGATTAACTAAATAAATACTCTACATCTTCCTTCGTCAGCGACTTCACAAATCCTGATTCGTCCGAAATAAGGTCTTTGGCCAGCGCTTTTTTCTTTTCCTGAAGTTTGAGAATTTTATCTTCAATGGTATCGCGGCAAATCATCCGGTAGGCGAAAATATTCTTGGTTTGCCCGATCCTGTGTGTTCGGTCGATCGCCTGTTGTTCAACGGCGGGGTTCCACCACGGGTCCACGATATATACGTAGTCGGCTGCAGTAAGGTTCAAGCCCACGCCGCCCGCTTTCAGGGAAATAAGAAAGACGCGCACTTCGTCGTTGTTCTGAAAATTCTGTATCGCCTTTTCTCTGTCCGGTGCGGAAGTGCTGCCGTCGAAATATTCATATTTAACGCCAAGTTCGTCCAGTTTTTGTCGAATTAAGCCCAACATACCGAGAAACTGTGAAAACACCAGCGCTTTGTGGTCGCTCATATCTTCAGTAATCTCCCGGGCAAGTTCTTCTATTTTGATCGAGTGATTTTCGAAAACATCTTCTTCGTTCAGGATGGCGGGCGAGTCGCAGATCTGGCGCAGCTTCATCAGGCCCTGCAGAATGGTGAGCTGAGATTTGCCCAGGCCCTGGTTGTCGATTGTGCCCAGAATTTTGTCCCTGAAGTCATTCCTGTAGGCGTCATAAATCCGGCGTTGTTCATCACCCATTTCACACCACAAAATCATCTCTTGTTTTTCGGGAAGATCTTTGGCCACCTGTTCTTTGGTGCGCCGCAAAATGAAGGGGTAAAGGATTTTCCGGAGATGCTCCTTACGGTCCTGTTCGCCCAGCTTGTCAATAGGGATGGCAAATTCCTGCCTGAAAAATTCGATGCTGCCCAACATACCGGGGTTAAGAAAATTCATCTGCGCATAGATATCAAAGGTATTGTTCTGCAAAGGAGTACCGCTCATACACAGCCGGTGCTTTGCGTTGAGCAGCGAAGCCGCACGCGTTACCTTGCTGGCGGGGTTTTTAATCGCCTGGCTTTCATCCAACACCAGGTAATCAAACTTTACATTTAAAAACAGCTTGATATCGCTTCTTAGCGTACCGTAGGTGGTGATGGTAATATCGTATTTAACGATTTCTTCATAACTCCTCGTGCGCGAACTGCCGTGGTGAATATAATGCGTGATGCCGGGCGCAAACTTTTTAATTTCGTTCTCCCAGTTATAAATAAGCGTTGTGGGGCAAACCACTAGCGCCTTCATTTCAGGATTGTTGCTTTTGTAATGCTGTAAGAAAGAAAGCGCCTGAACCGTTTTACCCAAACCCATATCGTCGGCCAGGATGCCGCCCCAGTTGATGTTTTGCAGGTAGTTGAGCCATTGAAAACCTGCGATCTGGTAAGGGCGTAAAATGGGTTGTAAATGTTCGGGTGGCGGAACTTCGTAAATCTGCTCGAAATCTTTCAGGCGGTTATATTTTTCTTCCAGCTCAAAGTGGAGCTCCTCCTCATTTTTGAGTTCAAACAGCTCATCGATCACACTTTTATGATATTGCGAAAGCTTCAATTTGTTGTTGTTGCCTTCACCTACTCTGAAAAGTAAAGCGTATTTCTTCAACCATTCATCAGGCAATATGCCGAGCGAACCATCATTGAGCTGCACATATTGCTGCTTGGCCGCCAACGCTCTTTTAACTTCTGCAATAGATACTTTTTGCTCCCCGAAAATAATATCAACTTTAGCGTCAAACCAATCGGTGTTGCTACTGATAAATATTTTGGTTTGCGGCTTCGCTGTATTGAAACGGAAATTGCGCAACGCTTCGTGTCCGAACACGGGCACCTGCATGTCTTTCATCGCATCCACGAACAGGAAAAACCAGTTTTCTTTCAATATTTCCGCGCCCTTCAAAGCCAGCGTGCCCTCGTCTTCATTGGCAATAAAATTAGAGTGCAGATTGCGAAGACGTTGAATAAAAGCCTCTTCTTTTTCTTTATTCCTATGGATAGCCAGTACTTTTCCGCCTTCCGGAATAAGCATGGTTGTTTTCCCTGTAGAACTTGTTTCGTGTCCTTTATAAGAGAACATGGGCCGGAAGATGAGATAATCGCCACGTTCGGTGAGAAAAAGCTTCACTTCAGGGTCGGCGCCTTTTAAAGTTTGCAACAAGGAGGGATCGAAATCTGTTTTATACTCTTTTGACAGCGGCAAAATAAATTCATTGAGCTGCTGTGGCCAGGCTTCCGGCGATATAGTGATTTTACCGGTTTTTTTAAAAGGCTTAATTAGTTCTACCGTATCCGCATCCGGCATCGAAAAAAGTTGGTGATTATAGAGGTAGATGAGCGGCGTTTCCGCTTCGTTTTCTTCTATGCCGTGCACCATGCCGCGGGTGCGCACCAGGCATTCACAAATAAAATTGTCTGCTTCTTTATCGATATAAAACTCAATCGACACGGGCGTGTCAATCGCATCTACGCTTTGCAGGTTTTGCGTAATAAATTTCTTCCCGGAAGGAAGCAGAAAGGCCAGCGCCCCTTCGATTGCATCTGCAAGTAATTTTTTAATCCGTGGTAAAAGATACTCGGTCGCCAGTTTTTGCTGCTCTTCGTTTAATGCTTCCTCGAGTTCGCGCCCTTCGAGCAATTCAGAAAAAGGACTGTTGCGGATGAGATATTTTTTCAATTCGGCGTCCTGTAGTTTTCTCACATTGTTGAGCAGCGCTACATCGGCTTCACTATAATCGCTGGTGTCGATATATTTCGAAATATCGAGCAGCTCCACATTTCCGGCGAAACTCGAATCATCTTGGGCTGCTTCGCCCTCCACCACGTCAATTGAAAAATAGGGAAATGTTTTTTTATTAAAATTGAAAACAAGCCCCAATCGCGTCGTTGACTTCGCCGGCGCTTCTACCTCCACATCAGTTTCTTCCGCAACTTCGGGTTTGGCTTGAACGGCGCTACGCGAAGGGGTCAGCGCGCCGGGCGTATTTACGCGCTTGATGCTTGCATCCAAAACACGTAGAAAAGGCTTGCCGTCTTTAAATACAAATTCAAACTTGCCCTTCAGGTTGTCGGCCAGCGAATAACCATACGCTTCGAGTAGTTTATTTTTTTCAACATCGCGGTTGCGAATGGTATCAAAATAATCCGCGCCGTGTTGCTTGATGAGCTGCATGAACACAATTACTTTCGGCAGGCAAAGCGGATATTCTGTGTCTTCATAGTCGCAGCTCGTGTCGAAACTCCTTTCCGCGTTTTTTCTGATCACGACCGTATATTCTTTTTCATGAACCGTTAACACGGCTTTCACCGTTTCGTCTTTGGCCGATACAATCTTGGCCTTTTTTTTCTGCAGAAACTTTTCAGCTTCATTAAAACTTTCGCTGCTGCAAAGAGCGCGCAGCGACCGCAGGTCCAGGTTTCTGGGTTTTACAACCGTGTGGCGCTGGTCGTAATAAACTTCTTCATCTCCCAGCTGGCCTTTGTCGAGCAGCTCCTGCAGTTGAAATAAGGAAGCCACTTCGTGCTTACAGATTTCTCCCAAATTGTAGGGGCAGGTGCAGCGAAGCGCCAGTTGCTTGGGGTCGCTGTATTTCTGAATATAAACTTTGTAGAAACTGCTGTACGTATCATCTTTCACTCTAAAAGTGAGATTCCCGGTTAGCTTGTCAAATTCAATAAGCTCAACAAAACCCAACGCATGGGTTTTCTTTCCGCGTCTGATAACTTCGTCTGTTCCGTTTGTGTAAACGTGTTTTAAAATGTGGGGTAATGCCAAAACTTTTTTCTTTTATTTTCCAGTCGTGTAAAAATCGTCTGAATCAGGGCCGGCGGTTGAGTTGCCTATTTGATCAACTCGTATTCCTAAGCCTTCCTGCCTGATTGTGCGAGGACAATCGGCAAAAATAAAAGAAAGATTTTCGCTTTTCCGAATGTTTTGCAGAATATTTTATTTTGCAGCAAGAGCTGAAAAGAATGTGTTACCTTTGTGAGTTTTTTTTCTGAAAGCCTTAGCCCTGCGCAGCCTTCCACTCATATGTAGCACTAGGTTTTCAATTTTCATTACTCCGTTACGAATAACATATAAGTTGCAGCGTTAAAGGTCTTTTCAATTTTGTTACCATTTTCCTCTTTTGCCGTATTGTCGGTGTGAGCGATTTCTACCTGGTATTTTCCTTCCCATAATGGAATGAAACTTACTTCGCCGGCTTCGTTTGCCCAAAGCGTTTTGCTCCATCCGTTGGGTGCAAATACTTTTATCTCTTTATGTTTTGCGGGTTTGCCTTCGAATAAGGCGCGCACTTTTACTTCACCACCTTTTTTAACTGAAGCGGCATCTTTATGAAGCAGGCTTAACAGGTTTTTATTAGCAGTGGGTGCATTCCCCTTATCGCCAGAGCCCACTTTTACCGTGGCGCTGCTGAAGTAGTAAAGTTTGGTGCCATGATAAAGATCTTTTACCGGATGTTCGAGGCTGATGGTATAAACCCCGTCCTGCGTCGGCGTAAAGCTGGTTTTATAATGATCGGAAGCCATGGCTGTAGCTAAAGTAGTGGAGGAGCCGTCAGGAGCAATCGCAACGATTTTAAAGTTTTTCAGATCAGAAAACCATTGCGCTGCCGGGGTGATGTCTTTATCGGCATATTCGCCAAAAAACACTTTTACTTCCTGCGCTTTGTTTTTTTGGCCGACAGGCTGGGTTTCAATCCAAATCGCGTGGGCCCACATGAGCTGGCAGGTGCATAACATCAATAATACTAAAACTACTTTTTTCATGTTCTAAAAATTTATGGGTAAAAGTAGGCCGCAGTATCGCCGGTTCATTTACAAAATGCGGAAAATTATTTACGAAGAAGGAAATTTTTTTCGCAACCGGTTTAGGTAATGTCTAATTTGTATTTGGTAAGCAGCCCCGCCAGGCCGTCTCGCGAAAATTTTGCTTTGCGGACTTTGTTGCGGTCCGGGTCGATGCGGTAATTATAAGCGCTGCTGAAATCTGCTTTTTCGAGAATGCTATTATCAAAGTTGGCGTCCTTCAGGTCGCATCGTTGAAAAGCGGCCTCGGTAAGATCTGCCGCTGTGAAATCCGCTTCGTGGATAACACAATCGAGAAATTTTATCTTCCTCAATTTTAGTTTATAAAAAGAACAAAAATTTAGCGTGCATTGTGTAAAATGTGCAGCAAAAAGGAAGTCGTTGCAGGTGTCAAAGCGCAATCCCAGCATTTTACAATGATCGAAGGTCACATCGCGCAGACTTGTTTCGTGCAAAACGGCGTTGCTGAGGTTACAATGAATAAAAGCGCAGTCGATAAAAGAGCTTTTGCTCAGCACAACGCCAGAAAAGTTGCAATTTTTAAATTGGCAGTTTTCATACTCCGCAGTCTGAAAAATATCCTGCGTATAATCTTGGTTGTCAAAAACCTGATCGATAAAGTAATGTTCCATGTTTGCAAATAAAAGATAAAAACCCGCTACACTTCTTTACTTCGAAGCCGCGCTTCCTCGAGGTCTAGTTCGCGTTCTTTTTCGCGGATTAACTCTTCGTCGAAACTGCGCTGCTGAAGATATTTGGCAAGTTCTGTCCTTTTGATGCTAATCAGCTCCAGCAGCATTTTTTTCAGGCGGGGCGCGGTGCTAAGGGCCGGCTTGGTTTTGCCCGCTTTAATACCTTCCAGCTTCTGGCTGCTTATTTGAATAATCCTTTCGTACCGATTTTTGACCGCACGGAAATGTTCGTCTTTTTCAAGATCTTCCTGAAAATGGTTATCGATATAATGCAGCGAGGTCTGCGCAAGCGATAATTTGATCATCTGCTCATCCAGTCGTTTTTGCCCTGCGGTCTTATCTTCTATTTTTAACCATTTCAGAAGCGGCCCGATGGTGAGGCCCGGAATTACCAGGGTAATCAGGATGGCGACAAAAGTGATAAATAAGATAAAAAAGCGAAAGGGGAAAATTTCATCTTCCTGTATAAAAAAGGGAATCGACAAAGCCGCGGCCAGCGACACCACACCGCGCATGCCACACCAGGAGATTAAAAACGCTTCTTTGCCGGTGAGCAGCTCTCCTTTGAGCGGTTTCTTTTTATGGATAAGCCTTCTGAAGTAATTGATGCTGAACACCCAGAAAATGCGAATGAGAATGACTGCAACGCCAATCGCGACGCCATACAACAGGGCGTCTTTAATCGTATTGTGGGTAAAGTATCTTGATAGGTAAGGCAATTGCAATCCGATCAAAATAAAGATAAACCCGTTGAGCAAGAAGGTAACGGTTTCCCAAACGCTATTCACGTTGAGGCGGGAGCTATAAGAAAAGATGCGATGAGAATGATAGCTGATAAAAAGGCCGCCCGACACTACGGCCAGTACGCCGGAAAAATGAAAATGCTCGGCTACCATATACATTACAAATGGCGACACAAGCGTGAGCGCCGTGTCGATCGCTGTGGTAGTGGGAAAGAACCGGTGGATGAGGTATAAAATGCCGCCGATGGCGAGTCCCACAAAGATGCCGCCGATCGCCATCAGGAAAAAACTTTGCGTGGCATCGAGAAGGTTAAAGCGGCCCGTCATCACGGCCAGCAGGGCGAATCTAAACACAATTAGGCTGGAGGCGTCGTTTACCAGGCTTTCGCCTTCGAGCAGCGTTACTATATTTCTGGGCACATTCAGCCTTCTTAACACCGAGGTTGCCGCTACGGCGTCGGGTGGTGAAATAATGCCTCCCAAAACAAAACCGAGCGCCAGCGTAAAGCCGGGAATGATCGCTTGGGACAAAAAGGCAATAATCGTAGACGTGAAAAAAACCAGGCCAAACCCAAAGCGGGCGATCGGCTGCCGCAGCCGCCAAAAGTCGGCCCAGGGAATTTGCCAGGAAGCCGCAAACAGCACGGGCGGTAGAAAAATATAAAAGACAATATCCGGATCGATTCTCAAATCGGGAATACCGGGAACAAAACTAATAAGCAGGCCCCCGATGACTAAAAAAATCGGGTAAGCTACTTTCAGCTTATTACCCAGCATGGTGAGCAGCGTAATAATAAAAAGCAGCGAAATAACCAGCAACAGGTTTTTCTCAAGCATGTACTAATTTAATCAAAAAATGAAATCCGGCTTCGCCCATAAATTATGGGCTGGGAGCTTTATCCTTATCCTGCGGTTGTATGATCATGCGGAAGGATTGATCTTTGCTAAAATAAGCAATCACCCAGTTGCCAAACGTGCGCAGCCGGTTTTTGACCGTGAGCAGCGACATAACGTGTATAAACAGCCAAACTGCCCAGGCCAAAAAGCCGTTGAAATGGAATTTGGGTTTGGGAATATCTGCGACTGCTTTGTTGCGGCCAATAATGGCCATCGAACCTTTATCGTTATAAACAAAGGCTTTCCTGTCTGCTTCATTCCGGGATAAATTTTTTGCCAATAATTTGCCCTGCTGTATGGCCACTTGTGCCACTTGCGGATGGCCCTTGGGAAATTGCGCGTCAGTCGTTTGAAAACAGGTGTCGCCAATGGCGTAAATATTTTCTGAACCAATGAGTTTATTAAAGGCATCAACGGTCATGCGTTTGCCAGGCCCCAGGCTTTCTGCGGGAATGCCCTCAAACGCAATTGCCGACACACCGGCGGCCCAGATCAGGTTTCGTGTTTTGATGGTGATCGTTTCATGATCGGTTAAAGTCACTGTTTCACCATCAAAATCTTTTACCCGCGTTTGCAATAGCACTTTTACACCCAATTTTTCGAGCGATGTTTTTGAATAATGCTGCGACTCAACTGACATTGGCCCTAACACTGCGTCGCCTCCATCTACAAGAATAATATCGCTGAAACCTTTTCCCAATTCGGGATAGTCTTTGCGGATAATGCTTTGCCGCATTTCGGCAAACATCCCCGAAACTTCGACGCCGGTAGGCCCCGCACCTGCCACCACAATCGTGAGCAATTTTTTCTTTTCTTCCACATCCGCAACGCGGGTTGCTTCCTCCAGCCGGTTTAGCAAAAGGTTCCGCATCGCCAATGCATCACTTAATGTTTTCATCGGAATGGCATGTTTTTTTACATTCTCCATGCCGAAATAATTGGTTGCAGCTCCTGTAGCCATTACCAGTATATCATAGTGCAATTCGCCGTTTGACAGGATGACTTTGTTTTCGGCCGCAACCACCTGTTGTAATGCGGCCATGCGAAAACGAACATTATCTCTGTGCCTTAAAAATTTCCGGAACGGATAACTAATGCTTGAAGGCTCCAAAAACCCGGTAGCTACCTGGTATAAAAGCGGAGGGAAGAAATTATAATTATTGAGATCAACCAGTGTAATTTCAAAACTTTCGTTTTTGGCTAACTGCTTTACAAAATTTACACCTGCGAAGCCGCCGCCAATCACTACTACTTTTTTCTTCGTTGTTTGCATAGTTCCATCCTTTTAAATTACATGGCAATCCAATTCTGTTTATTATTGAACCAATGAAGGAAATACTATCAATATTCTTGCCACGCCATTCCGGATCATGAATCAGGCGTTAAGCTTTGCAGGCGCTAACGGGCTCACTTGCGTTTCTGCCATTTACTGGCCTACCTAATAATTAACGACCTGCTCCTCGATCGTTTCAGGGATCGCGCGCCACTGATAAAGCTGGTTGCGCAACTGGGGCTCAAAGCCGGCATCCCTGATCGCATCCTGGATAGACTTATAGGTAAACCTGTGCGGTGCGCCGGCTGCGCTCACCACGTTTTCTTCGATCATAATACTACCAAAGTCGTTAGCCCCCGCATGCAAACAAAGCTGTGCCGTAGGCTTCCCCACGGTTAGCCAACTGGCCTGTATGTTTTTTATATTGGGCAGCATGATGCGGCTCAGCGCAACCATTCTTATATATTCTTCGGCGGTAGTGAGGTTGTGTACGCCGCGAATCCGGGTGAGCAGGGTGTCCACATCCTGAAAAGTCCACGCAATAAAAGCAAGAAAACCATTTGCGTTTTCGGGCTTGCGGCTTTGCACTTCACGTATTTTAACAAGGTGCTCAAACCTTTCTTCAATGGTTTCCACATGCCCAAACATCATTGTGGCGGAAGTGGTAATATCGAGTTTGTGGGCTTCATGCATTATGTCGAGCCATTCCTGCGCGCCGCATTTGCCTTTACTGATCAGGCGGCGCACACGATCAATCAAAATTTCCGCGCCTGCCCCGGGCAGCGAATCCATCCCGGCTTCCTTCAGCGCCTTTAAAACTTCGTGATGCGTGCTTTTTTCAAGTTTGGTAATATGAGCCACTTCTGGCGGGCCTAAAGCATGCAGCCTGATATCAGGGAATTCTGATTTTATTTCTTTGAATGTATCGACATAATATTTTAATCCTAAATCGGGATGATGCCCGCCCTGCAACAACAACTGGTCCCCGCCATATTTTATGGTTTCTTCAATTTTCTTCCGGTAAGTGTCCATATCCGTGATATAGGCTTCTGCGTGGCCGGGGATTCGGAAGAAATTGCAAAACTTGCAATTGGCAATACACACGTTTGTGGTGTTGACATTGCGGTCGATCTGCCAGGTAACTTTGCCATGCGGCACCTGCTTTTTTCGCAGTTCATCAGCGATCAGCATCAACTCGCTCAATGGAGCATTATGGTATAAAAAAACACCTTCTTCTACACTTAAAAACGCGAAAGCGGACGCTTTCTTATAGAGATCATTTAAATCCATAGTCGGAAAAGAAATTATAAGCAAAGGTACGGAAAGCGGGGGTGACAATAAAGTAGTGAAGATAATCAAGCCGCACTGTTTGAATATTTGTCAAAGACGTGCCGCCGCACTGCTATAGCCTATGGCGAAAATGCCGGAAGGTGTTTTTTAAAGCAGTATCTTTAAGTACGATTTTTGCGATGAAAAAAGTAGTTTTTCTGATACTGATTTTACTCATAGCCCGCTTCGCCCGATCGCAGGAAGAATTTATTGACCCTCCAAGCCGCGAATTAACGAAGGTACACTTTACGCAATTTACCGGCGGCGTCATCGTGTTTAAAGCCTTGCTGGACCAGTTTCCCGATTCGTTGTCTTTTATTCTTGATACGGGTAGTGGCGGTATTTCGCTCGATTCAACAACCGTGGCGCAGCTCGGCCTACAGCCGCCCGAGCCCGAGCGGCTGATCAGGGGGATTGGCGGTATTCGCCGGGTAGGGTTTTTAAAGAATCGGACGCTTACCATTAATAACCTGCCGGTTGACAGCCTGAATTTTCATGTGATCGATTATGACGTGCTTTCTGCGCTTTACGGGGAAAAGATAGACGGCATCGTGGGCTACGCGGTTTTAAGCAGGTTTATTTTGAAGATCGATTACGAAGCGCATGTGCTCACCTTTTGCACCAATGGCTCGATCCGGTATCCGCGCGGCGGCTTCACCATGCGGCCGCGGCTAACCACAATTCCTTACCTGGCTGCCGAAGTGCGCGACGCTACCGAGCACGATTTTAATTATTTGTTTGATATTGGCGCCGGGCTCACCGTGCTGTTTTCAGAAGACTATATGCAGGAAAAAAAATTCCAAAAATCGAAACGGAAACGATATCTCAAACAGGGAGAAGGCCTCGGTGGCCGGGTAACATTTGACTTCAGTGTTATGAAAAGTCTTAAAATAGGCCCTTACAAATTCAGGAATGTCCCGATTAATATTTTTGATGATGAGCACAATATTACTTCCTATCCGCAGATCGGCGGCATTATTGGTAACGACATCTTCAGGAGGTTTAATTGTATTTTGAATTATAAAAGCCGGCAGATACATTTAACGCCCAACAAATTTTTTAAGGATCCTTTTGACTACGCCTACTCGGGGGTGGAGCTGTATCAGATAAACGGAAGGATTGTGATTGGGGATATTCCAAAATCCTCGCCCGCCGATAAAGCGGGGCTTTTGGCCGGCGACGAAGTCATCGCCGTCAATAAAAAATTTGGCATGTCGCTCAACGATTTAAAACATGCGCTTCAATCTACTTATGGGCCTGTGGAAGTGATTGTAAACCGACAGGATTCCGTGCTGGTGAAAAAAATGAAGGTTATTAATATTTTGAATGGGAAAGCGATACCCAATCAAACATTGCCCAACCATTTTCGCGACGGGTATCAGATCCGCGTAGGTGCGCCCCGCGATCCGTTAAACAATCTGCCATCCCATTAAACCTATTTGTATGGCCGCAATCAGAAATCGTCTTACTTTCGCAGGATGGTTCAGTTTGAAAAATTTGTATTGGAAAATGGCTTGAGGGTGATCGTGCACCAGGATGCGTCTACACCGCTGGCCGTGATGAATATTTTATATGATGTGGGCGCGCGCGATGAAAACCCTGATCAAACGGGCTTTGCCCATCTTTTTGAACATTTAATGTTTGGCGGATCCATAAACATTTCCGACTACGACGAGCCGCTTCAAATGGCAGGAGGAGAAAATAATGCTTATACCACCAACGATTTAACCAATTATTATATTTCCCTTCCGGCTGAAAACCTGGAGACCGCTTTTTGGCTCGAGAGCGATCGCATGCTATCGCTCGCTTTCGATGAGAAGAGCCTAGAAGTACAGCGTAAAGTGGTTTGTGAAGAATTTAAAGAACATTATATTGATAAGCCTTACGGAGACGCCTGGTTTAAGCTGCGCGAACTGGCGTATCAAAAGCATCCTTATAAATGGATGACCATTGGAAAGGAGCTTTCGCATATAGAAAATGCTCAACTCGCCGACGTAAAAAATTTCTTTTTTAATCATTACAGGCCTAATAACGCCATTATGGTGGTGGCGGGGAATGTTACTACAGCTCATGTTAAGGCGCTGGCCGAAAAGTGGTTTGGAAATATCGAACCTGGTCAGGAACTGGCGCGCCATCTGCCGGTTGAAGAAAAGCAACTTGAGCAAAGAGTGGCTGAAAAAAAGGCCGAAGTGCCGCTGGATGCGTATTATAAAGCCTGGCATGTGGGCGGCCGGCTGAGCCCGCAATATCATGCAATGGATTTACTAACCGATATTTTGGGGGGCGGCGAATCTTCACGCTTGTATCACAAACTGGTAAAGCAGTTACAATTGTTTGTCAATATTCAATGTTATCACTTCGGAAGCCTTGATCCGGGGCTTTTGTGTATCGAAGGTAAATTGGTAAAAGGCGTAAAATTAGAGGATGCCGATGCGGCGGTCGAAGCTATCATAGCAGAAATGAAGGAGGCGGCTATATCAAACGAAGAGCTTCAAAAAGTAAAAAATAAAACAGAAAGTATGCTGGCTTTCGAAGATATGAGCGTTTTGAACCGCGCTACCAGCCTGGCTTTTTATGAGCTGCTGGGCGACGCCAATATGATGAATACTGAATTTCAGAAATATGCAGACGTGACCGTGGCGGATATTCGCAACGCAGCCATCGATATATTTCGCCCGGAAAACAGCAACCTGCTGTTTTACTTTGCAAAAAACTGATAAGTATTACCAATCGGAATTTCAGTAAGTCCGATCAACACCGCCTGTTTACTGAACTTATCGACTTTATCATTTGCAACGATAAAGCTTCGGTGGATTCTTGTAAAGCTACTTTCAGGAAGCAGCGTCAAAATATCGTTGATGGTCGACCGGGTCATTACCTTTTGATGATCTGTCAGCACAACGTTCAGATAGTTGCCTGAAGCTTCGATATAAAGTATATCTTTCAGCATAATTTTAACCTGCTCATAGCCGTCTTTCAAGAAAATATAATCATCGCCAGAAGTGGCGCCGGCTTTAAGCAGCAGGAGCTCGTTGGCTTTGGTACAGGCTTTTAAAAACCGCGCAAGCGAGAACGGTTTAAGCAGATAATCTACCGCCGCCACTTCAAAGCCTTCTACGGCGTGTTCGCTATAAGCCGTGGTGAAAATGACCATGGGCGGCGAGGAAAGCGATTTGAAAAATTCGATGCCGCTGATATCGGGCATTTTAATGTCTAAAAATAAAAGGTCGGCTTTCTGCTTTTGCAGGAAACTTAAAGCATCAAAGGCATTGGTGAACGTAGCTTTCAGCTCAATGAAAGGGACTTTGGCGGCGTGGCTTTTAATAACTTCCAGCGCAATGGGTTCGTCGTCTACTGCAATTGCAATCACTATAAATAATTATCCATTAAAGTTACTGATTTGTCAGGGCTTCACGGCGCTGATTGGAGTCCAGTTTCCGTTTTCCTTGCGAAAAGTCCTGGTGAGCACATGCCTGCCCTGGTCATCATAGTAGAGGCTGTCCAACGATTGCGAGGCGGCATGTGGTGTTGAGGATCGCGTCAGCACAGATACAGGCTTTTTATCTTTTTTTCTTAATTTTTTAATGATGACGGTTTCTGTTTTTACGCGCCCCGAGCGTACGGTACGGGTTTCGGTTTGCGTGATATAATTGTCATCGCAGGAAGCAAAACAAAACAGTATAAAAAGTAAACTTAAAGACCAGGGCATTATTATATCTTTTAATTGGTTTGGCACGAAGGGCGTTTAGAGCTGTATGGTCAGATGTACAAAAAATTCTTTGGCGCTTTCCCGAATGATCAGTTCATGCTTTTTAGGATAAAGTAAAGCCAGCCTTTGTTTTACGTTGATCAGGCCGATGCCGCTTTTCATTTTCTCCGGATCGTATTCGTTTTTTGGATGCACGCTGTTGGTTACATCAAAGTATAACATCCGCTCTTTGGTGTGCAATGAAATGTTGATATAAGAGGGCTGTTGCAGACTGATGCCATGTTTGAAAGCATTTTCAACAAAAGGGATCAGCAACATCGGCGAAATGTCAAGCCGGTTCACCTGCTGTTCAATATTGGTTTGCAAGACCAGATGAGGCGATGTGGCCAACCTCAGTTTTTGAAGGTCGATATAATTGCTCAGGTAGTCTATTTCTCTCGCTAAAGCAATTTTGTCCTGCAGGTTTTCGTGCAACATAAAGCGCATCATGTCGCCCAGTTTTTGGATTCCTTCGCTCGTGCGGTCAGCATTTTCCTGTAAGGCGGTGCCGTACAAAGTATTTAATGCATTAAAAAGAAAGTGCGGATTTATTTGCGATCGAAGAAAGCTGAGATTGGCCTGCGAAGATCCCAGCGCCGACTGTAGCACAGCTTTTTCGCTCCTATTGCGCGAGATATATAAAATCAGCGGCAGCGCCACAAAAAGCGTCAGAAAAAAGAACAGGAAAAAAGGAGGGGCGAAATCGTTGCTGCCTACAATGCCCATACAAATGGCTCCCGCCAGCACGCTCATTAAAAAAGTAATCAGCAACGCCCGTACCCAATAGGTCTTGTTTTTATACGGCTTGTTGCCGGCATGAGGCAACAGGTAGCGCATGTGGAGCCACACGAGCAAAGCGATGTAGGGAATGCCGACGCCAAAAACAGCTACGCCGCCCGGCTCATTGTTGCCGCCAAAAATTATCATAAGGGCCACCCATGAAGCCACGGCTAATACCACGCTCCACACCTTTTTAGTATTCCGGCGGGCTTTGGGCTGGCGGGCTAATGCCGCAAACAGCAATTCTTTCAGCAGATAGTAAACAATGTACAGAATAAAAATAATAGCAACTGTAGTAAAGCTATCCACAAAAATGTCGTTGTACAACTCGTCTTTTGAATTAAATTTTCCAAACTTCCAACCGTCAAGATAAGTGTTGCTGACCGCGACCAAGGTAGCCACTATGAGGTATGTCCCAAAGAAACTTCCGGCTTTAGCCCAGTCATCTCTTTTCTCATCTACAAACCGCGTTAAGAAAATAAATGCGGCGTAATAAATAATAATCAGTGCGGTTGCAGGCAAAAAGAAGTGCTTGTAAAAGTCGTATTGTATATCATATTCTGAAAACCAGAAAGGTTGATGCCCCCCGGCGTTTTTGCTTTCGATCAGTAATCCAAGGAACAGGCCTGCGGCAACGGCTGTGGCGATCCAAAACTCAATTTTGTTATATATTTCTCTGGCTTTCATATTTGTCTTTTGTAATGCAAGATTAAAATCTAAATGGCGCGCAGCCGCTGCGAATGTGATGAAATGCTGTTAAAATGTGATGAATAAGCCTTGCTTTGATCAAATGACATTCATTACAGGCCCAATGCTATGAACTATCCGTTATATTTGCTCCCTTAATTTCTATAGATACATGCTCAACAGAACGGTCGCGCCATCCATTGTGGATGCCGTAAATTTTAATCTTCAGCTTCAGCCCTATCAAAAATATACTTTGAAAAATGGTGTGGATGTTTATGCAGTAAACGCCGGCGCCGAGGACGTGCTGCAAATAGAATGGTATTTCGAAGCCGGCAATTGGTACGACGGGAAAAACCTCGAAGCAGCGCTTACTAATTTTTTGTTGAAAAATGGAACCACTTCCAAAACGGCCTTCGACATCAATGAGCATTTTGAATATTATGGCGCTTATCTCAACCGGAATTGCGGCGCTGAGTTTGCGAATGTGACGCTGCATACTTTATCGAAACATCTTGAAGCCGTGTTGCCCGTGGTGCGGGAGATTTTTTCGGAAGCGGCCATGTTGCAAACAGAGATGGATATTTCTGTTCAGAATATGAAGCAAAAGCTGGAAGTAAACCTCAAAAAGAGCAGCTTTGTTGCCGGCCGGCTGATTGACAGTTATTTGTTCGGTGAAAAACATCCGTATGGACAATTTAGCCGTTATGAAGATTTTGACGCATTAACGCGGGAAGATCTCATCAACTTTTATGAACAATATTATAAACGAGGCGCCTTCAAAATTTTTGTAGCAGGCAAGCTGCCGGCCAATCTTTTTGCGCTGCTTGAAAAATATTTTGGAGATTTTGATAACCAAAAGCCGGAGCCAAAGCTGCATGCGGTTCATCCTCATCTGCATAAAAAACACCGCCTCATCAATGATGAAAAGAGTTCGCAGGGTTCTATAAGAATGGTGAGGCCTTTTGTGAACCGGAAGCATCCTGATTTTTTGAGTGCGCAGGTGTTGAATATTTTATTTGGTGGTTTTTTTGGAAGCCGGCTGATGGCCAATATCCGCGAGGATAAGGGATATACTTATGGCATTCATAGCTACCTGATGGGTAACAGGCATGAAAACGGCTGGATGATAACCACAGAGGCCGGGCGCGACGTGAGCGAAGCCACCATCAGCGAAGTGTATAAAGAAATGGCGCTGTTGCGTGAGGAGCCTATCGATGAAGAAGAATTGATGTTGGTGAAAAACTTTATGATGGGTTCGATTTTGAACGATCTTGACGGGCCTTTCCAAATTATTGCCCGCTGGAAGAATATTATCTTGAATGAATTGGAGGAAGACTTCTTCGAAAAGTATATTTCAAATATCAAAAACATCTCGGCAGCAACCCTGCAGGAAACGGCCACAAAATATTTAGTGGAGGATGATTTCTATGAGCTCGTTGTCGTTTAGCTAATTTACTAAAAAGCCAAGGCCCACCTTGTTGATGATTTTTTTAGCAAAGCCGGTAATTTTAGGAACCGTTTTGCCTGCGTTGATACGCCTTACATACATCAGCTTGTAATTGTCATTGTAGTTTAAATAACGCGCATCGGTTTCTGAGGCTTTAAAAAATAAGCGGTTCGAAACATACGACAACGCGATGCCCCAACGATCAGCATTATAACCAATGGCGCCCTTGGCTTTAAAATTGGGGTTAAACTTCCAGGTTGTTCCCAGTTGATTATCAGTGTCCCATTCTTTAATATAGCTAACGTCCGCATTAAGCGAAGCCATGGCTGTCGCAAACAAGTGCTCTTTGGCGACAAAAGTGTAGCCATATCCCAGGCCTGGCCCGAAGGTGATAAAACTAAGTTCGCGCACATTGGCATGAGGGTATTCAGCCGCCAGCGCGGAGGGGATAAACGCGCTGTCGCCTTTAGCTTTGCCATAAAAAAATTCTCCTCCGTATAATAAGGATCCTGCCGACTTTTTCTGCCGGGCATCCAGCAAAAACGGAGCCTGCGCTGTAAACCGGCGGCTCTTATCTATTAAAGTAACGGTGGTTCCATAAAGCTCTGTTTCAATGTCGGGACGCACATAATAATTGCCCCGGGTGTAAAGCGCGCTATTATCAGTTCCCACAAAAAGCCCTTTATACTTTTGAAAATAAATATCAGCCAGGATCTTGCGGCCCGTAACGCTCAGTTGCAGGTTGAGCTGTTTTGTTTTTCCTTTGTCGTCCGTATAGGAAGGGTCAAGCTTGCCAACACCAAAGGTTCCCGATAAGGTTAAAAAATCGTGGCCGGCCGAAAAGCCAAATCTGCCCGGGCTGTTAGAAAGATACCGAAACGCGTGGCCGGCATCAGGCGCATTCATTTTAAAAGCGGTACTTTTTTTTACGAATAAAGCGCCCAATGTAATTTTATCGCGATAGGAAATATAATAACTCGTATCGTATCGATCTATTTGGTACTGAGCATGAAGCTCGCTATGCAGCACAAAAAGTGTAAAAGCAAGAGGTAGAAGTTTTTTCATATACGGTATCGCAAAATACAATAATTACGACGTATTAATACAATTTCTATACCATTGGCGATTTGCGATCGTTTAAAAAACCTAGGTTTGTATCATGCAATTCGAGCGAAAAAGTTTTTCCAATGCGCAATTGGTACAAATGTACCGCAGCCTTGTTTACCCCAGGCTGATCGAAGAAAAAATGCTGGTGCTGTTAAGGCAGGGTAAAATAAGCAAATGGTTTTCGGGCATTGGTCAGGAAGCGATTGCCGTTGGCGCCGCGCTTTCGATGCAGCAAGACGAATGGATCTTGCCGCTGCATCGGAACCTGGGTGTTTTTACAACCCGGAAATTGCCTTTGCATAAACTTTTCAATCAATGGGAAGGTAATCAAAACGGTTATACCAAAGGCCGTGAGCGCAGCTTTCATTTCGGCAGCCGTGAACATCATATTTGCGGCATGATATCACATTTGGGCCCGCAGCTCGCCGTCGCCAATGGCGTGGCTTTGGCCCATCAGTTAAAAAGCGAAAACAAGGCCACACTGGTATTTACGGGTGAGGGCGGCACCAGCGAAGGCGATTTTCACGAGGCGCTCAATATGGCATCGGTATGGGATTTGCCCGTTATTTTTTTAATAGAAAATAATGGTTATGCGCTGAGCACGCCTACCAGCGAGCAATACCGCTGCATTCAGCTTGCTGATCGGGCGAAAGGATACGGTATGGAATCAGTGGTGATTGATGGTAATAATATTTTGTCTGTTTATGAAACGATTAAAGGCGTAAGGGCTTATTGCATAAAAAATCAAAAACCTTACCTGATCGAATGCACCACATTTCGCATGCGCGGCCACGAAGAGGCGAGCGGCACAAAATATATCCCGCAGGAATTATTTGCGCTTTGGGAAAAGAAAGATCCCGTGCTGTGTTTTGAAAAATTTTTAATGGAGCAGCGGGCGATCGATGAAGAAGGAATATTAAAAATGAAGGAGCAGTTATCCGCAGACGTGGAACAGGAACTGGCACTGGCAAAGACTAGCGCCTTGCCTGTTGCTATCAATGCTGAAGCTGAGGCCGCTGATATTTTTGTGCCGCATCAGCAAAGCGAAATTTTGCTAAATGTGGACGAAAACAATATCGCTGAAAAGAAATTTATAGCCGCCATCAAAGAAGCGCTGCATCAAGCGCTGAAAGAAAATGACCGGCTAATTGTGATGGGCCAGGATATTGCTGCTTATGGCGGCGCTTTTAAAGTAACAGAAGGCTTGTTCGAAATTTTTGGAAAAGACCGAATAAGGAACACGCCGATTTGCGAAAGTGCGGTTATCGGCGCTGCGCTGGGGTTGTCGCTCGAAGGATATAAATCGGTGGTGGAGCTGCAGTTTGCAGATTTTGTAAGTATGGGATTTAATCAAATCGTTAACAATCTGGCAAAAGCGCATTATCGATGGGGCCAGCAGGCCGATGTGGTTTTGCGCCTGCCAACCGGAGGCGGCGTGGGCGCAGGCCCTTTTCACAGCCAAAGCACCGAAGCTTGGTTTGCACATGTGCCGGGTTTAAAAATAGTGTACCCCTCAACACCGCGCGACGCGAAAGGCCTTTTGATCGCAGCGATCAACGATCCCAATCCTGTCCTGTTTTTTGAACATAAAGCATTATACCGAAGCCTTTCGGATGCCGTTCCCAACGAAATGTTTGAAGTGGAAATAGGGAAAGCCAGGTTTGTGCAAAGAGGTGATGATGTTTCGATTATCACCTACGGGCTCGGCGTGATTTGGGCGGAGCAATATGCAGCGTCGCATCCCGATATATCGATTGAAATCCTGGATCTCAGAACACTCGCACCGCTGGACTATCAGGCCATCGAACAGACTGCAGCGCAAACCGGTAAGGTTCTGGTATTGCACGAGGATACGCTGACCGCTGGCATTGGGGCAGAAGTTGCCGCCTGGATTGGCGAGCATTGTTTCAATGCGTTGGACGCGCCCGTCATGCGTTGTGCCTCGTTCGATACGCCGGTTCCTTTCAATAAAGATCTGGAAGCTAACTTTATGGCCGAATCGAGATTGGATGAAAAGGTAAGGCAACTGATCAATTATTAACATCGGGTTTCATTCAATCAGACGAAAGCATTGAGTATGAATCAGGAACTTCTTATACAAAGTATTGCAAAGCGCGTGCCGCTGACCGCTGATGACGAAAAAACGATTGGCGGTGTATTAAAACCGCGCCGGCTAAAAAAGAAAACCTTTCTGCACCAGGAGGGCGAGGTGCAGCAGCAGGTGGCGTTCATCAATTCGGGTTGCCTTCGCAGCTATTCAATTGACAAAAACGGTACCGAGCATATTCTTCAATTCGCGCCGGCCGGATGGTGGATCGCCGATATGCAAAGCTTCTTAAACGCCACCCCGTCGGCGCTTAATATTGACGCTATTGAAGACAGTGAAATTTCATTGATTTCGCAGGCGGACCTGGAAGCGCTTTATAGGGCTATTCCCGCTATCGAGCGCTATTTCCGGATTTTGTCAGAGCGGGCTTTGGCTACTTTTCAGCAAAGGCTCATCGATGCATTAAGCCTGACCGCAGCGGAGCGATACACCAATTTCTGCCGGCGCTACCCTTCGCTCATACAAACCCTGCCTCAAAAATATATTGCTTCCTATATTGGCATTACCCCTGAGTTCATGAGCAAAATGTTGAGTCAGCCCATGAAGAAGGGGTCATAATAATTCCCATAAAAAAAGCCAGCGCATCAACGCTGGCTTTAGTATCACAAAAAGCGCAACTATTCCCAACCCGGGTTTTGCGTAAGCGCTCCCTGGCTCAGTGCAATTTCTGTGAGGGGCAACGGCCATAAGTAATCTTTATTGGGATCGAACGCGCGGCGCGATGCGTCGTGAACGATAATGATATTGTCCGAGGTAACCGGAACAGAAGTGCCGGTGCCAAATTCGGCAGGGAACAGGTAGTTGCCATACACCGTTTTGGGCAATTCTATTTCAGCGGTTTTCCACCTGATCAAATCCCAATACCTGAAACCTTCCTGTGCCAACTCTACGCGTCTTTCGCGGCGTATTTCCGTGCGCATGTTCAGTCCATTTGCGGTCACTAGTGCGTTGGTCAATGGCGCTACCTGGGCGCGGGCGCGCAGTAAGTTGATGGATTTGTTTAAATCTGCATCACTGATTGATCCGTTCAATTCATAAACCGCCTCGGCGTAGGTCAGTAAAATTTCTGCATACCGCATCAGAAAACGATCCATAATACCGGCGTTAATGGTCCAGTCCTGTTTGTTGAAGTACTTTTTAAATACAAAACCTGGTTTATTAAAAGCCAGACTAGGTGTGTTAAAAGTTGGCTGGGTAGCGGTATACTCGTCACCCCTTTTCATTACGGTGCCGTGCAGGCGAAGGTCCCGGTTGTTAAAATAATCTTCCGACTTGGTCGGTGTGCTATAAAGCGGTGATTTGTCGATCGGTAAACCGTCGCTCATCACATAGCTGTCTACGAGGCTTCTGGTCGGGTTAATTTGTCCCTGCTCAATTTGACGAGCAAAAGTATTTGTGGAAACCCGGTTGTCGTAGCTGATGCCATATTGCCTTACCAGCATGGTTTCTTTATTAGCTTTTCCTTCGGCTTCGGGTCTGAAGGCTTCCAGATAAGTGGGGTAAAGCGCATGCTCACCAGAATTGATCACCTGCAAAGCCGCATCCCGGGCCAGTGTCAGGTGTTTATTCGGATCTCCGTAGCTGTGAAATTTAGAACGGGTTCCTTCAAATAAGGCCGCTCTCGCTTTCAACCCCAAAGCGGTGGTATAGGCGATTCTTCCATAATCTGCGTCAGGAATATTGGCAAACTTGGGCAGATTGGCCGCAGCAAAATCGAGATCGGTATAGATTTGATCAAAGATGACACTTCTGTCAACAGCTTTTTCATAAAGCTCGGGTGATTCATCGTTCAATGTTTTTAGAATAAGCTGAATGTTCCCAAACTTCTGAATCAAGTCAAAATAGCCCCATGCTCTGAAAAAACGCGCTTCCGCCTGATAGCGTTTTAATGCAGCATCGCTGATCACACCTTCCAGATTAACGGACTGCTCGAGAAGTTTGTTGGTAGCGCGTATTAACGTGTAGGGGTTATTATATTCCGCTGTTGAGCTCGGCACAATGCGCGAGCCATCCGCGATGGAATTGGTTGACTGGCCGAAGGAGTTATCAGACCAGTTTTCTTCCGTATTATGCCCATCCAAATATGTATAAAAATAATTGGCGGCGAGTTTAAGATCGGTTTCTGTTTTCCAGTAGGTATCGTCGGTAATATCCAGCTCAGGATATCTTTCGACATCGCAACTCCCAAGTGCAAAAAGGCTGATGAGTGCGATAGATATATAATATTTCAACTTAATTTTTTTCATGTTGTACTAATTTAGAAAGTTACGTTGATGCCAAAGCTGGCGGTGGCAAAATAAGGGTAGTCGTTAATCACACCGTTTCTGGCCTCTGGGTCATAAACTGTTTCAAATCCTTTCATCTTGGTGAAAGTCAGTAAGTCCTGGCTGGTAAAGAAAACCCTCATGCGATTGCAGGCAAACTTCTGTGTAAACCTTTGAGGGAGCGTGTATCCGATTTGCAGGTTTTTTACCCTCATGTAGGCCGCGTTGAAAATCCATTTATCAGATGGAACATAGTTGTGGGTTGCTTGATAAAAAGGCCTTGGAAACAAAGCATTTTGATTTTCGGGCGTCCAATAATCGCCATGAATTTTCATAGGCATTCTCCACGACTCTCCCAAGGGTGACAAGTACAGGTACGTAGGCATAAAATTTCTTTTACCCACACCTTGCAGGAAAAGCTGGAAATCAAAGCCTTTGTATTCGGCACCCAGGTTCAATCCAAAAGAATAACGGGGCGCATCTGTTCCGATATAGACAAGGTCGCCATGATTTTCAATGGTGCCTTCGCCCACGCTGATTGCGCCATCACCGGTTAAATCGATATACCTCACATCTCCGGGGCCTATTATTTTGTTATTCCCGGTTAAAGAAGGAGCCTGGTCGGCCTCGGTTTGATTGGCATAATAGCCATTGGTTTGATATCCCCAAAACGTATTCAGCGGATAGCCGGTTAAAAATTGTACCCGGCCTGCGCTTACAGACTGGCGGTTACCAAATTCAACCAGTTCATTTTGATTGTCAGATAAGTTAAATCCAACATTCATATTAAAGTCGTTGCCGATTCTGGTGCGGTAAGCCAATTCGGTTTCCCATCCCCAAACCTTTAATTTACCGATATTTTTTCTCGGAGGGTTTACGCCCAGTACTTCAGGAACCGGAACCGAGGCCGCCATGTTTTTGTTCCATTTGATAAAATATTCACCGGTAAAAGTCAACTTGTTTTTGAATAAAGCCAGGTCGATACCATAGTTGGTCATTTCGATATTCTCCCAGGTAATCACGGCTGAAGGAATAGAGGCCTGGAAATAATAAGGGCTATTCGACCCGCCCAGGATAAGGCCTGAACCGAGGTTCAATGTATTGGCCCACGAGAAGTTTGCAAAGCCGTCGCCAAGGGCGCCACCCAGCCGGCCCCATGATGCTCTGAGCTTTAACTGGTCGATCGTGTTGCCGGCAAAATTAAACCAATTTTCATTATGCATATTCCATGCTCCCGACACAGCGCCGAAAGATTGCGATTGGAATCCGGGAGCGAGTTTAGAGCTTTGGTCGTAGCGGAAAGTTCCCTCTACCGTATAACGGCGTGCATAGCTATAGTTCAGTCGTCCAAATCCGGACTGGAAAGCGAAGGCTCCGAAGCTTTGTCCGTTATTTCTATTGATCTGCTCGCTATGAATGAGAGCGGGAATATCATTATTAAAAAGATTGCTGGCCGAAGCGCTAAATCCTTTCAATTCGTAATCCTGGAATTCATAACCGGCGATCGCATCAATATCATGCCTTCCGCCAAAAGAAGTATTGTAAGAAGCGAGGTATTGGATATTAGATCTTTTGATCGTACTGGTGGCTTCCGAATAACTATTGGGGTTATTTACGATTGTATTGGGCACATCTACCATGTTAGTATCGGTGTTGTACAGTTGAACGTTTCTTCTGAACGCCCTGTCATCGTCTCTGCGATACTGCGCGCCTACTACAGCCTTTAAGGTTAGGCCTTTTAGCAGGTTTTTGATGGATAACGCCGCGTTGGCATCAAACCTGTTTTCGCTAAAAGTTTGAAAGCCGCCTTCCGTAAGATCAGCGATAAGTTCATCCTTATAATTGCCGTTGGGCGTGTAAAGCGGGTTTCTTTGCCTCAGCCTTGTAATCTTGTAAACGGTACTATAATCACCGCCCAAAGCAGCGCTCGATTCGGGAGCGTCGTAATATTTATTCAGATAAGCTACGCCGGTCTCAATTGAAATATGTTTGGTTAATTTGGCATTGACCTTTAAACGTCCGTTATATCTTTTTGATTCATCACGTCCTATTTTCAACATACCCTGCTCGTTCAGCAGGCTACCCGAGAAAAAGTAATTTAGTTTGTCCGTCCCACCGCTCAAAGAGATATCATAGTTTTGAGAAGGCGCATAATCGTACAGCAGAATATCCTCAGGAGGCGTCTGGTTGTAATAAACAAAACTGTTGGTATTCGGATTCCTGGGCCTTGCAAAAGGAACGCCGTTGCGGATATTTTCCAAATCGATAGAATCGTATTCTGCATTCCTGTTACCGGTGGCGTTGAAATGCGCTAACCGCACAAACAGCGCTTCGTCGATCAGCGACATCCGCTCTGGCATGTTGATCGGCTTTTTCCATGAAAAAATAGAAGTGGCGTTGAGCTTTGGTTTTCCCGAAGTTCCGTTTTTGGTAGTAATCACAATGACACCTCCCGAAGACTGAGAACCGTAGATCGCTGCGGAAGCCGCATCTTTCAAAACCGAAATGCTTTCGATATCGTTAGGGTTTAAGCGGGTAAGGGCGTCAATACTGGTGCTGATACCATCCACTACTACCAGCGGCGACACATCACCATTGGCGGAGGTTACACCTCTTAATTGGATGCCAATTCCTTCCCGGCCCGGCTCGCCATTATTTCTGGTGATGATCAAACCTGGTGAAACCCCTTGTAAGCCCGTGGCCACGTTGGTAATGGGGCGGTTTTCTAGCCGCTCTCCGCCGACCGTCGATACGGCGCCGGTGATATTTGTTTTCTTCTGCGTTCCATAACCCACCACAATCACTTCGTCGCCAATATCTTCTACCTGCACCATTTTGATGTTCAGCGCCGACTTAAAGTCAGGCGTCACGGTAACGGTTTCGTAGCCAATACGCGAAAAAACCAGCGATTCGCCCGGTTTTACATCAATCGAAAAACTACCATCATTGTTGGAAACCGTGCCTCGCGAAGTGCCCGAAACAGAGACAGAAACATCGGAAAGCGGCGCCCCGTTTTGATCGGTAACCACGCCTCTTACCACTTCGAAAGCCGATTCGGGAATGCTCAGGTACCTGGCGTTTTCGAATGCCAGCGTTTGTTCGGGGATCGGCTTGATGACGATCGATTTGTTGAACACGCTGTACTGCACAGGCTTGTTCTTCAGCACTTCATTCAATACATGGTCGATGCTTGAATTAACGGCTGTAACATCAAGTTTCTCTTTGCTATCGAGCACGTCGGCGCGATAAAAGATCTGGTAACCGGTTTGCTTATTGATCATCCGAAAAAGCTGGCTGTAGCTGATCGCTTTTTCCTTCAGATTAACCGTTTGCGAATGCCCTTCGGCGCTCACATTCAGGCAAAACGCCAATAAACAAATACTTAAAAACTTCATAATCAACAGTAGTTTTTTGAGCCTGCTTCTTTCTAAAACAATCTCGTCATCAGTTTTTCTCTTCATGATGAATGATGCCGGATCACCTCCGACCGGTTTGAATTAAACAATAATTGTAATGATGGTTTTGTTTCCAATTTTATAACTGCGGTGCGAACGCATTTACAAAAACTATGTTTAGAAGATAATCTTGTTATCGGCTAATTTTACGTTTACGCCGGCGGCCTGCAATAAACCAATGGTTTCGTTGAGGCTGCTTTGGCGATTAAAAATTCCGGAAAAAGTGGCGTTGGCGCTGGCTGTGTCCGTAACCAGCAGGTCCACATTATACCAGCGGCTCAGCGTGTTGCCAATTTCAGCGATTCGTTCGTTATTGAAGATAAAAGTCTCCGTGTTCCAGGAAACGGCGGCGTCAATATCCGGCGCGTCCGAAACATCCAGACTCGACCCTATTTTTGCATGTTGGCCTGGTTTGAGTATTTTAAAAACCTTGGGGTTCCCGTTTGATATGCTTACCCTGCCTTTCAAAAGTGTCACTTCTACTTCTTTGTTTTCTTCGTAAGCTTTTACATTGAAGACCGTTCCCAGCACTTTTATGGCTGCTGTTCCTTTTTGCACAATAAAGGGCTGATTATTGCGATGAGCAATGTCGAAAAGCGCTTCTCCGGAAAGTGTGACTTTTCTTTCTGCACCGGTAAACGCCACGGGATAAGAAATTTTGCTGCCGCTGTTGAGTGCAATTTTGGAGCCATCGCTCAACTGGATATTGACAATCCTGCTTCCGGCCGGGTTCTCGAGGGTGTGCACCTGCTCAGAGGCGGCCCCTTCGCCATATAGGATACTTCCGTCTTTACGGCGCCTGATTTCAGCGCCTTCAACGTGGGTGGCCCCCTCCGGTGAAATTTCACTGACAGCTATTTTTTTTCCGTTAGAGAGTGTTATAAAAGCGATGATTTCCGAAGGCGCTTTAATTTCTGTTTTGGCTAATTCCTGCGGCTCTGTGTTTCGTGAGAAATGATAGCCCGATACGGCAATCAGCACAACGGCCGCTACCGCCGCTGCCACAGTGGCTATTCTTCTAAAAGAGTAAACTTTGGGCCGCTTCGACTCCGCCAGTATTGTATCGAGCATACTGTTTATCTTATCGTCTGATAAAGAATGTTGCGGCAAAATATCGTCATAAAGCTCGTCAATCCTTGACTGTATAATAAACTGGTTGTCCGGATTCGACAGCATTTCCATCAACTCGTTTCTTTGCGCGTCGGTGATGGTTTGGCTTAAATACAAACCAAAAAGGTATTCAAATCTTTGAATGCTCATAAAAAAAGTGGCTTTAGCAAAGCAATGCTTACTCTTTTAGACAATTGGAAAAGAAAAAGGAGGGGGTCAGAAAAATAAAATTGCTGAAATTAATATGGCCAGCTGGGTTTCGAGGCTCAGTTTCATGGATTTTTGGGCCAGTTTGAGGTATTCTTTTACCGTGTGTGGTGAAATACAAAGTTCGTCGGCGATTTCGTTGATTTTTTTACCCGACTGTTTTTTTAAGCGAAAAACTTTCTGTTGTTGCGGAGGAAGTTGTCCGATGGCAGCTTCTATCTGGCTTTCAAATTCTTTAAAAGCGACCAACTCGTGGGGTGAGGCCTCGGTTTTTTCTTCGATATGCGAAAGCTTTGACAGCGCGAGTTTTTCGGTGGCCGTTTTTTTCAGATGATTATAACAAGTGTTTCGGGTAACTGTACGCAGCCAGGAATTGAAGAAATCAATGGAAGCGAGCTCTTTGCGATGTTCCCAAACTTTGATGAAAACCTCCTGGACGATTTCTTCTGCAATTAGTTGTGATTTAGTGAGATATAATGCCAGCGTGTATATCTTTCCCTGAAACTTTCGAAACAGCGATGCGAAAGCGGCGGTGTCCCCTTCAGCGACCCTCGACAGCACAATGGCTTCCGTATCAATAGTTGTATTACGCAATTTGGTTTAAATTAAGCAAGCAATATCACAATCAGCACAAAGATAGCAAAATCTACCTATCTCTTGTTAACTTCGTTTGGGGTTCGAAATCGAATCTCATGGGTTAAACATTAATTTTTGATGGTTTTGTTTCCCAAATTTTTCAGGGGGCGGTGCGAACGCCTCCTGTTTTTTTCGCGGCTTAACCTATCTTAATTTTTTCGCTTAACCTTCCTTATTTCAACAGCAGGCTTTCTGTTATAGATTTGCCTCAAAAGGAGCTTATAAAAATGAAAAAAATCGTAGAAACCATCGTTAAAAAACCGAATCAGCCAGGCATGGTAGGTGACGGTTTCAGGGTGTATAATTATATTCCCAGAGGCGGCATTACCCAACATCGGATCAGTCCGTTTTTAATGCTTGATTTTGCCGCAGCATTCAACTTTTCACCAACAGATAAGCCACGCGGTGTAGACGTGCATCCGCATAAAGGCTTCGAAACGGTAACCATTGCCTATAAAGGCAGCGTCGCTCATAAAGACAGCGCCGGAAACAGCGGCATCATCAACCCCGGAGACGTACAGTGGATGACAGCAGGCGCAGGCGTGTTGCACAAAGAATACCACGAAGAAGAATTTGCAAAAAAAGGCGGCTTTTTTGAAATGGTTCAATTGTGGGTGAATCTGCCCAAAAAAGATAAATCTGTAGCACCACACTACCAGGCGCTGACTAAAGATAATATCACTAAGGTGGCATTGCCCGAAAATGGTGGTGAAGTCAATATCATCGCCGGAAATTTCAACGGCAATGCCGGCGCGGCCGCTACTTACACCGATGTAAATCTTTTTGACATCCGGCTGAACGCAGGCGGCAAAGTAGCCACCGCCGTTCCCGCTACGCATAACACCGCTGCGTTAGTGATCGAAGGCAGTGTAAATATTAACGGCACAGAGGCGGGTGAACACAGTTTTGTGCTTTTCAAAAATGAAGGGGAGGAAATCGCGATTTCAGCTTCTAACGACTCGGTAATACTGTTGTTGAGCGGCGAACCCATTGATGAGCCGATCGCCAGCTACGGGCCATTTGTAATGAACACGCAGGCGGAAATTTACGAAGCGGTAAAAGAGTTTCAGGAAGGGAAATATGGAGTGCTGAACTAAAAACCGCACAATTCTCATCATCTAAAGGTTACTCTTGTTGCCATCAGGCGACAGGAGTAACCTTTTTTAGCGATTGTGGGGTTGGCCGGGTCTGGCTAATTTGCAAGAAAATATAATATGATGAGAATTCTATGCTTTCTGCTTCTATCTATCGCAACGGCCAACCTGCTTGAGGCGCAGTGTAATTATTTTTTTCTGCAAAAAAATAAAACGGTCACTATGGCCATGTACGACCGCAAAGGTAATAACGACGGTAAATATGTTTATAGTGTTTCTGATGTTACAAAAGCCAATGGCAAAACGACCGCTTCCGTCAAGTCAGAAGCTTTTGACAAAAAAGGAAAATCGTTGGGCGGCGGCGTTGGAACCATGCAGTGCGAAAACGGCAGCCTGATGATCGACATGAAAGTTATGATGAACCCGCAGCAAATGGAGCAGTTCAAAAATGCAAAACTACAGAGCAAAGGCGCCTATATGGAATACCCGTCCTCGCTTAGCGCCGGCCAGCAGCTCAGCGATGCTAATTTTAGTATGGACATGGTCCTGGAGTCGGGCATGGAGGCCAATATGAGCATTGATATCACCAACAGAAAGGTCGCCGCCAAAGAAAAGATCACAACGCCCGCCGGCAGTTGGGACGCCTATAAAATTACCTACGACGCAAAAACCGTCATTACCATGGGAATTGGGATACCAATAAAAATGCAAATGACTGAATGGTTTGTCCCCGATTTTGGCGTGGTAAAAAGCAGTTCAAAGTGGGGGTCGCAGGAGCTGATTTCGATAGAATAAAAATTTTACAAAGCGCGTCCGGGCCCATACAATGCCCTGCCGGCGCGGGTGCCGTTATGACGGCTTTGGTTGACGGTTAATTTTCCATTTACTACGACATAATGAAACCCTTTCGAATAAGCGTGGGGCTGCTTATAGGTGGCGCGGTCTTCCACCTCGGCTTCATCAAAAATCACAATATCAGCAGCCATGCCCTGTTTTAACAGGCCTCTGTCGTGAAGCTGGAATTTTTGCGCCGGAAGTGAGGTCATCCGGCGAATGGCTTCTTCCAGTGAGATGACTTTTTCCTGCCGCACATATTTGCCGAGTACGCGCGCATTGGTGCCGTAGCCGCGCGGATGCGGCACGCCCTGGTTAAAAATGCGGATGGACGCATCGCTGGCGAACATATTGAAAGGATATTGCATGATATATTTCACATCTTCGTCGCCCATTCCGTGAAAAACTGCGCTGGCGCCGCCATTCATCATAATATCAATGATGGTAAGCGCCTCTTCCCGGGCTTTATGCCGGCGGCCCTTCATCAGGTTAATTTCTTCAATGCTTTTACCATTATAAGCGCTGTCGGGGCGATAGCTGGCCACCACCGCGTAGCTGAAATGTTTTAGCTTTCTTTTTTTAAGCCGGGCTAGCATTTTTTCGACTACCTGTTTTTTGATGACCGGATCGCTCAGGCGGGCAACAATGCTGTCCTGGCCGTCCGCCAGGATTTCATCGGGCAACAAAGTGCTGATCGAAGTGCTGCTGGCCGTGTAAGGGTATTGATCGATCGTAATATCCAAACCTTCCGACCTCGCTTTTTTTACCATGCCGATTGTTTCTTTGCTACGGCCCCAGTTTTGCTGGCCGCTTAGCTTGAAATGCGATAGCTCCACCGGAATATTGGCCTGCCGCGCGATGGTGATAGCTTCGTTGATCGCCGCCGCTACTTCGTCGCCTTCATCCCGCATATGCGACACATAAACGCCGTTATATTTGGAGGCGACGCGCGCCAACTCCACGATTTCCGGCGTTTCGGAATAGGTGCCGGGAATATAAATTAGTCCTGTGGAAAGACCCACCGCCCCGTTTTTCATAGCTTGCGCTACCAAATCCTGCATGCGCGTAAGTTCTGCAGCCGTGGGTTTGCGATTGGCGCGCCCCATTACGGCTTTGCGAATATCATTATGGCCTATAAGAGAAGCAACGTTTACAGATAGTTTTAAGGAATCGATCCAAACCAGGTATTTGCCGATATCCACGTTCGAAGCGCCGCAATTGCCGGCTATAACAGTAGTGACTCCGTCATAGATAAAATTATCAGCCGTTGGGTTTTTGGCTTCGTCGCCTTCGATATGTGTGTGTACATCAATAAAGCCGGGCGCTACGATTAATCCTTTCGCGTTAATATGTTGCGAAGCCCGGTACTTGAGGTTTCTTCCGATCGCGGCGATTCTCCCCTTGTTAACGGCAATATCTCCATAATACCAATTGTTGCCGCTGCCGTCGATAATTTTCCCGTTTTGGATCAGGAGGTCGCAGCTGGGCTGTGCGTAGCAAAAAAAAGAAATGGCACATAGTGGCAGAAAGATAGCAGGCTTTAAATAACGCATCCTGCAATTTACATAATTATCAGTTTGGAGATGGGGAACCAAAGCGGCGGTAAATTACCGCATCGTCGCTGGTGGCGCCTTCGAGCCAAAGCGGGCTGGGCATCAAGCCGCTTTTAAAGCGTTCGTATGAGTCTTTTATGTATTTATGAAATGTATAATCGTTGGCGGTAGAAGTAAACAAAAACGAAGGCTGGTATAAGATAATGAACTGGCTGATAGCGCTGTCGCTGTCGGCCTGGGTAATACGGCGGATAAGCGCCTTGCTAAACCGGTTCCGGATAAAGGCTTCCTGTTCTTCCGAGATCAAACGGTTTTGAAAAGCAGCCATGCGTTTATTCTTTCTAAACTGAAAGGATTCGATAATAGAAGTCAGATCAAAGCCCACCGTTCCGTCGCTGAGCGAGCTCACTTTTAAGCCCGGCTTTTCATAATTGAACACTTTAGCGTAATCCTTCCGGTTTTGGATCGAGTCGCGTTTATAATCACGCACCCTTGCTTTCACATCGGGCAAAATTTCAATAAAAGTTTGCAGGGAAATATTAAAAGCATAAGGCGTTTTGATGCTGCTCACCCGAAATTTCCGGGTAGGCTTATTCAGATAGCTGAACCAGATAGAGTCTGCCTCGCCTGCGCGGATGCTATAATTGCCGTTGGCGTCGGTGGTCGTTCCGGAGCCATTGGTCGCCAAAACCGACACGGCCTGAATCGGATAAGTGCCCGAGCTATCGAAAACAGTGCCCCGAATCGTCGTTTGTGCCTGAAGCCCCGTTACGAACGTAATAAATAATATGAAAAAAGATAGTTTCAAATGAATAGTCAGGACGGCAAAGCAACCAAAGAAAATGCAAATGCTTTGATAAAGTTGCTTTTAAATGAGGCGGAGGCCTCGATGGGCGAAAAAGCTATTTTCCCGTTAACAGCTGCTCGATAACCCTTGGAAAATGTTCATGTTCGAGTTGATGCACTTTCTCAGCCAGCTGATCGGGCGTGTCGCCGGGCGCGATATCGCAGGTCGCCTGGAAAATCACATCACCGTGGTCGTAATGCTCGTCCACATAATGAATTGTAATGCCGCTAACAGCGTCTTTGGCGGCGATCACTGCCTCGTGCACAAAAGCGCCATACATACCTTTGCCGCCGTATTTTGGCAGCAGCGCCGGATGAATATTGATAATGCCCCGCGGGAAAGCGTCGATAAGCGGCTGTGGTATTTTCCATAAAAAACCGGCCAGAATTACAAAATCTATCCCTTTTTCCTTTAAAAATTGGGCATACCCGTCTTTTTTATATTGGTCCCTTTCGATGAGCGCGGTTTCTATTTCAGCTGCTGCGGCAATATCTAAGACGCCCGCGTGGGGCTTGTTGCAAACCACCAGGGCTACTGCAGCTACCGGGCTATTTTTAAAATGCTCGATGATTTTTTTCGCATTGCTTCCGGCACCGCTGGCGAAAATGGCTAATTTTTGCTTCATAATGAGTTGCAAAGATCGGGGGCCGCTATTTAATTTTCCGTCTCCGGAACAATTTATTAAAGAGACTCCCGAGATATTTTTTGAAAAAGGCATATTGGCCCAGGGGTACACTCACCAGCAACACCATGAAAGGCCAAATGAGCGTAACACATATTATATATAATACCGAATAAACGAGCCGATTGCCGGGCGCCCATTGCGACATCAGCCACCTGCCGGCATAACCGCTCAGGCTGCCACCGACGGCGAAGGTGAAAAGAATAAGGGTTAGTTGCAGCGGGCCGACTCCCCATTTTTGTTTTAGTTTTTTAAACATGGAGTAGTTGCAAATTAAGACTTGGCCGCCAAAGAAAACCCATGCTGTTGCAAAGTTTTTGGAAAGCGACCGTATTCGAATCATAATTTCCGCGTCATTGCGCGGCCCTGAAGCCGAAGAAATATGACTATAATTTGACATAAGACCGGAGATATTCACATCAAATCGGGCCATCTGCCAATGACTTTTTAATGACAAACAAATTTTGAAGTTTAAAAAAAAGGGCGAAAAATCGGCTGAAATGCAGTCTGGTAGCGGATTTAAAAAATTTTCAAATTGTTGCTGTAATGTTAACGGCGCGCCTTATTTTTGCAGTCGTTCAGAGGTTTTTATCCACATTTTAGATTTTATGCGTTTTATGAACAATCATAAGTATTTATTGAACCAACTAACCTTACTTATAATAGCGCTGCTTGTTTCTATGTCCCCGATTTTTGCGCAGGATGCCAATGTTAACGAAGGGAAAACTTTGTTTGTAGGCAAATGTCAAAGCTGTCACGCTCCCGATATGAAGTCGAACAGCACCGGTCCTGCCCTGGGAGGCGTTACAGGACGTTGGGAGGACGCCGGGAAATTGCATGAGTGGATAAGAAACAACCAGAAATTGATTGCATCGGGCTATCCAAAAGCAGTTGAAGTGTCAAAAATTTCGTCGACTGCGATGTCGACCTTCCCAGATTTGACAGACGAACAAATAAATTCAGTTCTTGCATACATTGAAGCAAAAGCTTCCGGTGCGTTAGATAAAGATAAAGGTAATGCGGGCGCTGCAGGAGGTGCAGGGGCTGAAGCTTCCAGCCAGAACAATATCATGTACGGCGTAGTGTCGTTGATTTTGGCTTTAGTAGCGCTAGTGCTTATCTATGTAAATTTCAACCTGCAAAAGGCAGCCCGCGACGCAGAAAAAGTAAAAGCGGCGCCTTCTTTACCGGTTTATCGGAATAAAACTTACCTGGCGATCGCCGCCATCGTATTATTTATTGTAGGCGGATATTTCACTACCAAGGGAATGATCAACGTTAACCGCCAGATTCATTACGAGCCTGAGCAGCCGATTTTCTATTCTCATAAAGTACATGCTGGTATCAATCAAATCAATTGTTTGTATTGTCATGGCAATGCCTGGGAAAGTAAAACCGCCGCGATCCCTTCTGTGAACGTTTGTATGAACTGTCACAAAACCATCCAAAAATATAACGGGCCTGAATTGAAGAATAAAGAAGGCCATGTGGTGGACGGAACAAAAGAAATTCAAAAATTGTACGATTATGCCGGCTTCGACCCGGCCAACCCGGATGCCTGGGATGCTTCGAAAGCCAAACCTATCGAATGGGTTAAAATTCACAACCTGCCTGATCACGTATACTTCAACCACAGCCAACACATCAGAGTTGGAAACGTGCAATGTCAAACCTGCCATGGAGAAATTACCGGTATGGATGAAGTATACCAGTTTTCTGAGTTGAGCATGGGCTGGTGTGTAAACTGTCACCGCAACACCAAAGTGAACTTTAATGTTGACTCTACCGGGGGCAATCAGTACTACAGTATTTATGAAAAGTTCCATAATGACATCAAATCGGGCAAGATGGACAGCGTAACGGTAAAAGATATCGGCGGTCTGGAGTGTCAAAAATGTCACTATTAATAAAAGAGTTAGCTGTATAAAAACAGCAGATAGCACATTATAGAATTAGCACATTATAAACAATATGAGTAACAAGTACTGGCAAGGTTTTGGAGAAATAAATGACCCTGAAAATTTTCAGAAGAAAGTAAGCGACGAGTTTCGCGAAGAGCTTCCTTTTGAAGATTTTGACAGCAAGGGTTTATTAGACGCAAAAGCGCCGCGCAGGGACTTTTTAAAGTATGTTGGTTTCAGCACTGCCGCTGCCACACTGGCCGCGAGCTGTAAAACGAAAGTGCGTGAAGCCATTCCTTATGCGGTTAAACCGGAAAACATTATTCCGGGAGATGCAAAATACTACGCCACCACTTTTGTTCAGGATGGAGATGTTGTGCCGGTGTTGGCCAGAACAAGAGATGGCCGCCCCATTTTGATCGAGGGCAACAACCTTTCTTTCGTAAAAGGATGTACAACCCCCCGGATTCAGGCCTCAGTACTTGATTTGTATGATAAATACAGAATTACACATCCAAAACATAAAACAGGAAATAAATTAGAAGAAATACCCACGTTTGAAGCGCTTGATAAAGCCGTTGTGGATCAGATAAGAAGCGCAGGCGGACAAGTGGTGTTACTTTCTTCTACCATCAATTCGCCTTCGGCTTTACAGGCTATTGCGGATTTCAAAGCGGCTTACCCCAACTTCAAGCACGTTCAATACGATGCAGTTTCCTACACGGGAATGCTATTGGCCAACGAAGCGAGCTTTGGGAAAAGAGCCATCCCCAACTATAAATTTGGCAACGCCAAAAAAGTTGTAGTAAGCATTGGCGCTGATTTTCTTAGCTCATGGTTGAGCCCGGTTGAGTTTCAACATGGCTATGCGTTGAACAGGAAGATCAATGAAGCCAACCCGCAAATGAGCAAACACTACCAGTTTGAGAGCTTCTTAAGCATGACCGGGGCTAACGCTGATGAAAGATTTATCCATCGCGAATCGGAAACCGGCATGGTAGTGACAGCGTTGGCTGCGGCTGTTGGCGTGGCTGGTGTTGCAGCGCCTGCTTTTTCAAATGCAAAACTGAAAGCGGGAATTGATAAAGTAGCGAAAGACTTATTAAATCATAAAGGAGAAAGCCTGGTAGTAGCGGGAAGCAACGATGTTAATATCCAGCTGGTGGTAAACGCCATCAATGCAGCCATCGGAGCTTACGGAACTACGATTGACTGGTCTGCTCCGGTAAATTACCGTCAGGGTATTGACAAAGATTTTGCTGACCTGCTTGCCGAAATGGAAGGCGGAGCGATTGGCACTTTGATGATCTATGGCGCCAACCCGGTGTATACCTGGCCACAACAGGACAGGGTGAAAAAAGCTTTACCAAAAGTAAAACTCAAAATTTCTTTCAACGAAAAGCTGGATGAAACTTCCGAGTTCTGTGACTACCTGGTGCCTACGCATCACTATTTAGAAAGCTGGGGCGATGGAGAAGCTTTTGCGGGAAGCATCGGCTTTATGCAGCCAACGATTTCCCCTCTTTTTAAAACAAGGCAATGGCAGGAAAGCCTGCTTCAGTGGGCTGGCAAAAACGAAGATTTTGCTGAATATTTCAGGAATTTCTGGATGGGACGCCTCGGCGGGGAAATGGCTTATTTGAAAGCGTTGCAAGACGGTGTTTCGACGACCGCCGGCGAAGCGGCTGTATCAGGCGGAGCCTACTCCTCCAATGCGTTAGCGACTGCGGTTGCCGCGATCGCTGCTGCCCCCAAATCATCGAAAAAGGAAATCGTTCTATATCAAAGCAATGCGTTAGGCGCAGGAACACATCCCGCCAACCCGTGGTTGCATGAGTTGCCTGATCCGATCACGAAGATCACCTGGGATAACTATGCGATTATTTCCATGGCCCTGGCAGATGAACTTAAAATTGATTATAAAAGCAACGATTACGAATACTATCCTAAAAAGCCTGTTGTTGATATCAAGGTAAAAGGTGTCAGCTATAAACTGCCGATCATCGTGGTGCCGGGAATGGATCCCAACACGATAGCCGTGGCATTGGGTTATGGCCGCACGCACACTTTGGGAGCAAGCTATGTGGACGAAGCGAGGGAAGATAAGAAAGTGGGTCTGGATGTTTATCCGCTGTCTTCTTTCAACGGCACCGGCGTTGTTCATTATGCCGTGGATGCGGAAGTGAGCAACACCGGCGATATGTACAAGCTGGCTCAAACTCAAATTCACAATAGCTATGAAGGCCGCGTGGAAGTGGTGAGAGAAACCACTATGGCGACCTTCCTGCAGGATAAAACACAGTATAAAGATTACGCTGACAAACTTTATAAAACTTACACGGGAAAAGAAAACGCGACGCGCGACGACTTTGTTAAAGCCGGTACGATGTATCGCGAGCATGAAGCAGAAGCTATCAAATGGGGCATGAGCATCGATATGAATGCGTGCTTCGGTTGCGGCGCCTGCGTTATTGCCTGTCATGCTGAAAACAATGTTCCCATTGTTGGTAAAAATGAGGTGATGCGTTATCACGATATGCACTGGCTGCGTATCGACCGCTACTACGTTTCAGACGAAAAAGATCCGAACGAGCTGAAAGGCGTGATCTTCCAGCCGATGATGTGTCAGCACTGTGACAACGCACCTTGCGAAAATGTTTGCCCGGTAGCCGCTACCAATCATAGCAACGAAGGGTTGAACCAAATGGCTTATAACCGTTGCATCGGTACCAGGTATTGCGCGAACAACTGTCCTTATAAAGTGCGTCGTTTTAACTGGTTAGATTATACCGGAGCAGATAGTTTCCCTGACAACCAGGATCAAACCGTGGTGGGTAAATTAGACCCGGCGGTGTTCCATATGAACGATTCCTTAACAAGAATGGTGTTAAACCCTGATGTTACCGTTCGTTCGAGAGGTGTAATGGAAAAATGCTCGATGTGTGTGCAGCGTTTACAGGCGGCCAAGCTGGATGCCAAGAAAGAAGGAGTGCCGATGAAAGACAGGCATATCAAACTGGCTTGTTCTTCTGCATGTGCGGCGGATGCGATCGTATTCGGAAATGTAAAAGATCCTGAAAGTGCGATTACCAAAGAGCGTGAGAACAACCCGTTGCGTACATTCTATGTATTGGAGCAGTTACACGTGTTGCCGAATGTAAATTACCTGGCGAAGATCAGAAACACAGATGAGATCATTTCCACTGGCGATCATCACGGGGGTGGCGAAGGTCATGGAAGCGAAGGCGGCCATGAAGCGCCGGGCGCACACGGGGCAGAAAAGCATGAAGCGGCTCCGGCAGCGGAAGCGCATCATTAAGCAATTAGTAGAAACAAAAAGTAATGTAAATAGGGCTTGAGCGAATAGCTTACAGCTTAAAGCATATAAATAACTATGTCATTAATCAGATACGAATCGCAGGCCAGGGCGCCATTGGTAGAAGGAAATAAAACCTACCACGATGTTACGGAAGATATATGTCGTCCGGTGGAGGCAAAACCCAGCAAACTCTGGTGGGTAGGCTTTATCATTTCATTGGGCCTGTTAGGATTTGGTGTAGTATCCATTTACATGGATGTGGTGTATGGTACCGGCCAGTGGAACCTTAATAAAACTGTGGGTTGGGGTTGGGATATCACCAACTTCGTTTGGTGGGTAGGTATCGGTCACGCCGGTACGCTGATCTCCGCGATCTTATTATTATTCCGCCAGGGCTGGCGCACTGGTGTAAACCGTGCAGCAGAGGCGATGACCATTTTTGCGGTAATGTGCGCGGGCCAGTTCCCGATCTGGCACATGGGCCGTGTGTGGAATGCATTCTTCGTAATGCCTTATCCCAATACCCGCGGGCCGCTATGGGTGAACTTCAACTCGCCCCTGCTTTGGGACGTGTTTGCGATTTCGACTTATTTTACAGTATCGCTTTTATTCTGGTATTCGGGGCTTTTACCCGACCTGGCTACTCTGCGTGACCGCGCCAAACTAAAATGGCGGAAATTTTTCTACGGCCTGGCTTCTTTCGGCTGGACAGGTAGCACCAAGCACTGGCAAAGGCACGAAGCATTATCGCTCGTACTAGCGGGGCTTTCTACGCCGCTCGTACTTTCGGTACACACGATCGTATCATTTGACTTCGCTACTTCGGTAATCCCCGGTTGGCACACCACCATCTTCCCTCCCTACTTCGTTGCGGGTGCGGTATTTAGTGGTTTTGCAATGGTGCAAACGCTCTTGCTGATTACCCGGAAAGTGCTTGCGCTGGAAGAATATATTACGATGGAGCATATCGACGTTATGAATAAGGTGATCGTGTTGACCGGTTCGATCGTGGGTATTGCCTATTTAACAGAGCTGTTTATTTCCTGGTATAGCGCCGCGCCTTACGAGTGGTTCGCGTTTAAAGAAAACAGGGTAAACCTGAACAGCCCTTACGGATGGAGCTACTGGCTGATGATGGGTTGTAATGTATTATCTCCGCAGATATTTTGGTTCCGTAAAATGAGACGCAATATCCTGGTTACTTTCTTTATGAGTATCCTGGTAAATATTGGTATGTGGTTCGAGCGTTTTGTGATCATCGTAACTTCTATTTATCGCGATTATCTGCCCAGCTCGTGGAGTACGTATTACACGCCTACTATTTGGGAGATCGGGTTTTACATGGGTACTTTTGGATTGTTTTTCACCTGCTACTTCCTGTTCTCGAAATTCTTCCCGGTAATCGCAATTGCCGAGATCAAGCATATCCTTAAAAAGAATGGCGACAGCTATAAAGCGGGTTATGACAAAGAAGAGCAACAGACTTATGCGGCGTTTGAACATGATCAAAACCATCATCATTAAAAACCGGCGAAACAGTTATTAAGTTGAAAAGATGATAAGGGCAGCGGGAAGCCAAAAGCCTGAATCTGTAACAAAAAATATATGAACGTTAAGAAATTTGTTGTAGGTAATTTTTACGAAGAAACGGTTTTGTTTCCGGCGGTAACAAAAGTGCGTCGTGCGGGATACAAAATTCATGATGTGTACACGCCTTTTCCAATCCATGGTTTGGATAAAGTAATGGGATTAAAAGACACCGACCTGCACATCGCCGGGTTTATCTACGGTATTACCGGTACGTCAACGGCAATCGGGTTTATCACTTTCATGCTTACGTATGACTGGCCTATCAACTTTGGCGGTAAACCTTATTTTTCCCTGCCTGCGTGGATTCCCATCATGTTTGAGTTAACCGTATTGTTTTCTGCTGTGGGCATGGTGCTTACTTTCTGCTGGTTGTGCCAGCTGGCGCCTTTTGTAAAGAAGGACCACTTCAACCTGCGCAGCACGGATGACACATTTACGATGGCGATCGAGTGTACCGACAAAACAAATGAAGCCGAAGCGCTGGCTTTTCTTCAAAGCGTGGGTGCGCAGGATGTAGAAATTCAGCACAGGGAAGCAGACTGGTGGATTGGACGCTACGACCGGGAAACGGTTCGTTTCGGAAAGAAAACACCCCAGGTGTAAATGGAAAGGCCGATACGCAGTAGCGAAACTGCCTTTATAAGAGATTAAGAATAATAAAATAGAATCAAGCATCGAATATCAAATATGAACAAGAAATTATACATAGCAGTTCTGTTTCTGGGCGCGGTGGCTGCGGGTTGTGGCGCAGGTAAAGATCCTGGCATTGCCTATATGCCGGATATGTTCTACAGCCGGGCGTATGAAACCTACGCTTCTACCGCTGCGTTGAAAGATTCGGGTGTGCATTATGACAGGTTACCGGTGGCTGGAACTGTTTCGAGAGAGGATGATCTGGCTTTTCACTTCGATCTTAAACACGACTCGACCGGATACGCTTTATCAGCCAATCTTAAAAACCCGCTGGATAGTGCGGCCGCTACCATCAACATGAAAGAAGCAGAACGCCTGTATTTGATTAATTGTGCTATTTGTCATGGCGATAAGCTTGATGGAAATGGCCCCTTGTTCAAAGGAGGCGATGGTCCTTACTCTGCGGCGCCTAAAAACTTCATGGATGCGGAAATGATCGCGATGGCGCCGGGTACCATGTTCTATTCGGTGACCTACGGTAAAGGACAAATGGGCAGCTATGCTTCTCAGCTTTCGCCGCGGCAGCGTTGGGAAGTGATCACTTATATCAAGTCAAAACAGCAGCAGAAAGCAGCTCCGGCAGCAGCGGCACCAGCCGACAGTTCAACAGCAGCGACGAATTAATTATAGAACTTATTTAATAAAGATCAGGAATGTCAACAGTAGAAAAATTTATACCTACAAAAAAATATAACACCATCGCTTATGTGTTAATGGGTGTAGGGTTGATCGCAGCCATTGCATTGTATATTTCAACGCATGGGGTTACGGGTAGCGAAGAAGAGGTACACAGAAGCCATGCACGTTTTTGGGCAAGCCTGTTGCAAAACAGTGTCTACTTCCTGTTAGTAGTAAACGCTGCCATGTTCTTTATGTGCGCAACCACCCTTGCCTGGGGCGGCTGGCAGATTGGTTTTTCACGTGTGACAGAAGCGGTATCTTCCGCGGTGCCGGTAATCGGCGTTATCGCAGCCGTGATTTTATTATCTATCGTATTTGGCGGCAATCACGTTATTTATCACTGGACGGATACCGCTCACGTAGAGCACGATCCGGTATTGAAATTTAAAAGCGGGTTCTTAAATAAAACATTTTATACTGTTGTAACCGTGTTCACGGTTGTATTTTGGTCATTCTTAGGTTGGAAAATGCGCCAGCGTTCGCGCAGCCTGGATACCAATCCTCCTGTTACCGTAGAAGCACGTAAGAAGTTTCTTTGGGACAATACGGTAATGGCGGCTTTATACATCGTGGTATTTGCACTTACGATCATGTCTTCTCTGCCCTGGTTATGGTTGATGAGTATCGATGCGCACTGGTTCAGCACCATGTATAGCTGGTACACGTTTGCCAGCACGTTTGTAGCCGGTATTGCTTTGATAAGCCTGTATGTCGTTTTCCTAAAAAACAACGGCATGCTGCCCGCAGTGAACAAAGAGCATTTGCACGACCTTGGTAAATTCATGTTCGCATTCTCCATTTTCTGGACTTACTTGTGGTTCTCTCAGTTTATGCTGATCTGGTACAGTAACCAGCCTGAGGAAACCGTGTATTTTGTGAACAGGATCGGCAACGCCTATAATCCAGGCCATTATGCCGGAATATTCTGGACCATGTTGACCATCAACTTTGTAGGTCCGATTCTGATCTTCATGAGCCGCGACTCGAAAAGGAACTACACGATCGTAACCTTTGTATCTATATTAATTTTATTTGGGCACTGGCTCGACTTTTTCCAAATGGTATTCCCGGCAGTCTCGCCCAATAAAGTACCAAACATTGCTTTCGACATGGGCATCGCAATGTTCTTTGTAGGATTGATTATGTTGTTGGTGGCGCGGACTTTAAGCAAATATCCGCTGACGGTTGAAAATCATCCGTTCGCCAAAGAAAGTGTTATCCACCATACCTAATTAATTTTCAATTATTGAAAGGTAAACAATAAGATAAAGGGTTTGCGGGGGAAGATAACAAAGGGTTATTGAACCTCATAAGCTAAAAAACAGAAAGAAAACAATAACAGAACAATACATCGTATGCATACTTTTTTACTAATAGCGATTTTATTATTGGGATTCATTATCACCTTTCAGATTGCAAGGGCTACTGAATTTGTATCAATAATACAAGGAGAGGAAAGAACAAGAAAGCAGTCTAACCGGATCAATGCATTTCTTTTACTATTGTTCCTTGTTGTGGGCCTTTTCGGCGTTTATTGGGCGCACCACACATTGGCTGATAAAACGCTCGGCCTTAGCGGCGCGGCGTCAGATCATGGTATTAAGGTAGACAGAATGCTGAAATACACGCTGATCGCTACGGGTATTGTATTTTTTATTACGCAAATCCTTTTGTTTTGGTATTCTTTTAAATATCAGGAAAGAGAAGACAGAAAACCTTACTATTTCCCCCACAACAACAAGCTGGAGATGATCTGGACTGTTGTGCCGGCGATTGTTTTGACGGTGCTTATTTCTTTTGGATTGGTTTACTGGTACCAGATTACAGGGACCGCGCCTGAAAACGCCGCTACGGTAGAGGTTACCGGCAGCCAGTTTAAATGGGAGTTTCGCTATCCGGGAAAAGACGGCGTTTTGGGAAAGAAAAATTATAAATATATCGATGAAACACAGGATAACTCTTTAGGTCTGATTTGGGATGATGTTGCCACACACGACGACATCGTTTCCGGAGGCCCATTGCACCTGGTGGTAAACAAGCCTGTGAAGCTGGTGATCGGCGCCAAAGACGTTATTCACAGTGTGGGGCTGCCTCATTTCAGGTTGAAAATGGATGCTGTACCGGGTACGCCAACTACCTTGTGGTTTACACCGATTAAAACCACCAAGGAGATGATTAAGGAAACAGGCCGCGAGGATTTTGTTTTCGAAATTGCCTGCGACCAGATGTGCGGCGCCGGCCATACCGGAATGAGAGGAGAAATTATTGTAGAAACACAGGAAGAATATGATCAGTGGTTTTACTCGCAAAAGGCTGCTTATCAAACGGCCGTGTTAGACAAACAGCAGGAAACTGCCGCCGCTACGGCTCAGGCTGCTGCTCCGGCGTCTGTTGCCGACAGCGCGACCGCAGCAGTTGCTGATTCAACGAAAGAAAAATAATTTAATATACCTTAGCTATATATAAAGGGGACATTTTTTATGAGCGATACTTTACATACCAACCAGGAAACGGCGAGCCACAGCCATCATGCGGATGACCATCATCATGTGCATGCGCATCACAAAGAAACTTTTATTTCGAAGTATATTTTTAGCATGGATCACAAAATGATCGCGAAGCAATTCCTGATAACGGGAATCGTATGGGCGATTATTGGTGGGTTGTTCTCGGTTTTGTTCAGGTTGCAACTCGGTTTTCCTGAGGAAAGCTTTCCTATTTTGGAAACTTTTTTCGGAAAATGGGCTGAAGGCGGGCGTATCAGGCCTGAGTTTTATTACGCGCTAACCACAATGCACGGAACAGTTTTGGTATTCTTTGTATTGACAGCTGGTTTGAGCGGCACTTTCGCGAACCTGCTTATTCCATTGCAAATCGGCGCAAGGGATATGGCTTCTCCGATGATGAACATGCTTTCTTACTGGTTCTTTTTCGGCGGAAGTGTGGTAATGCTCGCTTCTTTATTCATTCAAACAGGGCCGGCATCTGGCGGTTGGACGATCTATCCGCCGTTGAGCGCACTGGGCCAGGCTTCTGAAGGTTCAAAAGCCGGAATGGATTACTGGATTATAGCTATGGCGCTTTTTGTGGTGTCTTCATTATTGGGAGGGTTGAACTATATCGCTACTATCTTAAACATGCGGACGAAAGGTATGTCAATGACCCGTGTTCCCTTAACAATATGGGCGTTGTTATTTACCGCCATCTTAGGTGTGCTTTCTTTCCCTGTATTGCTTTCAGGGTTGATTTTATTGTTGTTTGATCGCCACCTCGGCACCAGCTTCTATCTGAGCGATATTTATGTGGCGGGTCAGGCGCTTTCAAACGAAGGCGGTAGCGCGATCCTGTTCCAGCATTTGTTCTGGTTCCTGGGCCACCCTGAGGTTTACATCATCATTCTGCCTACCATGGGTATCGTGTCGGAAGTAATGTCGGTGAATGCGCGCAAACCCATCTTCGGTTATATGGCAATGGTGTTTTCTCTCTTTGCCATTTGTATCCTGGCGTTCTTGGTATGGGCGCACCACATGTTTGTCACGGGCATGAACCCATTCCTCGGGTCGGTGTTCGTACTGCTGACGCTGCTGATTGCCGTTCCTTCGGCTATTAAAGTGTTCAACTGGCTGACAACTTTATGGAGAGGTAATATTCGTTTTACGCCGGCCATGCTTTTTGCGATCGGATTCGTAAGCTTATTTATCTCGGGTGGATTAACAGGGATCTTCTTAGGAAACTCTACTATTGATATTCACCTTCATGATACCATGTTTGTGATTGCACACTTCCATATTGTAATGGGTGTATCCGCATTTTTCGGTATGTTCTGCGGTATTTATCACTGGTTCCCCAAAATGTATGGAAGATATATGAACAACACTTTAGGCTACATCCATTTTTGGGTGACACTGATCGGCGCTTATCTGATTTTCTGGCCGATGCACTATCAGGGCTTCGCGGGCATGCCTCGCCGATACCTCGATAAAAGCAGCTGGGTGAGCTTTAACCAGTTTCACGGCCTCGACGCAATGATTACGGTGGTAACCGTGATGGTATTTGCAGTGCAATTGATGTTTGTCTTCAACTATTTCTATTCGATGTATAAAGGAAGAAGAGTAAGATCTTTAAATCCATGGGGCGCAACCACGCTTGAGTGGACGACACCTATTCATCCGGGACACGGTAACTGGGAAGGTGAAATTCCTGAAGTGCATCGTTGGGCGTATGACTACGGTAAAGATGGAAGGGATTTCATTCCGCAAACCGAGCCGATTGGAGAAAAAGAAAGCGCGCATTAAGAGGCAAGGGTAGTCGTTTAAAGAAGTAGCATGTAGCGTGTCGCACAGAAAGAGATTTGGAAAATAATAATGAATATTTGAAAAGCGGGCGTTGTGCGTCGGATTCCTTCCCCTCCGGGGGAGCCAGAGGGGGCTGGAGTCGCTATGTTTAAAGATTTCGTACAACTTACAAAACCCTCTTTAAGTATAATGGTAGTTTTCAGCAGCGTAATTAGTTACCTGCTGGTACCTGAAGTGTTGATTGACTGGTGGAGGATTGTATTGCTCTTTGCAGGTGGGATGTTGGTTACAGGAAGCGCCAACACCATCAATATGGTAGTAGAAAAAGATACGGATGCGTTGATGAAACGTACCGCTAAAAGGCCCATTGCCAGCGGGCGCATAACGCCCGAGCAAGGTTGGGGCTTTGCGATACTGACAGGCGCCATCGGTGTATTTATTTTAGGCTATTATTTCAACTGGACAGCAGCCATCATCGCTGCGTTTAGCTTGTTTTTATACGCTTTTGTTTATACGCCTTTAAAAAAAGTCAATTCTATTGCGGTATTGGTAGGGGCGATACCCGGTGCGCTGCCTTGCCTGATCGGCTGGGTAGCCGGATTCGTTCCGGGACAGCAAATCGACTGGCTGGGCGGCGCCGTGATGTTCGGTATCCAGTTTTTGTGGCAGTTTCCACATTTCTGGGCCATTGCCTGGGTAGCGCATAAAGATTACAGCGAAGCTGGATTTAAGCTGTTGCCAAGCGATAAAGGGCCGACGAAATTTACAGCACTGCAAACGCTGGTATATTCGCTTTTGCTCGTGCCCATTACGTTCGCCCCGTTTTTCACCGGCATTAGCTCAGCAACGGGATTGATCGGCATTTTAGCTTTGGTGTTGATAGGAGCGGCCAACCTGTTCATGATTATGCGTTGTGTGATGCTGTATAACAGGATGGATGTAAAAAGCGCGAGAAATGTGATGTTTGGAAGTTATATGTATTTACCGGTAGTACTGTTAGCATTGTTATTGGCGAAAGGCTGATGCAGAGAGGTCAATCAAAATTTTAAAAAAGCGAAAGACAAAAAAATCGACAACGGCACTCAGGTGGCAAAATAAAATAATGATGGAATTAGTGAGTAGCGAACAACATAAAAGATTACACCCCCATAAGTTTACCCTTTGGGTGGCCATGGCGAGTATCATCATGATGTTTGCCGGTTTAACGAGCGCATTTATCGTAAAAAGTAATTTGACAGGGTGGCGCACCATGGTATTGCCAAAGGTTTTCTGGGTGTCGACGGTGGTGATCCTGGCAAGCAGCGTCACTATGCAGATGGCGACAAAGGCTTTCAAGGCGCGCGAAATGCTGCGTTACCGCTCTTTGATCACGACCACGTTTGTATTGGGGCTGGTATTTGTAGTTTGCCAGGTATTTGGCTTTTTTGATTTGTGGAACCAGAATATCCGGTTTAAAGGATCGTCCGGAGCAGGCCAGTTTTTTTATGCAATTGCCGGCCTGCACGCCCTCCATATCCTCGGCGGCGTGGTTGCGCTGGCGGTAATGCTGATACGTTCAGTCGCAGGAAAAACAAAACATTACAATTCCACTCCGGTTGAAGTAATGGGCATGTACTGGCATTTTGTCGACCTTTTGTGGTTGTATTTATTAATATTTTTTTTAATTGTAGGATAAAATTTTTCTTAAGGAATGGCACACGAAGCAACAGTAAACACACATCGTACCAAATGGTGGAGCGGCGGCAAAAGCCCTTTTAATATTGAGTACGGAAAAGTGATGATGTGGTATTTTTTAATGAGCGATGCTTTCACTTTCGGCGCGTTCCTGATTTCCTATGGAACCACCAGGTTTAGCCAGAATTTCTGGCCCGACCCCAACGTGGTTTTTAACGCATTGCCCGGCGCGGGCCATGCCAACCTGCCGCTTGTTTTTGTGAGTATCATGACATTCATTTTGATCATCAGTTCTGTAACCATGGTTTTGGCAGTGCATGCCGGCCACAACAGAAACAAAGCCGATGTGCAAAAATGGTTGCTTTGGACGATCATTGGTGGCTTGGCGTTTTTGGGTTGCCAGGCGTTGGAGTGGCATCACCTGTTAACGGCAGAACACGCTACGTTGATCGACGGTAAAATAGAATTGATCAGTCAGACCACCCGCCACAATCCATGGGGGCAGCTGGTGCACGGGCCTGAGCTGACGGCAGCGTTACAAAATTCTTCACCGGAAACTTTGGCGACATTGATCCATGAAAATCACTTATCTACAGCGTCGCATGCGGAATTAGCAAAAATGCCGGTAGATCAGCTGGCGCAAATGGTAAGCAGCTCCGACATTCATGTGCGCGAGACCGGGCCAGTTGCTTTTGGCGGATTTTTCTATGGTATTACCGGTTTCCACGGTTTCCACGTATTTAGCGGTGTGATCATCAATATCGTTATGTTATTAATGACCCGTTCGAATGTTTTTGAAAATAAAGGGCATTACCTGATGATAGAAAAAGCAGGCTTGTACTGGCACTTTGTAGATTTGGTTTGGGTGTTCGTGTTCCTGTGTTTTTATCTGATATAATCAAAAGGCATTAAATAAAATTATTACTAAGCATTTATAAAGGTTATGAGTAATCATTACGATCCTACAAAAGATATTTCTCCATCCGCGGCTTACCCGGAAGTAAGTGTGCATCACCACCATTCCGACGACGCTGAGTTTAAAAAAAGAGTAAAGAAAACTACGATTCTGTTATCTGTAATTACAGTAATAGAGCTCGCCATTGGTTTCCTGATTTATTTTCTTCATAAAGGAGAGCCTCCCTACTTTTTCATCCTTTTGTTGAAAGGTATTGTTTGTATCCTTACCCTGGCTAAAGCATATTATATCGTATCGGTATTTATGCACCTGGGCGATGAAATCAGGAATTTTATTATGACTATTGTGGTGCCGCTGGCATTATTCATCTGGTTCATCATCGCTTTTTTAGCAGATGGTCAGTCTTATAAAAACCTTCGCAATAGATATGATAAGCATTTCGAAGAAACTACAATGCCATCCTCTCACACCACGCCCGCCGAAGCGCCTGCCAAAGGCGAGGGCCACTAAGCATTAAAAAGCATCTAAATAAATAAAAGCCCCATTTCGGGGCTTTTTTTAATGAATTACTAAGGGGGGTGAAGAACCATTGGAGGCAAGCGGCTAAAGCCCGGAGGCAGCCAAGCGGCTCAAATTTATTTCGACTCGGGCTTTGTCTTTTCGGTTGTTTTCATTTGAACTAAATCGACCAGGAAGGAGAACCCCATCGCAAAATAGATATAGCCTTTCGGAATTTTCACTTCAAAGCCCTCGGCCAGCAATGCAAAACCGATCAACATTAGAAAGCAAAGCGCCAAAACCTTGAACGACGGGTGGCGGCTGATGAAGCTACTGATGGGTTTCGAAGCGATCAGCATTATAATCACGGTCACCACAACGGCGGTGTACATGATCCACAATTCGCTGACCATGCCGACTGCTGTAATGATAGAATCAATTGAAAACACAAGATCGAGCACAATGATTTCTGATAAAAGTTTCCTGAAACTGCTGGTTTTAATATTTGTTGGTGCGTTAGGGTCGGGCTCCTCTGTTTTATGATAAATTTCTTTGGTGCTTTTGTATAAAAGAAACAAACCCCCAAGAATAAGAATAAGCTCTTTGCCCGTGAATGACATATCAAAAACCGTGAACAGCGTTTGATCGAGTTTTAAAATCCAGGAAAGAATGGCCAGTAAAATCAGGCGCATGACCATGGCCAGGCCGATACCCCAGATCCGCAGTTTATTTCTTTGATTTTCGGGCAGCTTGTCAGCCAATATCGAAATAAAAATAATGTTGTCAATGCCTAACACTACTTCGAGCGCAATAAGCGTCAGTAGCGGAATAATTGCATCTGCCATAAAGTTGAATTTTCCTGATCAGGTAATTTTAAATTAAAAATTTTTAAAGTCGATATTTTCAATCAGCGATCCCGGTTCTAACAAATGAATTTTCATGCCAAGTTTTTCGGCATTAGGAAAATTGGAATATGTATCGTCAACAAACACTGTTTCTTCCGGTTGAATGCCCGCGTCCTTGATGATAAATTCAAAGGTTTCCAAATCGGGTTTCCTCAAACCAATATCCTGCGAATAATAGGCTTTGGTAAAGAAAGATTCGAGCGATGGGTAGTGGGTTTGTTCTAACAGCTGGCTCGAAAAATGATCATAATGAATTACATTGGTATTGCTTAGTAAATACAGGTTATAGTCGCTTTTCAGTTGTATAAGAAATTCGAGGCTTTCCATGCGGAACCCCAGCAGCAGCGCATTCCATGCATCTTTGATTTGCTTGTCTGTTACGGGCTGCGGCGCCATCGCTTTGATCCGGTTATAGAAGGCGCTGGCGGTTATTTTTCCTGTTTCTAAATCCTGGAAAAGGGTGTCGGCATTGTATTGCGAAAACATTTGCTCAAAATCAGAAAAACCCAGCTTCTCAAATGCATCAAAGGTTTTTGAAAAGTCAAGGTTATACAATACGCCGCCAAAATCGAAAAGAACATTTTTTATCATAAAAACGAAGATAAAAGAAATATGTAATGTCAGGGGAAACTCTAAAACCCACAATTTGGCCCGCGGATCAATTATCTTTGAAAAAATACCGCACATGAAATTTCCGTTGTTTGCCTTTTACTTACTGCTTTGCGCCGGGCCGTCTTTTTCGCAAGCGGCCGGCCGAAAACTGGTTTGGTCTGACGAGTTTAACTACACCGGCCAGCCCGATCGATCTAAATGGAACTTTGATATCGGCAATAACAAAGGATGGGGCAATAATGAACTTCAATATTATACTAGCAAAACGAAAAATGCACGTGTCGAAAAAGGACGCCTCATTATCGAAGCGCGCAAGGAAGATACGCTGGGGTTTCAATACACTTCGGCTAAGTTGGTCACTCGTGGCAAAGAGAGCTGGACCTACGGAAAAATAGAAGTGCGCGCCAAACTGCCGTCCGGAACCGGCTCCTGGCCCGCTATCTGGATGCTTGCAGAAAACATGAAGCAGTGGCCCGACGACGGAGAAATTGATATCATGGAGCATGTCGGTTACGATCGGGGCTGGGTGCACGCCTCTGTACATTGTAAAAACTACAACCACGTAATCGGAACTCAAAAGACAGCGAAGAAAAAGGTGGATGATGCGTCGGTGGCCTTTCATATATATGGGCTCGAGTGGACAAAAGACTCCATTATTATGTCAATAGATCATCAGCCCTATTTTTCATTTGCTAATGAAAAGAAGGGTTACAAGAGCTGGCCTTTTGACCAAAATATGTATTTGATTTTGAATGTTGCCGTAGGCGGTAACTGGGGCGGGCAAAAGGGCGTTGACAATAAAATATTTCCGGCAAAGATGGAAATTGATTATGTGAGGGTTTACCAGTAAGCGCTGCCGGATATTTTGAATACCTTTGTTGCGAATTTAAACGCCGCATCGTTATATTTATATAAATGTTTTTTTTATGAGAAAGATACCAATACTGCTTGCTGTGTGCTTTGGCGCACTCACCATGTTTTCTTGTTCCAAAAGCGACGTCCTTCCTGAAGAAAAAGAGGAAGGCCCGGGCGCTTCTTTTATCGGAGCCTGGACGGCCAAAGACTATAGCGGGGAAGTGTTCACCTATGAAAAGTTGTCGCAATTGGCCTCAAATCAATACGGCTACATTCTTAAAACTAACGGGAGGCTTACAGTGCGCGGTAATGCAAGCTGGTGTGGCACCCCGCCTTTAACCTATGCCGATTTCGACGGAACCTGGAGTTTTAAAGACAATATTCTGACGCTGAACGGCGGATATTGGGGCGGCAAAACAATCGAAAAATGGGAAATTCTTTCTCATTCTAATCAGGAGTTTTCGGCGAAAAGATTATCGATAGAACATATCCGATAAAGAATGTCCGTTTAACCTTATTCCGCTTTTTCTTCTGTCAATAAATTTTTCGCTCGAACGGGCGAAAAAGGAACATATTTCTTGCCTTTCTGATCTTTTATCCGGTCGGTAAACAGGGTGCCGGACAAATGATCCGTTTCATGCTGAAAAATCACGGCGGAAAAATCTTCCAATACTTCAAGATGCTGCTTTCCTTGCATGTCCGTGTAGGAAACCATCACCGAAAAATGACGCACTACATCGCCGCGGCCTTCGAAGGACAGATCGCCCTCCGGGCCAATGCAAAGTACAGAGGAGCGCCATACGATTTTCGGATTAATATAAAACTCGAAAGGTTGGTTTTGTTTATCGAAGCGCTGCACCCAAATCAGGTTGCGGTTGATGCCCACCTGTGGCGCGGCAATTCCCACGCCGCGGCGGCTGCTGTCTAACACAGCTTTCAACATGCGGCTCTTTAATAATGGCAGCAGCGGATCGTCAAACCCAATATCTGTCGAAATGGATACCAGGGCTTTCTGTCCTGCCGGTTCCGACAGCGGGATGACGCGTAACATAGCGCTGGTGTCGCCGCTCAATATTAATTTGCGCTCACCATCTGTAAACCGCTGCGCGTTCAAACCCAGCGATAAAAGAATCGCGATCAGCAGAAGGGAATATTTCATCAGGCTGATTTCTGTTTTAATTAATGCGCCTCGAGCCAGTTTTCTCCTTCACCACATTCCGCAATAACCGGAACGCCGAAAGGCAGCGGCAATGCAGCTTCCATATTTTCGAGGATCAGTGGTTTGAGCTCGTTCACTTCTTCGCGGCGGGCGTCAAAGATCAATTCGTCATGCACCTGAAGGATCATTTTGCTTTTCATTTTTGCCTGCTTCATAGCCTGATGTACTTTTTGCATCGCGAGTTTGATCATGTCGGCGGCGGTGCCTTGTATCGGAGAGTTGATCGCATTTCTTTCGGCAAAACCGCGAACGGTAAAGTTGCCGGAATTGATATCTTTTAGCCAGCGTTTGCGGCCCATCAGCGTCTCCACATATCCGTTCTCTCTTGCGAAATTGATCGTGTCGTCCATATACCGCTGAATACCTGAGAACTCTTTTTTATAGCTGTCAATAATAGCTTTCGCTTCCGTCCGCGATATGCCCAGATTATCGGCAAGGCCAAAAGCGCCCTGCCCGTAAATGATGCCGAAGTTGACACTCTTGGCTTTGTAGCGCATTTCCTTGGTCACTTCTTCCGGCGCCACATTAAACACCTGGGCCGCCGTTGCGGTGTGGATGTCGATGCCGCTTTTAAATGCGTTAACCATATTTTCATCGCCGCTGATGCCTGCCACAATGCGCAGCTCAATTTGGGAATAATCGGCCGACAGTAATATGTGATCGCTGTCCCTGGGGATAAAAGCCTTCCTGATTTCTTTACCGCGATCGGTTCTCACGGGGATATTCTGCAAATTTGGATTGTTGCTGGCCAGCCTGCCGGTTACGGCCACCGCTTGCCCATAAGTGGTGTGAACGCGGCCGGTTTTCGGGTTGATCAATTGGGGCAACGCATCCACATACGTGGATTTTAATTTGGTGAGTTCTCTGAAAGTAATAATTTCTTCAGCAATATGATGGCCTTTGGCGGCCAGCTTTTGCAATACATCTTCCCCGGTTTGGTATTGGCCCGTCTTTGTTTTTTTGGCTGACGGGTCTAATTTTAGTTTATCAAAAAGTACTTCGCCCAATTGTTTGGGCGACGCCAGGTTAAAACGAACGCCTGCAATTTCAAATACTTTTTTTTCTGCTTCTATCGCGTCTTTTTCAAGTTCCTGCGAATAAGCTTTTAAAAAACTTTCATCAATTTTAACCCCTTCAAACTCCATGTCGGTTAACACCGTTACCAATGGGTTTTCCACTTCGTCAAAAACGCGCTGCACTTCTTTCTTTTTCAGCAGTGGTGTAAACACTTCTTTGAGTTGCAGGGTAATATCAGCATCTTCAGCGGCGTAGTCTGTGATTTTTTCAAGCGAAACATCGCGCATCGTTCCCTGGCCTTTGCCTTTTTTACCAATCAGCTCCTCGATTGGTATCGGCTCATAACCCAGGTATTTGGTGCTGAGCTGATCCATACTCCGCTTACCATCGGGCTCAATCACGTAGTGCGCCAGCATCGTGTCGAACAGTTTCCCTTTGATGTCGATGCCATACCATTTCATCACCAGCAAATCATATTTAAGATTTTGGCCGATCCAGGTTTTGGAAGTATCATCAAACAAGGGTTTAAAAAGCGCAAGAATAGTATCGGTAGCCTCGCGGTCTTGCGGGCAAGGCACCCAGTAGGCTTCGCCGGCTTTCACCGAAAAGCTCAATCCCACGAGCTCCGCCAGATTCGCATCGATATGCGTGGTTTCTGTATCAAAGCAAATTTCATCAAAGCTGGCAAGCGTTTGTACAAGCCCGGTCAACGCGCCGGCTTCCGTAACAGCGGTATATTCATGTGGTACATCAGCCAGTTTTTTTAAGCTGGAAAAAGAAGGTGCGTCAGCCTCCTCGTCTGAGGTAGCGGACGCTGGCGCAGGAGCTTCTCCGCCGATCACATTGCCAAACAAATCAATTTGCAAGCCTTTGCTGCTCTTTTTGTTATCGGCCGATGTGGCCGCTGTAGCGGTTTCGAGCTCCTCGCCCAACAGGCGCTTGGCCAAGGTTCGGAATTCCAGCTCTCCAAAAATTTCTCTTAGCGCTTCTTTATTCCATTCGGTTACTTTAAATTCTTCCTCATGAAACTCAACCGGAACATCTGTGATGATGGTTGCCAGTTTTTTGGATAAAATGGCCAGGTCTTTTCCCTCCACTACTTTTCGGCCCAGCGCCCCTTTGATCGTTTCCGCATGGGCCACCACATTTTCGAGCGTTTCATATTCAGCCAACAGCTTTGCCGCCGTTTTTTCGCCTACGCCAGCGATGCCGGGGATATTATCCACCGCGTCGCCCATCAGTCCCAATACGTCGATAACCTGCGACACATTCTTTATATTCCATTTGGCGCAAACTTCTTCCGGGCCCATGATCTCTACGTCGCCGCCCTGATAACCAGGCTTGTAAATTTTTATTTTATCCGACACCAGTTGCCCGTAATCTTTATCGGGCGTTACCATAAACACGTCGTAACCTTCGGCTGCTGCTTTTTTAGCCAGGGTTCCGATAACATCATCGGCTTCATAGCCATCCGTTTCCACGCACGGAATATTAAACCCTTTGATTATCCGTTTGATGTCGGGCACAGCAATGAGAATATCTTCCGGCGTCTCTTGCCGATTGGCTTTATAAGCCGCATAATCTGTATGGCGTTCAGTAGGTTCGTGCGTATCAAAACAAACAGCCATGTGCGTCGGCTTCTGCTTATTGAGCAACTCAACTAATGTATTGGTAAAACCAAACTGGGCGTTGGTGTTTTTATTTTTACTGGTGATGCGGGGGCTGCGGATTAGCGCGTAATAAGCCCGAAAAACCAGGGCATAGGCATCTAACAGAAACAACTTTTTTTCCATAACCGCTAAGGTAAGCGGTAAACAAAAGATTAAAAAGTAAAAAAAGCGGATCTCAGGCGCGGGCGGCGCGAACAGGTTCGATCATAGCCCGAAAGCCATCACGGAAATCCCCTTTGGTGCCCTGCCTACTGGTGTCTTTTTCCTTTATTTTTAAAATATTTCTTTTTATTTCCCGGGTTGTTGTTGCGCCGGGCCGGGCTATATTCGGGCTGGGCGCCTAATTGTTCGGGGACTTTCATTTTGGAAACTTCTCTTCCGATCAACCGCTCGATGGATTGAAACTTTCGCTGGTCTTTCATGTTGATCAACGTAAAAGCGCTTCCTTCGGCGGCGGCCCGTGCGGTGCGGCCGATGCGGTGCACATAATCTTCTCCGTCGTGCGGTACATCGAAGTTGATCACCAGGTCGATATTATCAATGTCGATACCGCGGCTCAAAATATCCGTTGCAACAAGTACCGGAAGGCGGCCGCTTTTATATTGAATCAGCGTTTCTTCGCGTTCTATCTGTTCGAGGTCGCTATGAATTTCGCCGGCTTTGATGCCTTTTCTCTTTAAATCGCGCGTCAGTTGTTTTACATTCAGCTTATTGCTGCAAAAAATGAGCACCGATCGATATTGCTTTTCCTGAAGTAAATGTAAGATCAGCGGAATTTTTTGTTCGTCATAAACGAGATAAGCCTGTTGTACGATCTTTTCAGGCGGTTTACTCATTGCTATGCTGACCTCAACCGGATTGTGTAAAATGCGTTGCGCCAGCGTTTTTATTTTTGGCGGCATGGTGGCGCTAAACAGGAGGTTTTGCCGCTGTTTGGGCAGGTGATTGATGATAAACATGATATCATCATAGAATCCCATGTCTAGCATGCGGTCGGCTTCGTCAAGCACCAGATACTGAAGGGTGTCTAATTTTACATAGCCCATTTTTATATGGACCATCATTTTACCGGGTGTGCAAACCACGAATTCAGCGCCCATGGTAAGGGCTTTTTTCTCCTGAACAAAGTTGTTGCCATCTCCACCGCCATAAATAGCGATAGAGCTCACCGAAGTAAAATAAGAAAGCCCTTCGAGGTGTTGCGAAATCTGAACCGCCAGTTCGCGTGTGGGCACGATGATCATACATTTAATACCATTGGAACCGGTATTTTTTGTAAGCACATTATTGATCAACGGCAACAAAAAGGCGGCCGTTTTGCCGGTTCCGGTTTGCGCGAAGGCGATAGCGTCTTTTCCCTCTAAAATATGCGGAATAACCTGCGCCTGAATGGGTGTTGCGTTTTGGTAGTTCGATGCTTCTATGCCTTCCAGGAGGCGCTCGTCAAAATTAAAATCTGTAAATTTCAATGGAAATGTTTATAATAGTCAAGATGGTAAAGGTAGTCATAAAACGCCATTTGCCGGAAACAGGGTTGTAATAATGATTAATTTAGAGAAGTCAAAATTATTATTTTACAATATGTGGAGCAACGCGTTAAAGAGATAATCCATCTCAACTCGCTGTTTGCGGTAAAAACTCACCGTTATATCCTGCCTCCTCATTAAAAAATTGTGCCCGCTCGCGCAATTGATTATATTTTTGCGCAAAACAAATTCGACATGTTACAAGTAAATGTGATAAGGCAAAATGTGCAGGAAGTGAAAGAACGCCTGAATGTAAAAAACTTTAAAAATATGGAGCTGGTGGATTCGGTGATCGCCATGGATGATGAGCGCAAGCGGCTTCAACTCGAATTTGATACTACGCAGGCATTGGTGAACAGCACTTCAAAAGAGATCGGCGGCCTGATGGCAAAAGGAGACAAGGAGGCGGCAGAAGGAAAGAAAAAAGCAGTTGCCGAATTGAAAGCTAAACTGCAGCCAATCACCGAGCAACTAAGTCAAACCGAAGCGGCCCTGCAGGAAGCGCTGGTTCAGATTCCCAACCTGCCTTCAACACTCGTGCCCGCGGGCCACACCGCTGAAGACAACGAGGTAGTGCGCGAGGCCGGCGTAAAACCTGCTCTTTACGCGGGTGCAAAACCTCACTGGGACCTGATCAAAGAATATGATATCGTGGATTTCGAAACCGGCGCTAAAATCACCGGCAGCGGCTTTCCCTTGTATAAAGGCGCGGGAGCCAGGCTGCAACGCGCGCTGGTGCAATATTTCCTCGATTATAATACAAACGCCGGCTACACCGAATACCTGCCGCCATTTATGGTTAATGAAGCATCCGCGTACGGTACCGGCCAGCTGCCAGACAAGGAAGGGCAAATGTATCATATGCCAGCCGACAGCTTTTATATGATTCCAACTTCGGAAGTGCCGGTTACCAATATTTATCGCGATGAAATTTTAAAGGCCGAGCAACTACCGGTAAAGATGACCGCTTATTCGCCCTGCTTTAGAAGAGAGGCCGGAAGTTTTGGTAAGGATGTAAGAGGCCTGAACCGTGTTCATCAGTTTGAAAAAGTGGAAATTGTTCAATTGGTGCATCCGGCGAAAAGCTACGAAGCGCTTGAGGAAATGGTGACGCATGTAGAAAAACTTCTGGCATCGCTCGAATTGCCTTACCGTATTTTACGGCTTTGCGGAGGAGATATGTCGTTCACTTCGGCGCTGACCTACGATTTTGAAGTGTACAGCGCCGCGCAGGAACGGTGGCTGGAAGTTAGCTCCACCTCAAACTTTGAAAGTTATCAAACCAATCGCATGAAAATCCGGTTTAAAGATGAGAATGGTAAAACACAGCTCTTGCATTCGCTCAACGGAAGCTCGCTGGCGCTGCCGAGAATTGTGGCCTGCCTGCTCGAAAATAATCAGTCGGAGCGCGGCATTGAATTGCCAAAAGTGTTACATTCATATTTCGGAAAGGAAACGATCACCAAATAATATCTGAAATGAAGAAAACTATTATTGCCATCTTTGTATTCACGGGCTTTGTAATTGCCTGTTCACCAAAGGCTTCAAAAACACCTACTCCGCCACCACCTGCGCCAGTAACGGCTGCCGGCGTTGGATCGGTTGATGCCGGCGGGCTGATCATCAGTTCGGCAAAATGCACCAAATGTCATAAGGACCAAACCGGCCATGTGCCTAATCACAGTTTTGCAGAACAGGAAAAGTTAATGCAGGCTATGGCCAAAAAAGCCAAACTGACAGAACAGGAAACGCTGGATTTGATGGCTTACGTAAAAGCGAAAGCTAAATCGTAACCGGCCACAAAAATTTTTAAGGTCTGCAAACATGCAGGCCTTTTTTAATGCACCACAAGGTGTTAAACGCCGGCTTCATTAAACGTCTGTTAATAAAGCGGTTTCCAAGGTTATTTTGTACGATTCTTGTCACGGTTCATTTAAACCTTTTTTACTGCTTCAGGTCACATTTAAAAATCGACGTATGGAAATCTCTAATCAGCTAAAAAATCAACACCTGATGTGGCGCGCCGGTTTTGGCCCTTCTGTTGAACAGTTGAGCGATTTGCCCAAATATGCTCCCGAAAAATATTTTAAAGCTTTGCTGAAAGCTTCTTCGCAAGAACCTCAATATATCAATGTGGCGGATGAAAACCTGGTCAGTCTTTACGACCAGTTACAAGATGCCAATAAAAGGAAAAATTTTGATGAGATGAAACGCCGGGAAATCAACCGGATGCAGCAAGCTGCGGTGCGAAGCCTGAACCTTTACTGGTTGAAAGAAATGGTAACAACGTCGGCACAGTTGAGGGAAAAAATGGCTTTTTTCTGGCACGGTCATTTTGCCAGCAGAAACAATAATATCTTCTACAACCAGTTGTTGCTCCATGTTTTCAGAAAGTATGGCCTCAGCGATTTTGGTACATTGTTGCGAGAAGTGTCGCGCTCCGCCTCTATGTTGTATTTTCTTAATAATCAGCAAAATCGCAAAGGAAGGCCCAATGAAAACTTTGCGCGCGAAGTCATGGAGCTTTTCACGTTAGGCCGCGGCAACTACACCGAAACCGATGTGAAAGAAGCAGCGCGCGCCTTCACCGGGTGGACGGCGAACGGTAAAGGCGAATTTGTATTTAGAGAAAACAATCATGATAAAGACGCAAAGACATTTTTAGGGAAAACAGGCAATTTTAACGGAGACGATGTTTTAAATATTATTCTAGAACAACCACAAACCGCGAAGTTCATCACGAAAAAACTGTACACGTTTTTCGTAAATGACCAGCCTGATGAAACGCTTATTGCGCGGCTTGCCGATGATTTCTATAACAGCAAATACGACATTACCGCTTTGATGGAACAGATTTTTACCAGCAAGTGGTTTTACGATGAAAAAAATATCGGAACAAGGATCAAGTCGCCGGTGGAGTTGCTGGTAGGTATTCAGCGGATGATCCCTATGAAACTCGATAACGACTATGCCCTCTTTAATATGCAAAAGATTCTGGGGCAACAATTGCTTTACCCGCCAAATGTTGCAGGTTGGGCGGGCGGCCGCTCCTGGATCGACAGCAGCACTTTGATGATGCGCCTTCGCATCCCGCAGATGTTTAATGATAAAGACGAATTGAATGTAACACCCAAACAAGACGACGATGTGATGATGGGCCGTAAATCGGATGGCACGGCAAATGTGCCCATGAAGCCTGCCGCTGCGCCGCAGAAAAAAGTCTATGGCGCAGTCGAAGCGTCGATCAACTGGGAACAATATATCAACAGGTATGCTAAAATCGAACGGGATCAATTGCTTGGAATAATAAGACAACAAATATTGCAGGTGTCTACTCCACAAGTGGAACAAACGATAAGTAAAAGCCTCGATCTTTCGTCGAGAGCGGCTTTTATCAAATCAGCAACCGTTCAAATGATGAGCCTGCCGGAATATCAAATGTGTTGACCGGCAGATGGTGATAACTTTAAAATAGTGCGTTATGCTAATAAAAAGAAAAGAATTTTTACAAATCGGATCGCTGGCAACAGCGTCGATGATGATGCCAAAATTCTTAAAAGCATTTGAATCAAAAGCGCTTGTTCCCGCGGGGAATAAAGTCGTGGTGGTTTTACAATTAAGCGGAGGAAATGACGGCCTCAACACTGTTATCCCGGTTAGAAATGATATTTACTATAAACTCCGGCCCAGCCTTAGCATTAAAATGGAAAAAGCGGCTAAGCTCACAGATGAAGTGGCGTTGCATCCGTCTTTGACTGCTTTTAAAGGGCTATATGACGAAGGAAACCTGGCGATATTGAATAATGTGGGCTATCCTAACCCTGACCGGTCTCATTTTAGAAGCATGGATATCTGGCATTCGGCCAGTAAGAGCGACGAGTATGTTAACACGGGCTGGGTCGGTCGTTATCTGGACGCGCAATGTGCCGGCTGCGATAAACCCACGCAGGCGCTTGAAGTGGATGACGTATTGAGCCTGGCACTGAAAGGCGAACAAAGCAATGCCATTGCGGTGAAAGACCCACGGCGATTGTATGGAACATCAAATGAAAAATTTTTCAAAGATGTTATGAAAAACCACGGCGATCATCACGATGAAGAGCCGGTGGAATATCTTTATAAAACAATGGCGCAAACGCTTTCTTCTGCGGATTATATTTTTAAGCAGAGCCGCCTGCATCCTACCGGCGCCACTTATCCCAATACTGAATTGGGCAACGGTTTTAAAACCATTGCTTCGCTGATCTATTCTGAAATCAATACAAAAGTGTATTATATTTCGCTGGGAAGTTTTGACACCCATGTAAGCCAGGATGCCCAACAGACAAGGCTTTTCACGCAAATGAATGACGCTGTTAAAGCATTTACCGACGATCTGAAAAAAAATGGCCGAATGGACGATGTGTTGCTTTTTACCTTTTCTGAGTTTGGACGGCGCGTGGCGCAAAATGCCAGCAACGGCACCGATCATGGCACCGCCAACAATATGTTTTTAATCAGCGGTGGACTTAAACAAAAGGGAATGCTGAATGCTTTGCCCGACCTGGCCAGTTTAAAAGACGGGGATTTGCAATACAACGTCGATTTTAAAGACGTGTACGCGACGGTTTTAAAAAACTGGTTAAACGCCGACGCGACTAAAATTTTAGGTGCAAACTATAAAACCCTGGGCTTTGTTTAAGGCTTCAAGTTTATACGCGTTTCAAAGAAACTTATAATTTAACGTACTGCTCAACCTTTCTTTGTTAAAACTGTTTCTTTGTCAGTATAAAATATGCATTAAATGGCGAAAGATATCAAAGCGCTCAAGACCTTTATGAAGATTGCTTTCCTTGAAGGGATCTCCTATCTATTATTACTGCTGATTGCGATGCCGCTAAAATATTTTGCCGACATACCCGAGGGCGTAAAATATGTGGGTTGGGCGCATGGCGTCTTGTTTGTACTGTTTTGCATTTATCTTTTGAAAGTCTGGATCAGCTTCAAATGGAGTTTTTGGAAAGCGCTCATGGCTTTCATTGCTTCCTTGTTGCCGTTCGGCACTTTTGTATTGGATTCGAGACTAAGAAAGGAATACCCGGAGGTAAAAAATGCCTGATTATTTTGCCTTATCATAATTTCTTCAACAAATCGCTTGCTCTTTGCAAAAGCGACCTTCGCGCGGTAAGGTCTGGCAGACCGCCGCTATAAATGCTCATATCAATATCTGAAAGTAAAATCTTTACTTCCTCCTGTTTTTGAACACTAAGACCAGCAGTTGCCATAGATGGGTTACTTTGATGTTGATTGAATTGTCCGGCTTGCACTCCCGATTTGTGCTCCAAAAATGCGATCACGGATTTTTTAAGCGCAATGCTGAAAGTGTTTCCGTCGCTGTGTAACGCAGTTGTCGCAGGTTGCAGCCACTCCTCTACGGACAAATTTTTTTCTACAATGACTTCCTTATTACCAATGGTTTTTGCTTCGTTTCTTTTAGTGGGCGTGTCGGTTTTTTTCTTTTTTCTTAAAAAAATAAAAACAATAATAAAAAGCAGCAGTGCGACAGCCAGGCCGGCGAGTAGATAAATGTTTTGATGATCCGTCGTGGGCGCTGCCGATGCAGCGTCGTTTCCACCAGCGCCACTTTCGTCGATTACGCTAAATTCGAGCGGGATATTCGTAATTGTTTTATACTTGTAATTGACGGCGTCAAAAAAAGAAAATTGAATGGAAGGAATGGTATAAGATCCTGCCTTGTTGGCCACAAAAGGAATTTCAAACGATTTGTATCCGCCGCCACCATTTGAACCCGGCTGATCTTCATCAGTCTTTGTGTCGAAAACTTCAACGCCGTCGGGCCAGCTAATTTCCGGTTGTTTTATTTTACTAAAATCGCCTTTCCCGGTGATGGTGATAATTAATGCGGCTGCTTTGCCCGGCGCTACTACTTTTTCGCTTAACCGTACATCCATTTTAAAATCGCCCACCAGGCCTTCAAATTTCGCCGCGCGCTGACTATTTTGGGGTAATGCCGTAACAATTACCGGAATTGGAACGGAACTTATGGAAAGGTTGAAATAGCCGTTGTCCAGCGCATAGCCTTCTTCCACACCATTCAAAACAGGATCTTTTCGGCCATTGCCGTCGACCAGCCTGATGCGGTTTTGCATGATGAGCGGCCCTAAAGAGAGCGTGCCTGCTTTATAGGGCGTGAGCTGTAATTTCAAAACGGTGTGAACATCAAACCGAATGCCGTCGATCGTTTCGCGGGAGGCGATGCCATCGGCGCCTGACATCAAATCCTTTATTTCAAATCCTGCGAAAGCCGGTTTTCTCACGATGTTCGATTCGGAAGGCATGGCGCTGTAAAGCTTATAGGTTACAACAATAGGCTCGCCCACAAAACAATCGGTATTACTGGCATCGACTTTTAAAAAGACATTGCTTTTTAATCGCTCTTCCAGCGAAACATACGCTTCGTTCTGCGCGGCTGCACTGCTAACTATAAATAAAAAAAGAAAGGATAACAGCTGTTTCATTCCAAATGTGTTCAATTAAATAGCCGCTTACAGATCGCCTTGCTGCGGTCTTAAAACGATGTCTTCGACGCAGGCGCCCTTTGAAAGCCGGGAAGCGGCCAATATCATTTCGGCAATATCTTCCGCCTCCATGATCCGGCTGTTGCTGTTGTCAAAGTCTTGCCAGGAGTCCGTCAACACCGCGCCCGGGAATACGGAAGTTACTTTAATATGATCAGATTTTAACTCGTGGCGCAGGTTTGCGCTAAAGCCATGCAAAGCATATTTGCTGATGCTGTAAGCGCCGCCGCCAGGATAAGCCTGTAGTGAAGCGATTGAACAAATATTAAAAATATGGCCCGACTGCTGTTGCTTCATCGCCGGAAGCAGCGCGCGGGTTACATGATAGGCGCTGTAGAGGTTAGTAGCCACCTGCTTTTCGAGCGCTCCATCGGGCTCGTCGCCGATATTGCCCGGCTCAAACACGCCGGCATTATTGACCAACACTGCGGGAGCGCCTTGCTCAAGGCACCAGGCGCCAAATGATAAAGCCTGTTCTTTAACAGCCAGGTCAAAGGCTTTTGCGCTAACCGTTATTTCGCCGTAATGGGTTTGTAATGTTTCGACGGCTTTATACAGATTAAAGTCATTGCGCGAGGTTAAAAGAAGATTATAACCCTGCTTTGCAAATGCTTTCGCGATAGCAAACCCAATGCCGCGCGAAGCGCCTGTGATGACAACGTTATTCATATTATTATCTTTTCGTTTATACAATAAACATACCGGACAAATTTCTGTAATTCAGATTTAGTATTTTATTTTTACCGGATGAAGTATAAACATTTATTCTTCGATCTCGACCATACCCTTTGGGATTTTGATACGAATGCTAAAATTACTTTGCAGGATCTTTATACTACGCTCAACCTGGAAAGCCGCGGAGTGAACGATTTTGATCTTTTTTACCGGAGTTACCTGGCTCATAACCTAAAGCTTTGGGCACGCTACAGAAAAGGCTTTTTAAAGCAGGCGGAGCTGCGTGTAAAAAGGATGAGCCTGGCTTTGCTCGATTTTAAAATCGCTGATGATGCGCTGGCTGAAGCCATGAGCAGCCGGTTTTTGGAAATGTTGCCTACCCGAAATGTGTTGTTTCCGCATACCGTTGAAATACTGGAATACCTTCTTAATAAAAACTACAAACTTCATTTGATTACCAACGGGTTTGAAGAAGTGCAGCATCATAAAATCAACAATTCGAGGATCAACCACTATTTTGATAAAGTAATTACGTCAGAAGGAAGTAACAGCCTGAAGCCGAACAAGGCGATTTTCGACTATGCGCTACATGTTACGAAAGCGCAGGCCAGCGAAAGTATCATGCTGGGTGATGACCTTGACGCAGACATTGTTGGCGCTTACAAAGCCGGCCTCGATCAGGTGTTTATCAACCATATCGATGCCGCGCATGACCCGGTGGCAATGGGGTTTAAACCAACTTACGTTGTAACGCATTTGAAGGAATTGGAGGTGATTTTCTAAAGCATAATGCCCAGGCGGATACCACCAATCAGACTCGGCCGGAACCCAGTGTTCTCTGCTAACCCGGAGGATGCGAAAATGTCGTAAGCATTAGGATGGCGTGACTTGTAACGCTCATGTTTGCCTTCTTCAAACTCTCTCCTTTCGTTTTTTACCTGACGGTAAAATATGCCCAATCCGATATACGGGTCGATAAAAATTTTTGACAATCCTTTATATTTTTTTAACCACGTCTTAGCGGTAGGGTTGGATTGTTTTCCAAGGACAAAATTCAAGCCGGTGACGGATTTTTTTACTACAAACTCATCTTCTAATCGTTGATTGGGGTTATCTTTTTCTTGCTGAAGAGAGTACATTAAATCCTCCGTGTATTGGTTACTGCGCTGGAAAATATTTGCCGCTATATAATAGCCCGTTAGCTTTGCTACGTCCTTTTGGTTGAGATAATGGCGAAATTCAAAAGCGAGTTTAAAGCCCCGGTTATTTACAAATGATGTATCCGCCGAATTCCCTATTGAATAGATTTGATATCCTGCTTCAAATGTTAACGAGCCTGTTCTACTAATTTTCTTTTCGAGCGAAACATTAATTGTTGGAAAAGTTGTTTCATCTAGCAAAGAAGTGAGGTTGAGCTTAATAATGCCGATTGTGTTTTTATCCGGCGTTTGGCCAAAGCCTACAGTTGAAGCGATGAAGGTCAATAGCAGGCAAAATAAATTTCTCATAAGATTTGAGGTTGCAGTAAATTAGACGGAACTTCTCCTGTTTTCGCAACTCTTTAAAACATCTTTTTTTGCTTTTCATCAGCGGGCAGTTGCGGAACATGCAGTTCCAGCCCCAGCCGTTTGTTCAGCTTTTGAATAAAATAAGCCGACAATAGCGGCGAGGAAAGCTCCACATTTTGGTGAACAAAGAAGTAAAGTTTTTTAAGCCCCTGCTCATGCCATTTTTCGATTCGTTTGATCCAGTCGTCCAACCTTTTTTTATCGATCGCCTCCTCATTGCATCCCACAAAACGAATAAAAGCCTCGGGTGTCGTAAGCCGCATGTGAACCATATCCCTTCGCCCGGCCGTGTCCACAATTATGTTCGCCATTTTATTTTTTTCAAGCAGTTCGCAGAAAGCGCCCCAATGAAGCGGATCGGAAAACCAGGCTTCATTTCTCACTTCAACGGCTAATGGAATACCTTTCGGAAAATGTTTGACAAAATTGCTAAGCTTCTCGGCTTCGTTTGGAGAAAACCGGTCGTGTAGCTGCAAAAAAGCCATGCCCAGCTTGTTTTCGAAATTTGCTATCGCATTGCAAAACGTTTCGGCCAGCGGCAGGCTGTCGGCTGTAAGCCGCTTAAAATGGCTTATCGAATTAGTTAATTTGGGAAAAAACTTAAAGTCGCCCGGCGTTTTCTCGGTCCATTTAATTACCTGCTCCGCCGTCGGCATGCCGTAAAAAGTAGCGTTCAGTTCAATCGAATTAAACTGGGTGGCGTAATAGGGCAATTCGTCTTTTGTACCTTTTGGATAGAAATTTTTTAAATCAGATTTGTTCCATTTGGCGCAGCCGACATATACTTCAAACTGTTTACCCTTGGCCTTGCTTAAAACCTGCGTTGTTGCTGCTGCGTCTTTAGGGAGCTTAAAATTAACGCCGGTAGGATCGGCAACCTGTCCAAACTTCATAGTCCTTATTTTATATTTTTTACCTTTTCCCAAATTTCGGGAATACGTTTGATCCAAGCCACTTCTTTCATTTTCTCTCGAGCTTCTCCTGCCGGAGATCCGAAGTAAGCTTTTCCGCCGGGCAACGAAGAAGGAACGCCGCTTTGAGCGTTGACCACCGCGCCTCTGCCAATCGTCAGGGTTTTGCTAATGCCCACCTGCCCCCAAAGAATCACTTCATCTTCAATTACTGCGGCTCCGGCAATGCCTACCTGCGCCGCAAACAAACAGTTTTTGCCAATAGTCGTATCGTGGCCTACATGCACCTGGTTATCCATTTTGGTGCCGGCTCCGATGATTGTGTCGCCGCTGACGCCCCGGTCAATAGTGCAACCGGCGCCAATTTCGACATCGTTTTGAATTATAACGCGGCCGCAGCTGGTCATCTTTTTATAATGTACTTCCCTGTTGGTTTTTTTATTGTAATAAAATGCGTCGCTGCCGATTACGGTGCTGCTTTGAATAATGACGTTGTCGCCGATGATGCAATGATCCAGAATGGTGACGTTGGGATGGATGACACAGTTTTTTCCAATAGTAACATTGTTACCTAAGTAAGCATTGGGCATGATCACAGATCCTTCGCCTACAACAGCCGAAGCCGCCACCATATCTAACGAAGGCTGGAAGGGGCGATACTTTGATACAATTTGAAGATACGCTTCGAAGGGCTCTTCCACGATGAGAAGGGCTTTACCTTCCGGCACGTCGACCTCTTTATTAATAATGATGAAACTTGCAGCCGAGTTAACGCACTTGTCATAATACTTAGGATGATCTACAAACACCAGGTCGCCTTCTTCAACAACATGTATTTCGTTAATGCCTTTTGCGCTGGCTGTTTTATTCCCAACAAGTGTTGCGTGAATCAATGATGCAATTTCAGCAAGCGGAACGGGAGCGTCGAACTTCATAAAAACATTTTATCAAAGTTATCATTTATGATGAGTGTAACCGCGTTTTCGCATGTCGATATTGCATGGAACGAAAATATTTTTATAAGCCAAAAAAGAACAAAGCTTGTCGAACGAGGTTTGTTGTTTAAAATGTTTTGAGAAGCAACTGTTTTTTATACATCGGCTGTAATCCTTTATTGATAAGGCTTTTCAGCGGTTCATCTTTTGCTTCTTTCAATGTCGCTTTTATTTTTTCTATTGTCGTTATAAAATTGCAGCGCAAAGAGCTTCGATATCCACAGCTGCTTTTATCATTTGTTAATAAAAAATTTTGTAAATAATTTTTATATCGTTAAAATAATAATTAATATTGTGTTAGGAAATTTATTTCCTGTACTTACTAACCCATTCATATAAAATATCCCTTCTTCATTTGAAGGGATTTTTTTATGCCAATACTTGTCGTTGCTTTGCCCCGCTTCTCGTTTAAATTAAGAAATAAGGAAACGGTATTTCCAAAAAAGTCAAAACAGGAAGGCCTTTACGCTGTAGCTCCTTTTTATATGCAATAAACATCCCGCATATAAAAATGTAACTTACAGCCATTCGCAAACATTATCTTTACAAAAAACAGAAATATGCTTAAATCAATGACGGGCTTTGGCCGCGCTGAGAAGGTGATCGGTAAGAAGACTTTTTTAATTGATATAAAGTCTTTAAATGGTAAGCAGTTCGACCTCTCGCTGAGGCTGCCTGTTATTGTGAAGCCGCTTGAATTTGAAATCAGAAAGGTATTGTCGGAAGGGTTGAGCCGGGGCAGCGTCGATTGCACGGTGAGTTTGAAAGATACGGGCGATGCGAAACCTGTTGTGATTAATACGGATCTGGCGAAAGCCTATTATCGCTCGCTTTCGGAAATGGCAGGCGAACTCAATATTGACACTTCGAATATTTTAAACGCCCTTATTAAACTACCGGAAGTTATTACTCCCAGCAGCGAATCTTTGTCGGAAGCCGACGCCGGTGAATTAAAGGTATTGATTGGGGAGGCGATAAACGACCTTAACAAGCATCGCGAAAATGAAGGAAACATTCTTAGAGATGAACTGGAAAAAAGAATTGATAATATTTGCAGGCTGCAGCTGGAAATAAAACCGCTCGATAGTTTGCGCCAGCAAACCATGCGTGAAGGCTTGGTAAAACTGCTCGAAGAAAAAGTTGGTAAAGAAAATTACGACGCGAGCCGGTTAGAGCAGGAGTTGATTTATTACATCGAAAAAATAGACATTACGGAAGAAATGGTAAGGCTGGAAAATCATTGCAGCTATTTTAAAGAGATCCTTCATGAAAGCGGCGACACCAAAGGCAAAAAGCTTTCCTTTATCCTTCAGGAAGTGGGCCGGGAAATCAACACAACTGGTTCTAAAGCTTACGATGCGGCAATCCAAAAAATTGTGGTGATGATGAAAGACGAACTTGAAAAGGCGAAAGAGCAGGTTTTGAATGTGCTTTAGTAAGTCATGGTAAGTTGATGTACTTTTGCACAAAATTTCAGGCGTGCGCTATACTTTATTTTTTTGTTTGATTGTATGGGCGGTGGTATCGTGTCAGCATGTTCAGGTTTATGAAAAGCATGTCGATCTGCCAGCTCATGAATGGCGTAAAAACCAGAATGCCGTTGTTCCATTTCAAATAACGGACAGCGTCGATCATCAGCTTTATCTCGTGGTGCGGCATACCGAACAGTTTGCGTTTAACCGGCTGCTGGTGCATTTGCTGATTCAGGACAGTGTAAAGAAGACAATTACCGCGCTGAAAATAAACGCGCCACTGACCGACTCGCTCGGAAACTGGGCGGGCCTGCCTATGGATGATCTGTGGTATACCAGAATCCGTGTTCAACCACGTATTTTTTTGAAGCCCGGAAGATACCGGTTTGTTTTGCAGCAGCGCATGAAAGAAGACACGCTTTTCAACCTGCTAAACGTTGGCGTCGCTTTGGATAAATAATCTCCCGCGCTTTAATTTCTAAACGCATGGAACAAGAACTCAAATCCCGATTAAAAAAAACCTCGTTCAAATTTTGGTTACTCCTGATTTATATTATCGTGGCTTTGGTTTGGTGGTTTATATCGCTTCAGCGGCAAAGCAGCGAAATGTATCTGTATCAGCTCAACCATTTAAACACAACCGTCGATAAAGAGAAGCAGCCAATTGAGTATCAGGCGGAGTTGAAAACTATCAAAGAAGCCTACCATAGCAACACGCTTAAGTATGGAGGAGAAGGGATTGTGTTTCTCGGGCTCATTATTTTAGGCGCCACTTTTGTTTACCGATCCATGCGCCAACAAAAGCAAATCCAGGATCAGCAGCAAAATTTTATGATGGCGGTAACCCACGAATTGAAAACACCGATTGCTGTTTCGAAGCTCAATCTCGAAACCCTGCTCAAGCATAGCCATCTCGACGAAAACAAACAAAAGAAACTCATTCAGGCGTCGCTTGAGGAAACCAAACGCCTCGATTTTTTAACGAATAATATTCTAATATCTTCTCAACTGGAGGGTCGTGGTTACAAAATGAACAAAGAGGAATTCGACCTGTCGAATTTACTGCAATACCGCGTCGCTGAATTTTCAAACCGCTTTCCAGATCGCAATATCACAGGCCAGATAGACCAGGGTATCGACATAGAAGGCGATGCTTTGTTAGTGGAAATTCTTATCAATAATCTCATTGAAAATGCACTCAAATACTCCGAAAAAGGCGAGGCGGTAAATGTAACCCTGCGGAAAAACGAAGAGGAAGTAGTGATGGAAGTGCGCGACGAAGGCCCCGGCATTCCTGTGGAAGAGCGCAAAAAAATATTCTCCAAATTTTATCGTATTGGCAACGAAGCCACACGGCGAAAAAAGGGGACTGGCCTGGGGTTGTATCTTTGCCATAAGATTGCCAAGGACCATAATGCAGACATTTTAATGACAAATAACAATCCAAAGGGAAGTATTTTTGCTGTTAGATTTTTTCTTTGACGGGATCAATTAAAAGAGAAGTCGCTATCAGAATGGAAGAAAGAGCTGTAAATATTTTGTTGGTAGAAGATGAAGAAAACCTTCATGAAGCACTAAAATTAAACCTCGAGCTGGAAAGCTACCAGGTAACTTCTGCCTACGATGGCAACGAAGCCATCAAAGCCGTGAAGAACGAATATTTTGACCTGATCATTCTTGACGTGATGCTGCCCGAAGTGGATGGCATCGCTGTGGCAGAAACCATCCGCATCAGCAACAATGAAGTTCCTATTTTAATGTTGAGCGCTAAAAACACCAGCGCAGACAAAGTGCTGGGATTGAAAAAGGGCGCCGACGATTATCTTACCAAACCCTTTAACCTCGAAGAACTCCTTATCCGTGTTCATAAACTCATCGAAAAGAATTTAAAGCTGCAGGATAAAAGCACGCTTGGCAATTCTTACACCTTCGGTGGTAATATTATTGACTTTAAAGCCCAGGAAGCCAGTACGAAATATGCGGGTAAAGTGCAGCTAAGCAAGAAGGAAGCTATGTTGTTGAAACTGCTGATCGAAAACAAAAACGAAGTTGTTACCAGGGAAAAGATCTTGCAATATGTTTGGGGATACAACGTGTATCCTACCACGCGCACAATCGACAACTTCATTCTTAACTTCAGAAAATATTTCGAAAAAGACAGCCGCAATCCAAAATATTTTCACTCCGTCAGAGGCGTAGGTTATAAGTATTCTGAATAGGTTTTAAAAAGCGGAGCGCGATTTATTTTTCGCGGCACTCTTCGATTTGTTTGATGATATAAGCTTTTTCAGATGCGGTGGCGATCTCCAGGCGCAGCGCCTTTTGATAGTAAGCACGGGCGCGGTCAAAAGCTTTCCTTTTAAAGTGATAATCGCCCGCCAAAACATAACTGTTGTAATAATTAGGATTTTCTGCAATGATACTGTCGGTATGCACCTCGCCGCCATCAAGCACTGTTTGTTTATACGCTCTAAATTTTTGGAATCTTTTAAACTCAGGCGTATAGATAAAAGGATCGGCAGGAATATTTAGCGCTGTTTCGTAGATTTCTTTATTTTCTTTCATGCCTCTTAGCGCAAAAACCTTGTTCAGGTCATAACAAATGAAAGGCCCCATTTGCCAGGGCTCCGTGGAAACCCAAACCCGCAATTTTTCGGGTTCGAAAATAATAGCGTGATGGGCGATAAACTGGTTGACCGCCTTTTCGTTTCCGAGGCCGATGTTGCGATTTTGCAGGCCTTTATAATCTCTTAAAATAGCGACGGTCTTTTCAACGGTGTTGGGTTTGTTCTCCTGCAGCAATTCTTCCAACCGCTGATACCGATACACAGAAGCACTGCCTTTACGCTGCTCCTTGTTGGAATTGCTATTCCAAAAGCTGGAGCTTTGAAAATGATTGGTACAAAGAATATTATCTTTTTGTGGATCGTAAATTGCCAGCGAATCAGGCGTTTTTTCGATGATTACCGCCTTCTTATCTGCGGCCGAGCCTACTAAGAAAGATTCACTTACAAACATTTTCCGTTTTTGCGCGATGGCAATCGCTTCTTCGATGTTTTTTGCGTACTGCACGATCTCACGCACCACAAGGCTCACAGGCGTTGCCGATCCTGATGGTATATCGCTTTTTGCCGCATTAATGGTAACACTCAATCCCTTTTCGTTCATGCCCGAAACGACCCCGATGAAACCGCCCCATGTGACACTTATAAACCGATAGCCTTTAGCCGGTTTGGCAAAAGCAACGATCTTGTTTTTAGAAAAATTATCCCCCACCCAAAAATCAAAGTTGCGGCCGATGATCAGGCTGCTATCGGCTGATGCCTTGCCCCAGGTGCCAAAAGACGTACAACCTACCAACATCATATTCTGCAATGCATGCCCGATATCATGCGCCGAGTGATAATTGAGGATACGGGAATATTTGGTACCGATATATTGATACCCTTCAGAAGCGGAGCGCGATACGCCATAAATCTCTTTCTTATATTCCTCCGTTACGTAGTCGGGCAGTTTCCGGTTAAACCATCCGATAAAATATTTGAGAAAATGAAGGTAGAATTTCGAAGGGATCATTTTGTTGATCTGCTCGCTAAAATAGTCTTCCTGTTTCTTTACCAGGGTTTCGCTGAGCTTGCCATTTACTACGCCCATTTCAAAAGGAGCGCCTTCCACATACATTTCGTATAGCCCCGAATGGCTATGCCTGAACCAATTATTGTGAATACTGAACAGGCCGGTATCTACTTCCTGCTTTTTAAGCTGCAGGGCACGAAGGTCTTTTATTTCGGGCGGGTTTATCCGGGATACCCAAGCCAGATAAGCAAACAAAAGGCCAAACAGCAGCACAAAAACGCCGACTACTCTCAACAATCTTCTCCGAATTCGCTTGCTCATTAATTTTTTATTTTACAGAAATTGATATCAATTTTCACAGTGGCCCCGTTAAGCCTTTTTAATTTTTTCGACGAGGCTATTGTCGTCAAGTAGCATGGTGCAAGTCAACACCGCGCTCAGCGCCGTTCCTAAAATGCCATGCAAATTTAAATTTTGTCCTGTTAAAAAAAGGTTGGGGATTTTTGTACGCGGACTTATCATCGTTTGAAGGGGGTCGCGGTAATCTTTTTGAACGCCATACATACTTCCTTCCGCATCGCCGATATAATCCCTGTTTGTAAGCGGCGTTGCAACGTAGAACTTCTCAATATTATTTACAATATGCGGGAGGCGCTCGCCAACCAATCGAAGTAATTGTTCGGCCTTTTGCTGTTTGAATAAATCGTAGGAGGCGCCGCGCCATTGTTCTTTTCCTGTGCGGTTATAGGTGCTGCTCCACTGGCGCACATCTTCAAACCGCATGGGCGTCAATATAGAAATGGCCGCAGCAAAGCCTTCATTGGCCCTGTCTTCTGTAAAATATAAACCATAACCAAGTGGCCAGGTTTGCTCGTCATAATCATTTAAATGCCAAAGCTTTCCTTCCTTGTGATAATAGTAATTGCTTTTTTCGTAAGCGACCTGCTTCGGCTTTAAAACAAGGTAAACAGATAAAGATGAGATTGTTTGCTTAAGCCCGGTTATTCTTTTTCGGTAAAGTTTCGACACCTGCGGAGCTTTAGTCAGAGACAACGTTGCAGCGGGATGGATATTAGAAATAAAGCGCTTTCCAAAGATCTGATCGCCGTTCGATGTTTGTGCATAGCTGATGGCGCCTTCCATTTCTTTTAATGCAACAATTTCGGTATTCCTGAGAATATCGCCTCCGTATTTCCTGATATTTATCGCCAACAGCCTGGCAATCTGCGACCCGCCATTAATGCATCTCCAACTACTTTCTATATAGCTGTTGGTAATCAATGCATGCACATGGAAGGGCGTTACATCTTGTGTGCCGGCATACAACAAGTTATTGCCAGCTAATACCGCGCGAAGCTTTTTATTTGCTGTAAATGAAGCAATCACCTGTTCGGCGCTTTCATTATTTCCAAGATAGGTTTCCCCTTCTTCGTTGTTTAAAGAAAGATTGTAGAGTGGAAACGAGTTGCACACTTGCTGAACTTTTTGGACGTATGCGCGAATATTGTGTTCCTCTCCGGGAAAATCTGCCGATAACCGGCGCACGAAAGCGTCATAACCCTGCACCTGGCCATACAATTTCGGATCGTTGCCGATAAAAATTTTATCAAAGCAGCGATCCATTTTTTCGAGCTTCAGCCGCTTCATGATGCCGACATATTCAAAGATCTGATATAGCGTCTGGCCCTGTGCTAAACCTCCGATATAATGTACGCCGGTGTCAAATATTTTTTTATCCCGGGAAAACGTTTGAAGGTTGCCACCCAGTTGCCGGTTTTTTTCGAGCACGCAAACCTTTAGTCCGGCCATGCCCAGCATGTTCGCACAAAGAAGGCCCCCGAGCCCGCTCCCGATGATTACAACGTCATATTTTTTATCGATGCTCACGCTAATCCGCAAAATTGCCGCAATAAGTTTATTTTAACAATTAAAGCTGATAATTGATAGTACTTTTGTTCAACGCATGGCCAGGTTCATCGGATATATGTCATTGATTTGCTATTTGCTGTTATCTAACGGCGTGATGGCAGCTACGCATTATTGCATGGACCAGTTGGCAGCTGTGTCGTTATTGGCTCCCTCAAAAGCTAAATGCGGCAAATGCGGCATGCCAAAAAAAGACAAAGGCTGTTGCGAAGACAAAGCGGTCTTTTTAAAGCTGGCTACCGATCATGTAAAGGATTCTCATTTTGTCAGCGGCCTGAAACAACCTGTCGCGAAGGCAATTGTTTTGATAACGCCGCTGTTGCCGGTTGAATCCATCAGGGTTGCGGAATATAAATTTTTAGCTTGCTCGCTTCCTCCTCCAAAGAGCAATGATTTGTATTTAAAAAACCAGGTTTTCCGGATATAGAAAAATATTAGTTCCTCTTTCGCCGACATGTGCGGGAATGCTCCCGCGTATTTTTTATAACTAATAATTTTTCAAAAATGAAAACAATTCAATCTATGCTACTTATCGTAGCAATATCTCTGTTATCAACTCAGTCTTTTGCGCAGAAGAAAACAACGGAAACTTTTAATGTTTCCGGCAATTGTGGCATGTGTAAAAAAACAATAGAAAAGGCGGCTTCAGACGCGGGCGCTGATTTTGCCGAATGGAACAAGGAAACCAAACAGATGACCGTAAAGTTTCGCTCGGGCAAAACCAGCCTTGAAACCATTCAGGATAAAATTGCTAATGCTGGATACGATAATGCAGGCAAGAAAGCTTCTGATGCCGCTTATGGCAAACTGCCGCAATGCTGCCAGTATGATCGAAAAGCAAAAACAGCAGCAGCTCATAAACACGAATAACCGTTTTGCCGGATAAAAAAAGGGCCCGTCATTAGTTTGACGAGGCCCTTGCTTTAGAGGTTAGAGCTTTCGAATGGGTTGTCCTCTCTGCCTTTAATTTCATTATTAGGGATGTTTATTCATTCTGACTCACCTGAACGGTTTTAGAATATCTCACGGTTCCGTCCTTGTCAACCTGGCCAATTCTTATAAAAATTTTCTTATCCTGAAGGGCTGCGACGGAAGCGCCCGTTTTGCTACAGCCATATAATACAGCAGTCATAGAAAGCGCGATAAGAGCCAGCACAACTGCGTTTTTCTGTCGTGCTGATCGTGAAAAGCCGAGCAGTAGCAGTGGTATTAAAGCGATGCCGGCAATAGCATTCCAGGGAGTTGCAAAGCTATACGAAAGCGCGCCGCTTGAAACGCCCGCCGCTGCTTTGGATTGTACTTCTGATATTTTTTGAAAATTTTGACCATCGGTCGATACCTCGATCAGGAATTTTTCATTATTTGATTCGTTCAGCGTTTTCCAGTGTACGACGAGTTGATTATTTTTTGTAAAAGCATCTATTTGATCGAATGTCGCGGGAAGCGTTGTGCCGCCCGTACAATTCGCTACAGTGAACACATGAAAAAAAGTGCGGCTTGCCGAGCCTTGTGTAACACTGCTAACCGCCTGCGCAGGGTCTGATGTAACGCCAAAAAGTAAGTCAATGCCGGTTTTAGGAAACTGGGCAAAACTGAAATCTAACGCATAAGTCGTAGCTGACGGATTACTTGCGGTTTTAGTTGTTAAAAAGTTATCAGAGTAATCGTTGGTAGAAACATTGGGGCGGTATTTTGTATAGTTGGCGGTTTCCGAAATGGCCTGCATTGCAGCGGTTGATGTGTTGGCGTAGAAGCCCTGCTGAGAAAGGCCGCTGCCGGACGTAACGGTTGGCGGTGTGCCCCCGGTCACCCTGTAGCCGACGATGTCCACATACCAGCGGCTTGCATCTTCCTCTCCATCCACATCCGGCAGGTACATCTTTAAATTATTCAAAGTAACAGGCTGGCCGCCGAGATTGCCGGAGGTAGCGCTGCCGCTGGTCACAAACTTCAGATTATATCTTATGTAAGGGTTGTTTTCGGCATGCGTGCCTCCTAATCGGAAATGACTTTCGCCATTTGTTTGCGCCAGGGCCGCATTGCCGCCGCCGCCCAGCCTTTTACCAATGATAGTAAAAAGTGCATCGTAGGAAACACCGTTTATATTAATAGCATTAGATTTGAGGATCACGTCACCCGCCCTGAAATTGGCCGGATCCTGGGCGTAAAGAATTGTAACACCTCCATCCAGCGTATGGACCTGCGGGCAACTGTTTTGCGCCCACATAGGGTTTGTTATTATCGCGAGCAACAGGAAGAGCATGGACGGTTTCATGTTCTTGTAAATTTTTGAACGAAAGTATTGTCGCTTACATGACATTTAACTTTCAATTCGACCACAGACCGATTATATTCGATGAATGCTCATTAATAATCGATGAAAATGCAAAGCAAATGGAGCGGGTGCCGTTGTTGAGCTGCTAGGATAGGTTATTTGTGGAACAGCCAGATGACATTCGACGTAAACCTGGTATGGTCGATGCGCTGCATCCTCACTTGTTTTTCACGGGCGATAACTTTCATAGCGCTGCCGGAAAGAAAATGGAGCTCGTTTAAGGTTTTATTAAAGGAGAAAATTTTTGTAGAAAATATTTCAGTGAGCTTTGTGCCTTTGTGTTTTTCTTTTAAATCCGAGTCGCCGTCGCGGATCACAAGAATGCCCCCGGGCAGCAAACTATCGATCGCCGTTTCAATGATTTGCTTCTGTTGCTGTGGCTCAAGATAATGCAATACATCACTAATAATAATGGCCTGATAACGCTCGAATGGAAACTCGGAAATATTACTGTGGTTGAAGTGCAGGTTTTCGTTTCGGCTAAAGCAATGCCGCGCCGTTGCAATCTTTTCCTCATCGTAGTCAACGGCTGTAAAACGCCGTTTTCCCTGGCTTGCCCAATGCAGGATATAGCTCATAAACCCATAACCGCAACCCAAATCGAGAATATGCCCTTCGCGCGGTAACAGCTCGTGAAATTGCTGATAATAACCTTCGAGTTTTAGTTTTATTTTTAAATACCATTCGAGCACCGGCCCTTTATAAATATAGTTGAAGAACAAATGTTCTTTAAAATATTCCGGCGTTTCCAGTTGTTGTGTAAGCGTTTGATGTGCTTCTTTGAAATATTTTGAAATGGACTTGGTACGCTCCTGATAGGTTGTCCCCCAACGGGAGTCTTCAGCTTTAATACGCGGCAAATAACAGGCTGTGATCGGCCCGTTCTTCAGCAAAAAATCGCCTTTACTCATGGTGTATCCCAAACCATGAAAAACAATCGGGACAATGTCGAGATGCAACTGTTCGGCCAAATAAAACGCGCCTTTGTGAAACCGCTTCATGGGTGGCGTTGATGTTCTCGTGCCTTCCGGGAAAACCGCGATGGAGTATCCTTTTGCTACTTGCGTATTGAGCAGTTCAGCGCTGTTTTCCACGCCATTGGCCACGGGATAGAAGTCGGCCATTTTAATCGCCCAACCGAATATCGGCGAATTCCAAACCCATTTGTTTGTGAGCAAAATAAGCCGCGGGTTGAGCATAGCCATCTGCAGAATATCAAGAAACGATTGATGGTTGGCAATCACAACTGCAGGTTTTTCAAAAGTCTCATTGGCGGGGTTGATTTGCCTTTTCTTGAAATTACCCATAATATAAAGTACGGACATGCAAAATTTGCTCAGCAAATAGTGATAGACAAACTTGCCTCTGCTTCGCCCGAGAACGTTGAGCTTTATTAAAAACAAACCAATGATCGTCAGCAAGACGCTGACCGTTCCAAAATACAAAAAGGAAAAAACGGAACGGCTCCAGCTCCACAAAGTCCAGGGATGAAAGCCTTTACTGATCCGGTTTTTAATCACCAGCGAAAAGAAAAAGGGTATTAAAATTTGAGACATCAGCACCACGCAAATAATACCGGTCACCGACACAAAAGCAATTGAGCGCAGCGCCGGGTGTTGGGCAAAGATCAATACCCCGAGCCCCGCAATAGTGGTAATGGCTGATAACAAGATCGATGATTTATACGAGGCTAATACTTTTTTGCCGGTTTTGTATTCATTGATTAAGCCGTCCATCACAAACAGGCTGTAATCATCTCCCAAACCAAAAATGAGCGCCGAAATAATGATATTGACAATATTAAACTGAATATCAAAAAGCGTCATGATGCCTAAAATCCATATCCAGCTAATGAGCATGGGAATAAAAGACATCAACATCAATTCTATTCTCCCGTAAGTTAAAAGCAGCACCGCCGCAACGATGATCGAAATCGTCCAGGCGATCTGATTGAAATCATCGCTCACCATTTGCGTCAGTCGTTGTGTGAGGTATTGGCGGTCTAAAACCGTTGTCTGTGGCTGCTTTTCAATAGAAGCAATAACCGCATGCTTTTGCTGTTCAGGAACTTTAATCAAAGTAACGACAGAAGCAGAACCGTTCTTTTCTGTGATATAATCGTCTAAAAATCCGCGGCGCAACGGCGCCAGTTCATTTGGAGAAATAGGCGTATAATCTTCGTTGATCAACTGTTTAAAATTGTCGATGCCGTCGCTTGTAAAGCCCGCTGTTGCAGCAAAGGCAGCCATGTCTTTTAAAACCTTTTGTTTTTTTTGATCGGTCCAGTAGCGTTTCCAGGAGTTGATGCGCGCCTGTTGCAGGCTGTCCGACATAAAGAGGTTGGCCACCCCCGACGTAGTGCTGATCCAACCCTGTTGCTTCAACGAATCTGTCTGAACCTGTAGTTTTTCACTGTGGCGTAGCGCTTCATCCAATGTGGGCGCTTCGCTTACGGCGTAGATTGATTTTAGCGCAGCGCCGCTAATTTTATTCAGTTTTTGCTCTGCTGCTTTGAGCGGCTCCGACATATAATTAAGCCGCATCATATCCGGCTCAAAACCTACTTTTTGCGCAAGCGGATAAAGGACAACGGTGATCACTAAAATTGCGGCCACCAACCATTTGTTGGTTTCGAAGCGAAGATGGGAAAGCTTGTCCAGCCAAGACTTTTTAACCTCCATCTCCTGTTTGCGGCTGATAAAATGAGGCAGATAAATCAGGGAGCAGAGCGCGGCGCCAATGAGGCTGCATCCGGCAAAAAGGCCCAGGTCTTTCAACATGTCAGAAGCAGCAAATTGCAGGCTGAAAAAGCCAAGTATGGTGGTGATGCTGCCAATGGTTAGCGGGAAAGCGAGGTCTTTGATCACGTTCTTCATATCGCTCTCGTGGCGATAATGATTAAAAACATGCAGCGAATAATTGACAGCAATGCCCAGAATAATGGAACCGGTACCCAAGGCAATAACCGAGATACTTCCTTTGATGAAATAAATCGCCGCAAGTGCGAAACTGGCGCCAAAAATAACAGGCACCAAAATGAGCAGCGGCGCCCTTTTCTTTTTGAAATAAAAGCCTAAAAATACGATAATAAAAAGCACGGTAATGCCCTGCGTGAGCAAGGTGTCTTTTCTTAGCTGCGCTGCGTTGTTTTGTGAGACGATAGCGCCGCCAAAATATTGCGTTCCAATATTTGGATCTACACTGCTTAATGAATCCGCCAAATGATCGATGGCCTCGAAAAGCCGTCCGTTTTTATCTGTGTTGCCAGCAGAAAAAGCCGGACTGATAAATAAAAGCAGCGTTTTTTTATCACGCGTTACAAAATGATTTTGAAATAGCGTGAAGTTATCTTCATACTGCAGTTGTTGCAATTTTTTTAAGGCAAGGAAAGAAATGCCGGAAGGGTCTTTCAACACCACTTGCTTGATCGGCGTTGGAGCAGGGATCGCTAAAATGGAACTGCTGCGGCTCAAAGATTTGCTAAGTGCTTCGGGCTGCAGCAGCGTATCTATTTTTTTGTAATCATCCGCGGTTAAAAAAGATGGCAAATGTCTTTGAATGCTTTCAAAAAGCGCGTAGGTAAACTGCTCGTCGATTTTGTAGCGTATATTTTTGATAAAGGGGGCGGCCTTCTGTTGTAGTTTTTCAACAAAGACATCCGCGTAAGCGACAAGTTTTCCCGGATCGATTTGCTGCGAATCTTTTAAGGAAACCATCACTACCAGCTTATCAGCAAATTTCGAGTTTTCAAATACCTGGGTGAGCTTTTCGGTTTTCTCGTCTTTTGGAATAATCGCATAAATATTCTCAACAAATTTTACGCGAAAGGCAAAGAAAATAAAAAGGGCAAGCGAAATAACAAAACTCAAATAGAGCGCCGTTTTGTGCCTACTGAAAAATTGAAATATGGTTAAAAAAACTTTTTGCATGATGGAAAACCAAAGTTCAGCCTTTGATGCGCTTGCGCAGCTTTAAGAATATAAAAGTACTGAGCCAGAAAGTGATGCCCACGATGATGGCCAGCAACATGCTGCCATAAATATACTGTTCAATATTTTGGCCTATTTTCGACCAGGTCAGTTCTTTGCCCAGCGAAATATCAACTGCCCGGCTGCCCATGAAGGGCTTTCCCATTTTATAGCTCAGGAAAACGATCAAAGGAACCATCGGCGCAATACTAATATGCGCGGCTAAAACTACGAGCGCTTTGTTTAGTTTAAAAAGATGCGCAACGGCGATAGCCACGATAAGCTGGAACCCCCAGATGGGAACGATGCCCATAAAGCCGCCAAATGCAATGGCGTTTGACTTGGCCAGGTGCGTTTCGCCGGGCTTTAAAAGCATATTTCGCAGCTCCTGTTTCCAGTTTTTATTTTTATAAAACTTTCTGAAGAAATTTCTTGGCCAGATATAGAAAAAACAAATCGTAACCAAAACCGTGTTGACAATGCTGATGCGCGTAAAATCTTTAAAAGGCCGAAAATGGCTGATTCTTTCATGAGCCGGCGGATAATAAACCGTAATGGGAACGGATGTGACTTTAACACCTGCCCATGCGAGGCGAACAATCGCTTCGATTTCAAATTCATATTTGCGGGTAAAAAATTTCATTTGGCGCATGGGCTCCAACGGGTAAAGCCGGTAGCCGGTTTGGGTGTCCGGCAGTTCAATACCGGTTTCCACTTTGAACCAAAAATTGCTGAATTTATTTCCAAAACTGCTTTTGCCGGGCACATTATCAGCCGTCTTCATATTGCGCGCACCCATAATCAGCGCCGGCCCTTCTTCTTTTAGTTTTTGGAGAAAAGCCGGCAGGTCCTTAGCAAAATGCTGGCCGTCTGAGTCGATCGTAATGGCGTAGTGATAACCGAGTTGCATTGCTTTCTCAAAACCGCTGCGCAAAGCATAGCCTTTTCCCCGATTGGGGCTGTAGGAGATGTTGAAAATACCAGGAAATTGGTTGAGCAGAGGGGCGGTATCATCCGTAGAGCCATCGTTCACAACAATGATGTGGCGGGTATATTTTAAAACATCTGCAATAACGCCTGCTACGGTCGCCGCGTTGTTGAAGGTGGGAATAATGACGCAAACCTTCCAGTCTTCAAAAGCTGGGTCAGCGCTTAACTCCGGAATAAATGGCTTTGACAAATTGTTCAAGGCCCAAAAATAAGCACGAAATCAGAAATTTAGAAGGTATATCTGGCCGAAAGGCCGATGGTGCCAATTTGTATGGGAAGAAATTCTGACGGGGAAATAACATAAATAGACGGCCTCCAGTCGAAAGAGAGGTTCACCGGCGCCGCTTTAAATTTATAATCCAATCCTGCGGTTCCAAACAGGGCCGTACCAAAACCTTTATAGTTTTGATGTTCAGAAAAAATATTGAAGAAATTCAACCCTGCGCCTGCAAACCAGCGTAAATGTTCATCTGTTGCCGTGTAAATGTCTTCATGATACTGGTAGGATCCGGAAAGGCTGATGGCAGGTGAGTAGGCGGTTCGGCCACCCGTCATTGGTATGCTCATGTTCCGCCCGCCATAACCCGCGTTGATTTCTATCGCATTGTGGTCCGATAAAAAGGTTTTATAAGAAAGTGATACCATATCGAATGTGATATGCGTTGTCGCTCTTATACCCAATGCACTTTTATAATCGCTTTGTGCATGAAGTACAAATTGGCTACATACAAAAGCAACCATCGGGAGTATTTTTTTCATCTCTCTAATTTTCGAAGTTTTGGAATGGTTTAGATATAAGGGTTTGAAACAGAGGGCCGACTATGGGCTGATGCTTACCCGTTTGTTAAAGCAAATATAATACCGAAAGGGTTTCGAGCTTTCAATAGGAACCATCCAGGGGGTAGAGAATATTTTAATTAATTAAATTTGCTCAATTAGTATGATGGTAAAATCAATTTTAACCAGTTTAATAGCCCTGATATTCTTAACGCCGGCTCTCGAGGCTCAAACCGCGGTAGATCGATCGGCATTTTATCAGGCGATGGCTTCTGGAAGCACAACCGCCCTCAGCAAGCAGCTGGAAATTACAAAAGAAGCGAAGGGCACGGATAAAGAAGCTTTGCAGGGCGCTTTGTTGATGAGGAAATCAAAATCTCAGAAAACGGCCGGACAGAAATTGTCCATGTTCAAGCAAGGGCATCGGCTGCTCGAAGGCGCGATTAGCAAAGAACCTGCTAACGTTGAATATAAGTTTTTGAGGCTGATGATTCAGGAACACGCCCCCAAAATTGTCGGCTACTATAAAAACATTGCCGAGGATGCCAAAATATTAAAAGCCAGCTATAAGTCGCTGTCGTCAGCCGTGCAAAAAGCGCTGCTGGCTTATAGCAACACATCTAACGCCTTAAAAGGACTGCATTAATTCAAGTATGGGAAAAAAAATTCTAGCAGTATATTTCTCGCAATCCGGCCAAACGGAAGCTATTGTCAAAAACTTTGTAAGGCCCATTATTGCCGATGGTAACGAAGTGGAGTTTTTGCAAATTCAAACCACCCACCGGTTTCCTTTTCCGTGGTCCATTCCTGTCTTTTTTGACACAGTTCCGGAATCGGTTGAAGTGATTCCGACGGCGCTCGAGCCCTGGCAAACACAATCCGGGCAATACGATCTGGTTATTTTAGGATGGCAGCCCTGGAATTTATCGCCCAGCATTCCTTTCAATTCCATTCTGCAGGACGAGCGCTTTAAAAAGCTTATTAAAAGCAAGCCGGTGATCACGATCAGCGGTTGCAGGAACATGTGGATCAACGCGCAGGAGAAAAACAAAAAGCTGCTAAACCAGGCAGGCGCTCAGTTGGTAGGCAATATCGCCCTGGTAGACAGGCATCCCAATCATCTTAGCTATTTTACTATTTTTCACTGGCTGGGCACCGGGAGGAAAGACCGGAAATGGGGCATTTTCCCCAGGCCCGGCGTGTCAGAAAAAGATATTGCAGGTGTAGCGCGTTTTGGAACGATTGTGAAAGATTATTTGAGGGAGAACGATTGGAATGGTATGCAGGATGATCTGGCGGACAATAAAGCCGTGCCGGTGAAATATTCGCTGATGTTTATCGAAAGAAAAGCCGGGAAAATTTTTCAAAAATGGGTGGATATCATCCGGAAATTTCCCCACAAAAGGAAAAGCATACTTGTTGCATATAAGTATTATCTTGCCGTCGCGCTATTGGTGGCGTCGCCCGTTATCCTTGCGGTAGATTTTGTGTTTATCCGCCCGTTTAATCAGAAAAAAATCAAACGGCAAATGCAGTACTACAAAGGAGTAACGTATAGAGAAAAGATTTAACACTATTTTCGTGTTAATTTGGAAGCTCGGTAAAAACAAACTCATGGGGTGAAGAAAGGTTTCCAGGCCGAAGTAAGCCCGTTGCCCGAAACCCCGGAAAACTATGATTTATTAAAATATGTCGTTAAACGAAGTTTATATCAATCGAACATCACATTATTTTCCCAACCAACCGGTGAATAATGAAGAGATGGAAGACTATCTGGGCTATATCAACGGCAAGCCTTCGAAGTCGCGCAGGATCGTGTTGAGGAATAACGGTATCACCAACCGGTATTATGCCCTCGAAAAAGGGGGCAAACCTACTCATACGAATGCGCAGCTAACCGCAGAAGCGATCCGGGAGTTATTTAAAAATAATGCTGAAGATCTGAAAGCCGTCGATGTGCTTTCTTGTGGCACATCTTCGCCAGACCAGATCATGCCCTCTCATGCAGTGATGGTGCACGGCTGGCTGCCCGAACTCGGCAAGCTTGAAGTGGTGTCGCCCAGCGGCGTTTGCTGCGCAGGAATGCACGCGTTGAAATACGCATACATGGCCGTTAAAACCGGCGACGCCGACGTGGCCGTTGCTTCAGGGTCAGAGCGTTTTTCTGCGTCGCTTGTGGCCAATCAGTTTGAAGACGAAGTGCATAAGCTCGAAGCCTTAGAAGAAAATCCATATATCAGTTTTGACAAAGAATTTTTACGTTGGATGCTTTCGGATGGCGCCTCTGCTTTCTTGCTCAGCAACAAACCTAATGAAGAGGGATTGAGCCTCAAAGTGGAGTGGATCGAAGGTATTTCTTACGCCGACGATATGGAAAGCTGCATGTATTGCGGCGCTGAAAAGCAGGAAGACGGCTCGTTGAAAAGCTACCTGGAATTTTCTCATGAGGAGTTGAATGAAAAATCTATCATGAGCATTAAACAGGATGTTAAACTGCTCAGCCCGAATATTGTGCCGCTCGGCGGGCGGCCGCTGCCCGAGCTTTTTGAAAGAAGAGGGTTGAACCCGGACGATATTACCTGGTATTGCCCGCACATGAGCAGCAACTTCTTTAAGGATAAAATTTACGAGGAGCATCTTAAACTGGGCCACCATATTCCCTACGAAAAATGGTTTGTAAACCTGAGCTATGTAGGAAACGTGGGCGCGGCTTCGGTTTATTTCATGGTTGATGAATTGTTGAACAGCGGTAAGCTTAAGAAAGGCGATAAGATATTTTTGCTGGTGCCCGAAAGCTCAAGATTTAGTTACATGTACGCGCTGTTGACGGCGGTGTAAGTAAGGCAGAAAAGATTTAAAGGTGGAGGCGTGTACTTCACCTTTTTTTGTGAATAGCAATGCTGAGCATCTTCGCCATTTTTTTATTAGATTGCTTTTATTAATAACGTAAAGGGTGCATAAGCCCTTCGCTGCCTGATAGCGGCAAGGCTGCCTCAGCAATAATCGAAATAGTTATCAATGAAAAAAGAAGAAATTCCGCAAGATGATGGAGCCTTAGGCCGTATTGCAAAGGAAGTGACTTATGTCGTGGGCGACGACGGCAAATATGAAACGGCGCAAAGCAGCGGATGGGATGTAAAAACCGAAGCGCTCAATGTGGCCTGGAACGACGTGGAAAGGAAAATTGAAGCAGCCAAACAGAAAGTGTTAAACAGCGAAGCCAGCCCGGTGCTGTATTTTATGGAAAAGCGAATTATGGATCTTTCTATTTTGTCGGCCTATACCGGCTTTTGGAAATGGACAATCAAAAGGCATATGAAACCCTCGGTTTTCAACGCCCTTTCCGATCAAAAACTAAAAAAATACGCGGAACTTTTTGAAATAAGTGTAGAAGAATTAAAAAATCCGTTTACGCCGCCTACCAGCGAAAAGTCCTAAAATCCCTTCACCCTAAATTAGCATTCACATTTTGGATAACAATAATCAGTCAACTGTTGCCAACGGGTTTCATCATCTTCAGGCAGCGCATTGCGAAAATGGCGTAACTACCGCCCTGTTAAAGCATTACGGCGTGCATAAACTTACCGAACCAATGGCTTTTGGCATGGGCTCGGGATTGTTTTACATACAGCTTCCTTTTATGAAAGTGAACGGGGGGCCGGCTATTTCATTCCGCACTATGCCCGGATTAATTTTTAAAAGAACCTGCAAGGCGCTGGGCATACCGGTGACAAGAAAGAAATATGCATCTCCCCAAAAAGCTATGCAGGATCTCGACTTGCGTTTGCAGGCCGCCAAACCAACAGCTTGCCAGGTCGGCGTTTTTTATCTGACTTATTTCCCCAAAGAATATCGTTTCCATTTCAATGCCCATAATTTAATTGTAGTAGACAAGCAGGGCGACGATTATATTATCAGTGATCCCATTATGGAAACGCTGGTAAGCATGAACAGCTATGAGTTGCAGCGTGTGCGTTTTGCAAAGGGAGCCTTTGCCCCTCGCGGACAGATGTATTACCCGGGCGACAACCTCACTGAGGCCACCGATGAGCAAATACGTAACGGAATAATTACGGGAATTAAAAGAAACTGCCGCGATATGCTCATGATACCGGGTTCGTTTGCCGGGGCGAAAGGGATCGCTTATACAGGCCGGCAAATCAAAAAATGGAAAAATAAACTCGGCGATGATAAAGCCCGCGGCTACCTGGCGCAGTTGGTGCGCATGCAGGAGGAAATCGGAACAGGCGGCGGTGGGTTCCGATTTATCTATGGCGCTTTTCTCCAGCAGGCCCACGCCTACTTGCCGGTCGACGAGCTGTTGGACGTTTCCAAACAAATAACCGCAACCGGTGACAAATGGCGCGATGCGGCGATACAAGCGAGCGGCATTTATAAAGGAAGGCTGGGCACTCAGGCTGACTATGACAATATGGGCGATCGGCTGATAGAAATTTCAGAACTGGAAAAGCAAGCTTTTCAAAAGCTTCGAAATGCCATAAAATCGGTGAAATAAATAGCCGAACGGGCTGCATCATAGGCGGCGAATTACCAGCTGCCGCCAGCGCCACCACCTCCGCTGCTACCGCCGCCCCAGCTGCCGCCGCCAGAAGAACGGCTGGAAGAACCAGACCCTCCAGAGGAAGAGCTTTTTACTTTTTTGGGTAATATAACCGTACCCAATGATTGTTGGTAGTCGCAGTTGTTGCAGTCCTGGATTTTTTCGCCCGTTCCTGACGAACTATAAGTTGCCGCTTTCAGGGTTTTGACATACACCTGGTTGAGCGTTTGATATTTGCATTTGGGGCAGTCTTCATATTTTTTGGCTTTGCGTCCGGCCCATTCAACCAGTTGAATAGCTGCGGAATCAACGTGTTGCCAGATTTCATAACTGACCGATTTTATCTTTTCTTCTTTCAGCTGACCGGCGTCGAGATAGTCTGAAATGCGCCGCAGCTGGTCCCTGTTCAGCCGCTTCCATTTGCCCGAATCATCCGGCGGAACCAACCTTTTTTGTAATGCTTGCTTACGTTTGTTGTAGCCAATGAGGAAAAGAAAAGTCAGTGGAGTGAGCAACATGGGCAACATCGCCTGGCGGTTATATTCGGACAGTTTGTTGACAATATTTTCTTCATCCTTATAACGGTGCATAACAGCGGCCCGCCCTTGTGTGTACTTTCCAAATAGTAGGATGCTACCAATAAAAGCTACAATCCATGGAAGCGTCGCCATGCTGTAAACCTGGCTACCCCTGATGCCCAAAAAAGCAATGACAAAAATGCTGGCAAAAGCTATAAAAAACACACAACCCACCGCAGTAATAAGTGGCGCCGGGCGGCTTTTCTTTTTAAGTTTCATCTTTTTAATCACCTGAGCTATCCAGGCGTAAGCGGTGATAAAAATGATCAGCCAAACCGCCGTTGTCAATAAATCATTTCGGTGTCTAACCCAAAAAGAGTGATTGGTTTTTTCAATTTTCAGGGTTTTAATGGCTTCGGGGTCTTGAAGTATTGATCGTATGGCACTCATGGCATTCATAATTCCAAGCCCATAGTCGCCGGCTTTAAATGGGGGCAGCAGGTATTTTTCTCCAATAGTTCCGAGCGTTACATCGGGCAGGGTTCCTTCCATCCCGTATCCGGTAATAAATTGATATTTTCTTCTGTTTATGGCAACAAATAGCAGCAGGCCGTTATTATTGGCCGCTTTTCCAATGCCCCAGGTGTTAAATAATTTGTAGGCAAAATCAAAATCACTGTTTCCTTCGAAGTCATCGACTACCACAATGGCTATCTCTGCTGAACTCTGCGTATCAATAGCGGCGCAAATAACATTCAGGCTATCCACAACCGATGGGGCGAGAAATCCTTCCGGGTCGCTCACAAAATAATGCTGGCCGCGGCTTTTAGGGTCGGGGATAGATTCGATTTTGTATTGGCTAAACCCGGCGCTGTAAAGTAGTTGTAGACAAAATAGAAAGAAGATTTTTTTGATCATAAGCATCTGGCGACTGAATGGGAACACAATTTATTATTTTTAATATTAATAATCGCGCTTCGCCCTCAATACGCGGGCAGACGAAGTTCCGTCGATAAATAGTTATAACCGGAATAAATCCAATAATTTCGCAGGTGATGCAGGCAATCAACGTAGAACAATTATCCTTTAAATACAAGCATCAGGCTTCATTAATCGACAACCTCGACCTATCGATAGAGGCTGGCGAAAGGTTTGGAATTTTCGGGCCCAACGGCGCCGGGAAAACCACCCTGATGAGTCTTTTGGCGGGCCTGCTGCCTTATAAAAAAGGCAGCATTAAAATTTTGGGAACGGAAGTGGAGATGAACCAAAATGCAGTAAACAAGCTTATAGGGCTGGTGCCGCAGGATTTTTCTTTTTATGAAGATTTAAGCCCGGAAGAAAATATGGATTTCTTTGGCGCCTGGTATGGTTTAGATCAACGTTCCACTAAAATAAGAACCGCCGAGCTACTGCAAACCATGGGGCTTGCCCAGGTGGCGGACAAGCCTGTAAAAACCTTTTCAGGCGGGATGAAAAGAAGGGTAAACCTGGCCATTGGCGTTATGCATCGACCCCAAGTCCTTTTTTTGGACGAGCCGACAGTGGGGGTCGACGTGCAATCGCGCAACGCTATCATCTCTTTTTTAAAACAAATCAACGAAGAAGGAACGACGCTGGTATACACGTCGCACCAGCTGGCCGAGGCCGAAGACCTTTGCAATAGCGTTGCGCTGTTTGATCAGGGCTCGATTATCGCCAAAGATTCCCTGTCCAACCTGCTTCATCAGCATCAAAAAGAAGGCCTCGAAGGGCTGTTTCTCGAACTAACCGGGCGTGCCTACCGGGATTAGGCTGCTTTTTTAAGGAAATTTTATTATTTAAATTATTTTGGCAGCAAATTTGTGTATTTATATTTGATCATTATTAAATTGAATAAATAATTATTTATGAATAAACTACTTACAGGATTTGCGTTAGGATTGTTAGTAGGTGTTTTATATGCGCCTGAAAAGGGTACACACACCCGCAGAAAAATCACCGACAAAGGAAATGACCTTAAAAATCAGTTCGCTGATTTTATCGATAACATCGCCGGAAAATTTGAGCATTCAGCAGACGAAATCGAAGATTACGCCAATATGAAAGCTGAAAATATCCGCACAGAAGCTATTTAAGCAGAAACTTAACTATTAAACCTATATCATTAAAGGCTGTTCATCACGAACAGCTTTTTTTATGCGATCTGGTACACTTTTCCGGGCAGGCCGCGCAACACGTGCTGCATTTCCAAATTAATAATGCCGGCAGCAACGGCACTGCTGCTTAAGCCGCTTTTGAGGTTAATTTCATCGATGGTCAGGGAATTGTTTTCCTGAAGAAGGGCAACAATTATTTTTTCTTCGGGGGAAAGATGCAGAAAAAGTTCTTTCGTCAACGGCCGCTTCTTTTTGAGCTGGCTTTTCCAACCAAGGGTTTCTAAAAGCTGGTCGGCATCGGTAAGTAAAATCGCTTTATTGTTTTTTATCAGATAATTGCATCCGGCGCTTTTCTTATCGGTCGTTTTCCCGGGCACGGCGAACACATCGCGGTTGTAGCCATTTGCTAACTCCGCCGTAATCATGCTTCCTCCTTTAATATCGGTTTCAATCACGATCGTAGCGTCGCTCATGCCGGCAACGATGCGGTTCCTGCTCGGAAAATGATGCCGGTCGGGAGTGGTGGCCCGCCTGAATTCTGTGAGCAATCCGCCCTGCCGTATCATTTCTTTGGCCATTTTTGTGTGATGCGGCGGATAAATCTTGTCCAATCCATGGGCTAATACGCCGACCGTCTGCACCTGATTTTTTAAACAGGCCGCATGCGCCACTGCATCAATTCCGTAGGCCAGTCCGCTGACAATTAAAACATCTTCCTGCGCTATCTGTTCTACAAAAAGCTCTGTTATCGCCCGCCCGTAATCGGTATGGGCGCGGCTGCCAACTATGGATATAATCCGGGAATGATTTAAGCAGGCGCTGCCGCGATAATACAGCATCAGCGGAGCATCGTAGCAATGGAGTAACCGCTTCGGATAGTCGTCATCTGCAATAAAAAGCGGCTTGATGTTGTATTTTTCTAAAAAGTCAATTTCCTGCTCAGCCGCTTCGAAATCTGCAAAAGTCCTGATGCCCGACGCTCTGATCGAGCCAATGCCTTCTACTTTTTCGAGGTGTTTTGATGAAGTTTTAAAGATTTCTTCAGGCTCAAAATGTTCTAAAAGATGACGGGCCTGAACACATCCGATTCCCGGGATAAGCGTTAAAGCAATTTGATATAATAGGGTTGATCTCATAGCGCGTTAGCGGCACTAATTTACGAACCCCTGAGATAATTAGCCATAAAAAATCCGCACAAAAAGCCAGATAGCAGGCGCGGCAAACAAAATGGAATCAAACCGGTCGAGAAATCCGCCATGGCCCGGCATGATGCGGCCGCTGTCTTTTACACCAGCCATTCGTTTTAGTTTGGATTCGAACAAATCGCCGAAAGTGCCGGCCACAGCAGTTATGAAGCTGATGATGACGCCGACGACCGCCAATTTACCTTCTACCGATTTAAGAAAAATGACAGTATAAAGCAGCCAGGTGAGCGCTGCGCTGAGAATAATACCACTAAGAGTACCTTCCCAGGTTTTTTTAGGAGATATTTTCGTTAGCGGTGTTTTTCCGTAAAGGGATCCGCACAGATAAGCCATCGTGTCGTTGATCCAGATGCTGCCAAAAATAAAAAGCACTACGGATTGGCCCCCGATCACGAACATGGTGTCGTGAACATGAACATCATAAGTGGGAATCAGCAAACTATCGAGTAAGCCCAGCGGAACCGCTATATAAAGCCATCCGGCCAAAAGCCTGAACAGCAAAGGTTTTGAAACCACCGGGGTTTTAAACAAACCCCAAATAAACAAAACCAGCCCCGCAATTAAAAAAGGAAGGCTAAAGTTTTCCTGAACGCCATAGCCCGCAAGCTGCAAGTCGCCGGAGAGCAACAGAAAAAAATGGTAACCGATCAAAGCTGCCCCCAACCAGCCATAACGATGCAGAGAAGCAGCCGTTATCTTTTCAGTAAGTTGCGCATACTCGCGCCAGCAGCCAAAATAAATCACAGATAGCAACACGAAAAGGCTCCAGCTGCTGTGAAGCAAGCCAAACATCATGATAGCCACAAAGATCAGCGCCGTGAAAGCGCGCGTCCAAAAGGTTGACCAGTTAAATGCCATCAGTTAAAGCAGGGGAAGCCTGTGTGTTTTTTCGATATTGCATGAATAAAAAAATGACGATAGGAAGGGCAATAAACCCTAAATAACTTCCTTCTTTGTCGCTCAGTATTTCCTCCATCGATTTCCCATCGGCGCGGGACACGTACATCACAATCACAGCCGCAGCGTTATTAATAAAATGGGCCAGGATGCTCAGCCAGAGCTTTCCGCTATATTGATAGAGAAGCCCTAAAACAATACCGAGCGCCACCCTCGAAAGAAATCCGTAAACAGAAAAGTGAACGGCGCTGAAAATCACGCTGACGATAATAATGCTGAGCCAGAATTTTCCGGTGCCGCGATACAGATAGTTTTGAAGCCCCCCTCTGAAAAAAGTTTCTTCGCAGACAGCGGGCACCACCGCCAGCACGCCGATCGAGATGAGCAGTTCGGGTATCGAATCCAAATTGATGATGCCGGTTGCAGCTTCGGCATAAGTGTCTTCGAGTTGATCAAACAAAATGCGCCAATCGATGGGGAAAGGCAGCTTATAGGTAAAATATCCCAGCGCGCCGCTCAAAGCAAGGCCGGCGGCTATTATAAAAACCGTAAGTAAGACCAGGCGGCCGGGAAGGCGGCCTTTCAAGCCGGTTAATTGTAGGGGATGGCGGCTCAGCCTGGAAGCCACAAACAAGGTCGGCACTAAAAATCCAAAAAGCGCAGAGAGGGTTTGCAACACCTGCATTTCTCTTAAATAATCAGCGTCGCCAATTAATTTTTGTAAGTTTTCGGCAACGAAAATTGGGCTTTCGCCGCTCATGGCTGCAACGGCGGCAATACCGATTAAGCCGCCCAGGATATTGCCTGCCACACCAAAAGCAATCAGCATAAAAAAACCCGCCAAATAAGAAACGCCCTTCTCGCTTAACCTTGTCATAATCTATATTAAAAATTGAAATGCAAAAATATGGTTAAATGCGCGGGTTTAAAAAGAAAGAGAAAAGAGCGGCCCGCAGGCAGCTCTTTAAGGCTGAAGAAGTATTTTTTAGTTGATATTAAAACCCAGCTTTAACCCCAACAAAGAATTGATTTCTCCTTTTGTATTATTCGAAAAGTCCATTCTGGCTCCAACATAGGTTTTTGTCGAGATATTGAAATTGATACCACCTGAAAGTCTATACCCTACAATAGCACCGTTGTCGAATTCGAGTATTGAGATACGCACAATCCGATTCGAGTTATTTATACGAGTTCCCGCATACTCTTCTTTTGTTCGATTCCAATACCCGATTGTGGGGCCAACGCTTAAATAAAGCCCGGGCAATACTTTGTGAAGTGGATGATACTCGGCTTTAGCCCACATGCTGCTGCCGGAAACATGATAAAATGTGGGCTCGTTATACAAAATATCTGCTGGTGAGGTATCATAAATGGTGGGTTCTTTTTTCCCTTGTTCGAAAAAAAGCTCGCCGCCAACTAAGAGTTGCCCTAAGCCCAATCTTGGTTTTTTAATGAGGTTTTTACTTACGCCAACTCCAATACCATAGCCCAAAAAATCTCCTGTACCGAAGCTAATATAAAGCCCCGAAGCAGAAAGCTTGACGCTTTGACCTTTTAGTGGTATGCAAAAGAGCGAACAGATGGTTACAAGGAGTGTTATTGTTATGATTCGCATATAATTTTTGATGGGAAGTAGCTTCTGAAGTCAAATCAGAAGCTACTTTTGTTTAACACTTAGTTACCTATATAAACTTGATGCCACATTGTAAACCTTACCGGAGAAGAACAGTTTCGAATAGCCCAGCCACCCTTTCTTCCACAGCCCAAATCTGTCACATTTAATGCTTCAAAGACATCCCGGTTAAGTTTGCCCTGATAAATGATTTCATCCTTAGACTTGTACGTGATTTTAAAATTACCTTCAGTTCCTATGCCAACACTGTCACTTATTTTCATCGTGGTTGTAAGTTTGCCACCAATTTCGGCAGTGTTGGCATTGTCTTCCTCATATACAGCCATAAACTGTTGTAGGTTATCAACTTCCCAGTCCCCATCCCACTCGGCGGAGAAGGTCACCGCGCGTTTTTTTCTGATATCCTTTCGACTTATTGAAGACGGCCCGGGAGTTAAAAAATTGTCTGCGAGAACCTGACCATCCTGTACTTTTAAATAAGCATCAGCCCTAGTAAATCGTATTTCTGAGCCTCCGCCGTTACCTGTAAAGCTAATGAGTGCATCGTACTGTTTAGTACAAGTGACTTCGCCAATATCTACCTTTAAAACCCTTCTTGGAAGATTTGGTACTACGATCGGAGTACCTGGATCGTAAGAAACGGGTATCCCAGCATTGTCCACGATATCCGGCTCAATACCATTAACCCCAATAATCAGTGTTGGGTTTTGCTCCGCATAATCATCATTTACCAGTACCTCATCGTAACGTAACAATTGGTTATTCGAGTTATAAACAGGTCGGTAGCCAATCCCTTCGTCAGCATCCGCAGTAGCCGCTACTAATGTGGGCAACAGGCTTCCATACACTTCATCGGTAGATTCCTCAAAGGGATAAGGTTCATAAATCGTAAGTTCATGTAAACCTCCGTTGGCCTGATTCTCATAATAAGAGTAGGTGGTTGGGTTGACAGATCTTTGAACAGTTTTTACCGAGGTTGCCGCTTTTAAATTATTCACAAAAGCCTGTAGTTGAACATCATTTGTCTTACTTACTTTTTGAGAAAAATTTGAGGCAAAAGTACTCAGGCTCACACCTTTGTCTTTTAAAGCGGCCATCAGCAGTTTGTTTTCTTTTAAAGAGCTTCTGTCGGCATCAATAAGATCTCTAAGATAAACAGCTTTATCGCCAACAGTGCGAGAGCGCAAAACTTCCCGCATCAACAATGCCGTCTGAGGTTCTTCATAAACTTCGCGCAACACATTAGTTACTTTTTGAATGTTGCTCACTAGTAGTTTTTCTTCGTCAGTTTGGGGAACTCTTAATACTTTTGCAGGATCTACCCGAAGTTCTGCTGCGGGGGGGGGTGATGTTTTTTTGACAGGAACATGCCAGCAACGCTATTGCGGCGCAGGCCAAAATGTTTTTCTTTTTCATAAATTTTAATTTTTAAAATAGTTAGCAAAGATTAGCTGCAGTCTTTCTCTTTGGTTGGGACAAATATAAAATATAGTTAATTAAAAAAAATCTTTTTAATGGTCAATATAGGCAATAAAATATCTTTACCCGATTTTCCCCTGCTGCTGGCTCCTATGGAGGATGTAAGCGATCCGCCGTTCCGGGCAGTTTGCAAAGACAATGGCGCCGATCTGATGTACACCGAATTTATCAGCAGCGAGGGCCTTATCCGCGACGCCATCAAAAGTCGGCGCAAGCTCGACATTTTTGATTATGAACGCCCCATCGGTATCCAAATTTTTGGCGGCGACGAAGAAAGCCTGTCGCTTGCGGCGAAAATCGTGGATGTAACCCAACCCGATTTGCTTGATATCAATTTCGGCTGCCCTGTAAAAAAAGTAGCTTTAAAAGGCGCCGGCGCCGGCGTATTGAAAGATATTGATCTGATGGTGCGCCTGACCGACGCTGTTGTAAAGAGCACGTCATTGCCTGTGACAGTGAAAACCAGGTTGGGCTGGGATGATAGCATGTTAAATATCGAAGAAGTTGCTGAGCGTTTGCAGGATGTTGGTATTCAGGCGCTGGCCATTCACGGGCGTACACGTTGTCAAATGTATAAAGGAGAGGCCGACTGGACGCTGATCGGTAAAGTAAAAAACAATCCCCGCATCAAAATACCGATTTTTGGCAATGGCGATATCGACAGCCCGCAAAAAGCTCTTGAATATCAAAACCGCTACGGCGTTGATGGCATTATGATCGGCCGTGCAGCCATCGGATATCCGTGGATATTCAGAGAAATCAAACATTTTGTAGCAACAGGGACTTTACTTGCACCGCCGACAGTTGAAGAACGCGTGAATGTGGTGCGCAAACATTTGCGTAAAAGCCTCGATTGGAAAGGCCCCGTGATTGGCATCAACGAAATGCGCCGGCATTACGCCAATTATCTCAAAGGATTGCCAAATATTAAAGAGTATCGCAGCAAGCTCGTTACCATCAATGATCCCGAAGCCATCGAAGCTATTCTCGATGAGATCATCGTTCGTTATTCGAATTACGAGATTGAAGCGGCGCCTATTGAATTAATCAATTACCACGAGAAATGTGGTTAATGCCCGGCCCGTATTTTCTTAGCAGTTAGGGACGCCTTAACCTGATTACACGCAGTTTGTTCAAAACGAGGATAACCGGATAGGTGGGGTCAAACTCAAACCATTTTTTAGCAAAATTGATGCTATTGGGGCTTTTGTGGTGATTGTTTTGCATCAGTTCGCCCATCAGCAGAAAGTCTAAAGGAAGCGAGTTCTTACTATGATCATGGTTATTGTAGTTGACGTAACCATATTTGTGGCCGCACCAGTTTACGATGGCGCCATGAACAGGGCCCATAAAAAAATGAACCGGTAGCAGCAAAAACATCCACCAGCTGGTGGCGAAAAACCAGTAAAATAAAAAATAGCCTGCGCCAAATAATATGCGCACGCTCCACATATTGCTGATCTTATCCATCAACGGCCACTCAGGGTAATTGCCCTGGAACGCTTTTTCGGGCTCAACTTTATATTTGGCATAATTAAGATAGATATCCTTGGTGCGCATGGTCATCTGCCAAACATCTCTAAAAAAATGAGGCGAATGCGGGTCTTTCTCGGTATCGCTGTAGGCATGGTGCATACGATGCATGATCGCGTAAGCTCTCGGATTTAGAAAAGAAGAACCCTGCACAATAATGGTAAAGCCATAGAAAAAGCGCTCCCAAAATTTGCTCATGGTAAACATTTTGTGGGAAGCGTATCGATGCAGAAAAAAGGTTTGGCAAAAAAGCGATAAGAACCAGTGTGCCAGAAAAAAAATCAATACAGCCATTTGAAATTAAAGATTTAAACCGCCAGTAATATCACGTTGTTTTTTACCGTGGTCTCTAACCCAAACCTTAACAAAGGCCGCTGTTGCTTAACCTGTCACCGGATTTTACGAAAAAAGAACGCCCTACTTCAGCAAATAAAAATGATAACTTTTGCTGCTGCCGGTGCTTGCGCCACGGCGGCAGCAAAGCATCAAAAATACAAACATTCTTCGCTATATTCATTTATATTTCCGACGAAATTTTAAGCTGTGGTAATAGATATTTATAAAAGCAGGTATAAAGTATTCAGCCTGAAAACAGAAGCGCTGAAGAAAAGACTGGTATGGTTGAGTTTTGCGCGCTTTATATCTTTTCTGCTTGTCGTTCTTTTGATTTACATGGCCACCCAAACCAGCGCAGCGCTCGTGATCGTCGCTGCCGTGTTGTGCTTTGTGGCCTTTTTAGTGCTGGTCAACCGCTATGGACGCCAGCAGCAGCAGCGGCGTTTTTATGAAGCTTTGAGCGAATGGAACAAAAAAGAAGCTATTTTTCTCGAAACAAATCAGTCGGATTATGACGCCGGCAAGTCGTATGAAGACCGACAACACCCTTATTCTTACGACCTTGACCTTTTTAGCGAAGGAGGTTTGTTTGCTTATATCAATCGGTGCAGCACTTCTTTTGGCAGACGACAACTGGCCGACGACCTGCTTCGGCCTGACGTTTCATCGATCAGGCAAAGACAGGAAGCCATCCGCGAATTGTCTGGCAAAATTGACTTCCGGCAGCGCCTTTACGCGCACGGAAGCCTTCATCAATCGAAAAAAAGAGATTTGGAAAAGCTTTTCTTGTGGATCGACAGCGACACTGTGCTTATCAAAAAATGGCTATACTATGTGTTGATGATTTTTCCGTTGTCAACGCTGGGAGCGCTGGTGTTCTTTATTGTCACGGAGCAAAATGAAGCACTGAATTTAGTTTATAAATTATTTGTACTCAACCTCATCATTGCGGGCGCATTTGGGAAAAAAATCAGCGCGCAATTGTCTGTTTCAACATCGGTTAGCAAAATCCTGCAAAACTATAGCAAACAATTACGATTGATAGAAGAGGAAGATTTTACGTCTCCGTTATTGAAACAATTGCAGCAACAACTGGCAGCAAAAGAAAAGCCCGCTTCATTTTTAATTGGCCAACTCGCCGGATTGTTTAATTATTTAGAATCGGTAATCAACCTCGCGGTGAGCCTTTTTTTAAATGGCTTTTTTCTTTTTCATGTTCATATCTTATTTCGGCTGGGCCGCTGGAAACAGCAACATGCTCCTAAAATTAAGGAATGGCTGCAATTGATCGGCCGCGTTGAAGCTTTGGGTAGTTTTGCAAACCTGTCTTATAACAATAGCTCTTTTTGCATGCCCGAAATGGCTGCCCAGCCTTTCTTTCAGGTCGAAGGATTGGGCCACATCCTGGTTCGTCCCGATAAAAGGGTAACGAACGATGTTTCTTTCAATCAACAAAAGTTTGTGATACTGACGGGTTCCAACATGAGCGGCAAAAGTACCTTTTTACGAACGCTGGGCACTAATCTCATTTTGGCGAAAGCGGGCTCGGTTGTTTGTGCGACAACTTTCGGGTTTTACCCCTTCGATATTTTTGTCAGTATGCGCATCACCGACTCTTTGCAGGATGATGAGTCCTTGTTTTATGCCGAATTAAAAAGGCTTCAGGCGATTATCGAAAGCCTGAAAAGCGGAAAGCATTCCTTCATCATCCTCGACGAGATTTTGAGAGGGACCAATAGCAATGACAAGCGCAATGGCACAATCGGGCTGATCCGTAAAATGAAAACATTCGATACGTTTGGTATCATTGCGACGCACGATATCGTGGTGGCACAGCTTATTGAGGAATACCCCCGTTTTATCGGCAACCGTTCCTTCGAATCCACGATTGTTAATGATGAACTCCTGTTTGACTATAAACTGAAAGGAGGCGTTTGCAACTCGCTTAGCGCCAGCTACCTGATGAAAAAGATGGAAATAATATAGAGCGCCGGCGCTGATTTGATAACTTAGCAGCAAAAATAACATGAAGCCTCTTCACCTAATATTTTTTCTGTTGCTCTTCTCCGCAGCGGCCCGTGCGCAACAACCGGCCGGCGCGCCATCCGATAAACCAAGGGCGCTCAACCTGGTAAAATTCAATGTTACCGCACCGATTTTAAAGAATTATGCTTTGCAATATGAAAGGATTATCAACAAGCGCATCTCTGTTGCGCTTTCCGGAAGGCTCATGCCGGCAACCAACATGCCGCTCAAAACCACTATTAAACGCGAGGTAATTGTTGATGATAATCCCTTTCTCAATGATATTATTGATCAGGCAAAGGTTAGCAACGTGGCTTTAACGCCGGAAATGCGCGTTTATTTAGGTAAAAAAGGGTTTGGCCATGGATTTTACGTGGGGCCTTATTACCGTTTCGCGACATATAAACTGCACGAAACCATGCTGAGTTATGAAGTGGATGCCGGGCAAAATTATGATCTTACCCTTTCCGGCGATCTCACTTCGCATACCGCGGGTCTGCTGATCGGCGCGCAATGGCATGTAGGTAAACATTTCAGCATTGATCTTTGGATCGCCGGCCCTTCGATCGGCGGAGCTTCAGGCCATGTGATTGGCGTTTCAGGCCAAACCATACCCGCTGAAGCGCAGCAGGAGCTTCGCTCCTATCTTGAAGATATCGACCTTCCCTTTGTGAAAGAAACAATTACAGTAAATGCCAACGGCGGCCGCATGGATCTAGGCGGGTCCTGGGCAGGTATTCGCACAGGCGTTTTAGCTGCTTTCCGGTTTTAAAAATGGTAATCTACCTGATTAGTTTTTTAAGGATGGACAACTTGCCTTTGAAAGATGGATAGGCCATTTTCAAATCGGGCCAGGTCGCTGCTTTCAAAATTGCGCGCTGATGGCTAAAAGTCTCCATAGAAAATTTCCCGTGATAACGCCCGATGCCGCTATTTCCGATGCCGCCGAATGGCAGGTTTCTGTTAAGATAATGCACGGCAACAGCGTTGGTGCAGGCGCCGCCGCTTGGCACGCTTCCCAACCAGGTTTCCGCTTCTTTTTTGTCATCGCTGAAAATGTAGAATGCCAGCGGGTTCGGGTTATGGTTGATTAACCTCAGCGCTTCTTCGTCGCTTTGGTAAGTGAAAACCGGCAACAGTGGGCCAAATATTTCTTCTTTCATGATGGGCGCGTTGATATCCGGCGCCTCGAGGATGGTGGGCGCAATATAAAGTGTGTCTCTGTCGGTGGCGCCGCCAAAAACCACCTGGCTTGTCTGTAAATATCCTTCTAACCTTTCAAACTGCTTGTCGTTTATAATGCGCCCGTAGTCATAACTGGATTTTGGATCAGCTCCGAAAAAATCGACAATCACTTCTTTTAACTGCGTTAAAAATGCATCTTTAACTGAAGCGTGTACGAGCAGGTAATCGGGTGTAATGCACATCTGGCCCGCATTTGAGAATTTTGCAAGTGCAATTCTTTTAGCGGCTAATCGCAGGTTGGCACGGGCTGTAACCACACAAGGGCTTTTGCCGCCCAACTCGAGCGTAACAGGAATAAGCTGCGCGGCGGCCGTCTGATAAATTATTTTTCCCACTGCCGTGCTCCCGGTATAAAATATATGGTCGAACCGAAAATCTCTTGTTAGTTTGGATATCACTTCCGCTCCGTCGCCGCAGACGCAGCGGACATAGTTGGGGTCAAATGTGCGGGCAATAATTTCCTGGATAATATGTTCCGTAGCTGATGACGCTTCGCTGGGTTTTAATACCACACAATTGCCGGCGGCGATAGCTCCCACGAGCGGGACAAACGAAAGCTGAAAAGGATAATTCCAGGGAGCAATGACCAACACCACGCCCCGCGGTTCATTTACAATATAACTTTTACCGGGAAGATTGATCAGGTTGGTCGCCACTTTTTGTGGCGCTGCCAGGCGGTCGAGTTGTTTCAGGAAAAAATTGATTTCCGACAAAACCGTCCCTGTTTCTGTGATCCAAATTTCTTCTTTGCTTTTCTTCAAATCCTTGTGCAGCGCTTCGTTCAGGGCATCTTCCTGCTGAAGAATAGCGTTCTTTAACTTTTTAAGCTGCTCTTTTCTAAAATTAATATTTCTTGTGGCGCCCTCCTGGAAATATTGGCGCATTGCGGCTAATGGCGGATGCTGACTCATAAAAAGAAACGTTTATACTGATAAAACGGACGGCAAACTACATTGCGTCACGGGTTGCAAAAACTTTACGACTAACTTTGTGATGAAGATAAACAGATTTTAACGACCACTAAACACAGGCGGCGGATTGGCGCGCCATCGTTGGTGGGAGCAAAATATAGAAAATGTACACCGACGAATATTTTATGCAGCTGGCTTTGAAAGAGGCGGCTAATGCTTTTGAAGCGGATGAAATTCCCATCGGCGCCATTGTGGTGCAAAACAATAAAGTGCTGGCGAGAGGATATAATATGACAGAGAAGCTAACGGATACGACAGCGCATGCAGAGATTATTGCTATTACCGCCGCTTTTAATCGAGTAGGGTCGAAGTATTTGCCCGACGCCACTTTATACGTAACGGTTGAGCCCTGCGTTATGTGCGCCGGTGCTTTATACTGGGCAAAACTGAGCCGGGTGGTTTGGGGCGCTGCAGATGAGAAGAATGGTTTTAGCCGCGTTCAACCGGCGGTGTCTCCGTTTCATCCCAAAACTCAGATTACTACAGGCATTATGGCCGCCGAGTGCGCTGCACTGATGAAGGAATTTTTTAAGAAGAAAAGAAAATAAAAGCCACTTCAGTAAAAATAGAAGTGGCTTTAAGCTTAATAACCTTCGTTTTGCTGATCGCCGATTTGCGGGTTGGCATTAATCTCGTCCACCGGTATCGGTAGAATGGATTTATTAAAACTTCGGTCAATCGTTTTAGGGCGTGTGGGAACCGTTATTCCCAAAATTTCATCGTTAAAGGTGATAGCGCGGTTGAGGCGGATCATGTCGAAATACCGCGCACCTTCGGCAAATAACTCTTTACTTTTTTCTTCCAGGATCATATCCAGATTGATCGTGGCGGTAGTGGCGGGCGCTAGCGCGGGCGCTCTTTTTCGAATAGCGTTCAAATATCCCACTGCTTTTAGGCGATCGGTGGGCAAAGCAGCTTCTGCAGCGATGAGATAGATTTCTGAAAGGCGGATAACTTTGATGTTTACTGCGGTCGTCGTGGCTTTCCCATCTCCAGCCAAATCAACGCTGCCGCTGTATTTGTAGCAGGATCCGAGACGCGGGCTGCCAGGCGTGGATAATTCATCATCGTCCATAACGCCCCAGCGCACATCAGTCGGATCCTGGCTCAGGCGGTTCAGGAAATAGTCGCTTGCGCCAAACCATCCGAGCGCACTGCTGTTGCCATGCCCTTTTCTTCTTAAATAAAAGCCGAGCGATGAAACCCCTAAGTCTGACTCGTTCGGAAAAATGCCCAACTCAAAAATAGATTCGGCGCCAAACTGCGTCGACCAGGAGCTGACCCAATTGGCATTGCTGTATAAGGTGTAGCCTCCATTGGTAATGATATCTTCCGCCGCAAGCAAGGCCTCGGGTTTTTGATCCATAGTAAGATACACACGCGCCTGAAGCGCTCTGTTAGCATAATAGTTCAGATAGCCGTTGGTTTTTGTTTTGGGCAGCAACGGCGCTGCGTCGGTAAGGTCTTTCAGAATCTGCGTGTAGGTTTCGGCTACCGATGCGCGCAGGGGCTGCGCTGAAGCATTAAGCGGCGTAAGCACCAGGGGCACACCATACGAACTGTTGTTATCGGTATAGGTTTTCCCATAAATGCGAACGAGGTCGAAATACATCATTGCTCTTGCCGTCAGGGCCTGGCCTTTATAACTGTCGAAATTTTCGATAGAGCCGGCGGCCTGCAAGGCCTCAATACTTTGTATAAGGCTGTTGGTCTGAAGAATATTATTATAAATGGTAGACCAAAAGCCCACATAGCTATTGGAGTTGGCGGTGTGGTTAAATGTGTATAAGGCATCGGAGCCGCGGCCCTGGGAATAGAGCGTCAGGTCGCCGCCCTTTGCATCGCCATACATAAACATGTTGCGGCCATAGTAATTCGAACTACACATGTTGCGCATAATTCCGTTAATCATCACTTTGGCATCGGCCGCGGTTTGAACCGAGGTGCCCGCGTCGGTTGCATTTGATGGCTTAACATCTAAAAATCCTTTACCGCATGAGGAAATAGTAACAACGGCGAGGATCGATAAAGAAAGCGGTATAATATATTTTTTCATCACTAAATTTTTTGGGTTTTCGATCATTCAGAATGATGGTTTTCTGTTTATCAAAAATTCACTTCGAGGCCGAACGTGAAGGTTTTTGCAAAGGGCACTTCCCAGCCCCTCGTTGCATATTGATTCACTTCCGGATCGGCTATTTTATACTTTGAAAACGTAAGCAGATTGGTGGCATTAAAAAACAGGCGGGTGCTGCTGAGATGCACTTTTTGAAGCAATGATCCCGGCAGCCGGTAAGACAGCGTTGTGTTCTTTAAACGCAGAAATGACGCGTTATGCAACTGGCGGGTGCTGTATTGCATGGGATCTGTCAGATCGCTGCCGCTTAGTTTTGGCAGGGTGCCGCCGTTGTTGTTATCTGTCCACATGTTTTCGTAATAATACGCCGAGCGGATCCGCTCCCAATAATAACCGTCGTCAGCAACATCTTTAAAAGCGCCGTCATACAGGTTTCCCCCGAGTTTATAGATAAGGTTGAGGTTTAGCGCGAGGCCTTTCCACTCAAGATCTGTTGTAATGCCGCCATATACATCAGGAATGCCGTCTCCGATAATTTTTCTGTTTGCGGCGCTGTAAGTGTAGGTGGCGCCCCGTCCGTTAAATTCGAAATCGCCGGCGCCGGGGTCGTCCGCGTCATTCACATACCACACATTTTTCCCGTTTGACGGATCAACGCCCGCCCATTCATATCCATAAAAAGATAGGGTGGATTCGCCCTCGCGATAAATGAATTGTGCGCGGGCATCACCGCCGGTGGGATCGTTCCAGATGATATCCTGGCCAGCCGGCGCGCCTTCCTGTTTGTAGAGTTTTGTAACGCTCGACTTCAGTGCGGTTGCATTAAAACCAATATTCCATACAAAGTCATTCTTTCGGATCACGTCAACGCCAAGGTTGATTTCTATCCCGTGATTATTGATTTCGCCCACATTTCTCAAAGTAGAGCCAAAACCGGTCACCATTGAAATGGGTACGTCCTGCAGCAGATCTCGCGAGTCGCGGTTAAAGTATTCTACCGAACCGGTAATGCGCTGCTGCAACAAGCCAAACTCAAGTGCGATATTGGTGTTGTAATTCGTTTCCCAGGTTAAGTTAGCATCGGCTATAGAAATCACGCTGCCTCCGGCCTGCTCCATATATTTATCAGTAAAACCGGTAAGCGTTCTCCAGCCGTAATTAGCAGTAGGAAGTGTGGCGTTAATACCATAAGACCCCCTCAACCGAAGGTCGCTGATCAGGTTGTTATCTTTAAGAAAGGCTTCTTTGTAAATATTCCAGGCGCCACCGATCGACCAAAAGTTCGCCCAGCGGTTGGAAGGGCCAAAGCGGGAATTTCCATCGCGGCGATAAGAGGCCGAAAGAAAATACCGCTGGTCATAATTATATTCTGCCCTGGATAAAAAAGATTGCATGTTGTAGCCCCAATTGTAGGCGCTGGCATTGGTCTGGCCGGCCGTTACAACGGTGTGAAGCGCACTTGAAGGAAGATCAGTTCCCGACGAACGCATAAAATCGGTCAGGTTTTTCTCTGCCTCATACCCGGCAAGCGCGCCAATACTGTGAAGGCCAAATGTTTTATTGTAATTCAGCGTTGTGGAGGATACGATTTTATTGTAATTGGTTGTTAGTTCATGCACAGCGCCGTTGGTCACCTGCCCGTTGAAATGTTTGGCGCTATAATAAATATGTTCTTTCACCTGAGAGTTGTTATAGGAAAAAATAGTTTTGGCGGTAAGGCCGTCATACAGGTTGACGGTCAAAGCCTCCACCGCAGAGACGTTCAATTTACCTGCATTATTTTCCCATTCGTTATCATAATACACATTGTTCTGGGCGAGGCTTCCAAACCTTGCCGTAAAAGGCAGGCCGGTTTTATAATCGGTAGGCCAGTAGAGCGGCCATAAAAGATTGCGCGACTGGTAGAGATAGTTGCCGCCGGTATTGCGCGTGTCGTTAAAGCCGGATTTGTCGTCTTTGCTGATGCCGACATTGGTGGATAACTCGAACAGTTTTCCGATCTTCTGGCTTACGTTTACGCGGCCCGCTACCCGTTCAAAGTCGTTTACGGCAATTCTGCTTTGATCTTTGGTATAAGAGATGGAGGAATAATATTTGGTTTTGTCCGTGCCGCCGCTAACCGACAGATCGTTGGTAGTGAAATAGCCGGTTCTAAACAGAACATCATCCCAGTTGAAGTATTGCCCTTCGCGATTCACCATTCCGTCGGTCATCCCTTTGATCATCACGTTTTCATAACGGCCGTTGCCGCTTGTTTCAAAAAAATAGCCATGCTTATTAAACTTGGTGTTAAGCCGGCTTAGGGAATTGCTGTTGGCAAAGTCTTCCGTTCTGCCTCCTGTAATATTATAATCGTAAAAAACCTGGTAGAGCATATTCACCTGGGCCTGCACATCGGCCGATTCATAATTGTCGGTAGCCCAACTGGGCGAAAAGCCATAAGAGGTTTTGAAGCTAACTGTGGGGGCGCCTATTTTCCCTTTCTTGGTGGTGACAATGATGACGCCGTTAGCAGCTCTCGATCCATACAGCGAAGCCGCTGCCGCATCCTTCAAAACGGTCACCGACTCAATATCATCAGGATTGATGCTGCTCATGATATTATTGCTGGTGTAGAGGTAATCGCCCGACTGGCCGCCAGAGCCTGATGTAATAGGGACCCCGTCGACAACATAGAGAGGATCCTGTGAAGCGTTCATAGAACCAATCCCGCGAATCCGCACCGAAGGTGTAGAACCGGCCTGCCCCGAAGTTTGTGTAACCTGCAAGCCTGCCACGCGGCCATTTAAAGCATTTTCAAAAGAAGTGGTGGGAATGTCTTTGATTTTTTCAGCATCTACCACCGCTGCGGCACCGGTATAAGTACTTTTTTTGGCGGTGCCATAGGCTACGACAAACACTTCGTCCATTTTGGCGGTAGCATCCTGCGTCAGCACAACCTCAACAAAATTTTCCGTCCCGACAGAAACTTCGGCAGGCTCAAAGCCAACCGCTGTAATTTCTAAAACGACATTGTCCGGCGCTATTTCGATTTCGAAAATTCCGCCGGAGTCTGCGGAGACAGCGTTGCCCGTGCCTTTTACAGCGACGGTAGCCCCGGGAATAGGGCTGCCGGCATTATCTTTTACCGTGCCGCTTATTTTTCGGTTTTGCGCAAGTAGGACGAGGGGACAAAAAAGGAGCAGCAGGAGAGAAGCATAGATCATTTTCCTCTTCATAAAATGCAGAATTTTTAGTTTTAAGGATATGTTAAATATAAGTTATTAAAATGTAAATAATACACTTTAAGTTTTGGAATAGTATTTGCGCCCCAAGGCATGGATTCAACTATCTCGTTTTAAATTTGTTATATTGCCAAGCAAACATTTATTTAATCATTATAAAAAACTCTACAATCATGGCATTTAGTTTACCTGCCCTTCCATACGCGAAAGAAGCGCTGGAACCACATATTGACGCACAGACAATGGAAATCCATCATGATAAACATCATCAGGCTTATGTTGATAATTTAAATAAAGCCATCGACGGAACGGAACATGCCGACAAATCGTTAGAAGATTTGGTAGCAAGCGCTGGATCGATTTCTCCGGCTGTTCGCAACAACGGCGGCGGTCACTGGAATCATACTTTCTTTTGGGAAATTTTGACACCGGGCGGCGCGAAAGAGCCTTCAGGTGCGTTAGCAACAGCTATTAACGAAACTTTCGGATCGCTCGACGGTTTGAAAGAGAAAGTAAATGCGGCCGGCGCCACTCGATTTGGTAGCGGATGGGCTTGGTTAATCGTAAAAGACGGCAAGCTGGAAGTGACTTCAACTCCTAACCAGGACAATCCATTGATGGACATTGCAGAGGTAAAAGGAACACCCGTTTTGGGGATCGACGTGTGGGAGCATGCTTATTACCTGAATTATCAAAACAAAAGACCGGCGTATTTGAGCGCTATCTGGAATGTGATCAACTGGGATAAAGTGGCTGAAAAATTTGAAGCCGCTAAATAACCGTCAATGATAGTGATTAAAAAAGCGAGCCCCCTGTCGGACTCGCTTTTTTCGTATAAGATAACAGGCGTTTACAGGATCTCGAACCTGCATACCACGGTGGCTTCAACTTTCAGGTTTTCGAAGTTCAGGTCGGCGGCATCGGCAGCGCCTCTGGCCTTCGCTTCATACATTACTGTGTTGGCATAAACGGGTCTTGCAAAAACATTTTGCTCCTGGATAAAAAGCGCTTTTCCGGCATTTTGCCCGATCGCTTCGGTTAGCAATTGTGCTTTTTCTTTTGCCGCTTTAATGGCTTTTATTTTTACTTCCTGCCGGTATTCCTCTATTTTAGAGCTTTCCAGTTTCTCAATGTTGGCGTTGGAAAGGCCTATTTCTTCAAGCGCCAGAAACACTTGCCCTGCGGTTTTGCCGTCGTGAACGATAATCTGATATTGCTTGCTTAATAACACATCTTTTGATAAAAATCCGTTTTTAAGATTGCTCGCCAGGTCTTTTATCATCACGTCTTTTTTAGTGTCGATGCCCAGCGACTGAAGTTTCTGAAGCATCTGCCTTTCCTGTTCGGAAATTGCATTTTTATTTTTGCTGTCCTTTTCATTCAGCAACACCTGGATATAAATTTTGTCAGGGGTAAACTCCATTTCCGATTTACCTGTTACTTCAATGTAATTTTTATCGATGAAGTTTTTTTCTCCGGTTTGAGCGAAAAGCGCCATAGATGTTAAAAGCGCAACTACTGTAAATACTTTTTTCATGTTTGTGTAATTTTTGTTGATTTTGCGACATGTTATCTGATTAAAAGACGTTTCCAATTTTACTTCTTGTCCTTTTTATAACATGTCATAGAATAAGGTTTAAAAATGATACAAATATTTTCTTCAGGATGATGGTAAAAAGCGATTTACACAGCGGTTTACAAAACTTTAGCCTTTAAGGGGTTTTATCCTAATAATTTATAAAACTTTAAACTGCGTGCAACCATTCATAAGGCGCCGCGACAGAACCATCCGCATCACCGAGGCAGCCAAATGACGGTTTTTGCCATCTATACCTTTCCTGCGTAAGCAAAGACGCTTTCATTATAAGAAATGTGGCAGCGGCGCGGTAAATTATCAGTTACGGGTTTTAATCTCAAATTATAAATCATATTACTTTTGTAATTGTGGAAGATAAAAAGGTGTGTGCGTTTGCCGCCGGTATTATCGCTGCCAGTTAGATAAAGAATGAATGACTATAAAAATTACTAAATAAAAGCTGCCCGGGCCAGGATGATTTTTGGGCAACATCCTGCCGTCTGCCGACAGGCAGGCATACGACCAATAAAAATAAAAACATAAAAAATATTAGGATGAAAAGAGTGGTGATCACCGGGATGGGCATTTATTCCTGCATCGGAAAGAACCTTGAGGAGGTAACGGAGTCTTTAAAAGCCGGCAAATCGGGTATTAGGTTTGACCCCGTTCGCAAAGAATTTGGATACCGTTCGGCTTTAACCGGATGGGTGGAGCGCCCTTCCCTGAAAGGCCTGCTCGATCGTCGCTCCCGGATCATGTTGCCGGAGGAAGGAGAATATGCTTATATGGCAACGATAGAAGCTTTAAAAAACGCGAATATAGACGAAGCGGTAATTGCGCAGCTGCAGCCTGGTATTTTATATGGCAACGACAGTTCGGCCAAGGCGGTGATCGAATCCACCGATTTGATCAGAGAAAAAAAGGATACGATGCTGGTGGGGTCGGCTGCGGTTTTTCAAACGCTCAATTCTACAGTAACGATGAACCTCGCCACCATTTTCAAGTTGAAAGGGATCAACCTAACCGTAAGCGCGGCCTGCGCGAGTGGCTCCCACGCTATTGGCCTGGCTTATGTATTGATCAAAATGGGGCTCCAGGATTGTATCATTGCCGGCGGCGCGCAGGAAATTAACCACCTGTCGATGGGTACTTTTGACGCCTTGGGTGCATTCTCCGTAAACGAAACCGAACCTGAAAAAGCCAGCCGGCCGTTCGACAAGGATCGCGACGGATTGATTCCCAGCGGAGGGGCGGCTACGCTTGTTATCGAAAGTTTGGAAAGCGCACAAAGGCGGGGCGCGACTATTATCGGTGAGATCATTGGCTATGGGTTCTCGTCTAATGGGGAGCATATCAGTAATCCAACGGTTGCAGGTCCTGCCAAATCGCTCAAAATGGCGTTGCAGGATGCCGATCTACAGCCCGAAGCGATCGATTATATTAATGCCCACGCTACGAGCACGCCGGCGGGCGACGCGAGCGAAGCCCGAGCTATTCATGAAGTATTCAATGGGCTGCATACGCCCGTAAGTTCCACGAAATCAATGACCGGCCATGAATGTTGGATGGCAGGCGCCAGCGAAATCGTTTATTCCTCGCTGATGATGCACAACGATTTTATCGCACCGAATATCAATTTTGAAAATCCGGACGCCGATACCCAACATCTTAATATTATAAAAAATACGACGAAAAAAAATATAAACGTATTTTTGTCCAATTCTTTTGGATTTGGGGGAACCAATTCTACCCTGATTGTAAAACGCTTCTCATAAAAAAGATTATGGGTAGCGCTGCCTGATGGAGGCAAAAAAGTGGCAACTATGACAATAGAGGAAATAATAGAAAAAACTAACTCATTTTTGATTGATGAATTTGAGGCTGAAGCGTCATCTATAACACCAAATGCCAGCCTTAAAGAAGTGCTCGACCTCGATAGCCTTGATTATATCGATCTTGTTGTCGCGCTTGAAAGTAACTTTCATTTTAAAGTGCAGCCGGGCGATTTCCTTCCGTTGGTAACATTCCAGGATTTCTACGATTATATACAAGCGCAGATAAACAAGAAATCTGTTGTAGCAAACTGATTTTTCGCTAAAACTTTTTGCCGCAATCTGACGGCGTTCATGATTTTTTCGGCGGCATTATAACCGGCACGGTCGATGGCTCTTGTTAGGGCCGTAATTATAGTTTCCAGCTATCGAAATATAGATTTAATCGATTTTGATTATACCGGTTAAGCCTTATGTTTGTGCTCCGTCGGCGTAAGCTGGCCATAACTTATTATATTCAAAAAAACTATCTAATGGAAAAAGATTCTAACGACATCAGTAAATGCCCTTTTCACAATGGGTCCATGAAACAAAATATCGGCGGTGGAGGAACTAAAAACCGCGACTGGTGGCCGAATCAGCTTAAAGTAAATATTCTACGCCAGCATTCCTCTTTATCCGATCCGATGGATGCATCTTTTGATTATGCGGAAGCCTTTAAAAGCCTCGATCTGGATGCGGTGAAAAGTGATTTAACCCATCTTATGACAGATTCGCAGGATTGGTGGCCCGCTGATTTTGGCCACTATGGCGGACTGTTTATACGCATGGCCTGGCACAGCGCCGGAACTTACCGCATTCACGACGGTCGTGGCGGCGCCGGTCAGGGGCAACAACGCTTTGCTCCGCTGAATAGCTGGCCCGACAATGTAAGCCTTGATAAAGCGCGCCGCTTGTTATGGCCGATCAAACAAAAATATGGCAACAAAATTTCTTGGGCCGATTTGATGATCCTGGCGGGAAATGTAGCGCTTGAATCGATGGGCTTCAAAACTTTTGGCTTTGCGGGTGGCCGCGAAGATGTGTGGGAGCCGGCCGAAGACGTTTACTGGGGTTCTGAAAATACCTGGCTCGGCAACGAAGACCGTTATGCTAAAGGCGTTCCCGGCGTTGAAGGTCACGGTATTGTTTCATCTGATGAGGATCCCAAAGGCGTTATTCATTCGCGCCAACTCGAAGAACCATTGGCGGCGGCTCACATGGGCCTTATCTATGTGAACCCCGAAGGGCCCGACGGAAATCCTGATCCTGTACTGGCTGCCAAAGATATACGCGAAACCTTTGGCCGTATGGCAATGAACGATGAAGAGACGGTGGCTTTGATTGCGGGCGGCCATACATTTGGTAAAACACATGGCGCCGCCCCGGCTGACGCGCATGTAGGCAAAGAGCCTGAAGCGGCTGATATAGAGGCTCAGGGTTTTGGATGGAGCAATAGCTACGCAAGCGGCAAAGGCCCCGATACGATTACGAGCGGCCTGGAAGTGACCTGGACGACGACTCCTACAAAATGGAGTAATAATTTCTTTGAAAATCTTTTCGCTTTTGAATGGGAGCTTACCAAAAGTCCGGCCGGCGCGCATCAATGGGTGGCTAAAAACGCAGCACCGATTATTCCCGATGCTTACGATGCTTCGAAAAAGCATTTGCCAACCATGCTTACAACCGATCTTTCTTTAAGATTTGACCCGGTTTATGAGAAGATCTCAAGAAAATTTTTAGATAATCCTGATGCTTTCGCAGATGCCTTTGCGCGGGCCTGGTTTAAACTTACGCACCGAGATATGGGGCCTCGCGCCCGTTACCTGGGCAAAGAAGTTCCCGCAGAAATTCTGATCTGGCAGGATCCGATTCCTGAAGTGGATCACGAACTAATCGGCGACGCCGACATTGCTGCTTTAAAATCTAAAATATTAGCAACGGGCCTTACCATTGGTGAATTGGTTTCCACCGCGTGGGCTTCTGCGTCTACCTTCCGCGGCGGCGATAAAAGAGGCGGCGCTAACGGTGCCCGTGTTCGTTTAGTTCCGCAAAAAGATTGGGAAGTAAATAACCCGGCCCAGCTGGCAAAAGTGTTGTCGGCTTTAGAAAATATAAAGGCGACCTTCGACAAAGAGCAAACTGGTGGTAAAAAAGTTTCTCTGGCAGATTTGATTGTACTGGCAGGATGCGCAGCGATTGAGGAAGCAGCCAAAGCGGCGGGTCACACTGTAACGGTACCATTCACTCCGGGAAGAACCGATGCTTCGCAGGAACAAACCGATGTAGCATCTTTCGAATATATGGAGCCGCTGGCAGATGGTTTCCGAAACTATCGCAGCTCCAAATTGGGCGCTTTAACCGAGGCGCTGTTGATCGATAAAGCTCAATTGTTGACGCTTACTGCACCTGAGCTGACTGTGCTGGTTGGTGGCTTGCGTGTATTGGGCGCCAATTTCGACGGGTCGGCCCACGGTGTTTTCACATCGCGCCCCGGGCAGCTTACCAATGATTTTTTCATCAACCTATTGGATATGAACACGGCATGGAAAGCAATGGGCTCAGACAAAGAGTTGTATTTAGGAAATGACCGCAAAACAGGTCAACCGAAGTGGACGGCTACCCGCGCTGATTTGGTGTTTGGCTCAAACGCTGAATTGAGAGCTGTTGCTGAAGTGTATGCCAGCGCTGATGGGAACGAAAAGTTCGTGAAAGACTTTGTGGCATCATGGCACAAGGTGATGAATCTCGATCGGTTTGATTTGAAATAATAATTTAGGAGATACGTTATAAAATGGGGCTGGTTTAGGATCGGCCCCATTTTTATTCGTTGAATGCCGCCTCATAAATGTCGAGGCCCTCTTCCCTTAAAACGTATAATTTCTTTTCTTTAAAAAATAGCTGTTTAAAAGGCTGAAGCGCAGCGGGAACATTCCTTTTATCAAAACTAAAACCATTGATGTTATACCGGTTGAGTACTTGGTTGGAAGTGCCCAAAATCCAGTCTTTGCCGATGCTGATATTGGCCCATTTCGTTATATCAATTCTTGTTTTAAAACTTCCATAATAGTCAAATACAAAAAGGCCCTGTAAAGAATCATATAAGTACACGTATTGGTTTTGATCGTAGATCTTAGTAGGAGCCAGGGCCTTGTCAAAGATTTGCCGGAAGTCTGCCGTTTGAAAAATGATCTCCCCTTCGTCGTTCAATTTTTTCAAAACATTTTCCATATCGTCGTACAACCATATTTTTCCGTCGTAAGATAAGCCCACAGCCGTAACGTTAAACATTCCCTTTTTTCGCAGGTCAATGGTATTTTTCCGGTTGAGCATACCATCAAGCACCACAATAGTTGCAAATCCTTTGTAATACAATAAAATCTTTACAGGGTTGGAAACATCCACCAATGTTGCAGCGCCGAATTTTTTTATTTCATTGAAAACGGAAACAGAATCGCCGTTGGCATTAAGCTTTTTAAGCTGGTTGCTTACCGACAGCAAATAAATATTATCAAGATTGTCCAGCGAAAAAGAGTGATACCGGCCGGGAACCGTTTTTATTTTCTGCGAGACAGACAATTCCTGCGCAGTAAGCAAATGGCAGCAAAAACACAGGCAAACTATCGTAAAAAGAAATCTTACCAATTACGTATTATTTTTTGTTCATTGTTTTTATACGAGGCAAGCCTCATTTCCGAACCGTCAAACACGGCGTAGGTGAAAAAGCTGATCCAGTCTCCGAGATTAATATATCTTGATTCGGCGGTAAGACGAAAATCGATCGGCAGATGGCGGTGTCCAAAAACAAAAAAATCATATTTCTTTTGCTCCAATTGTTGCCGGCAATACTGAACGAGCCATTCTTTTTCTTCGCCCAAAAAAACTTCTTCGGATTGTCCGGTTTTGGCGCGACTGCGCCGGCTCATGTAGTTAGCGACGCCCATGCCGATTTGCGGAGGCAATACGCCAAAGGCCCATTGGCAAACAGGATTTCTGAAAATCTTTTTCAATCGCTTATAGCCTTTGTCGCCCGGACCTAAACCATCACCGTGGCCGATCAGGAACTTTTTCCCATACCATTCAAATTCATGAGGTTCGAAATAAACTTCCATGTTCAACTCCCGCTGCATATAATCATTCATCCACATATCATGGTTGCCCACAAAAAAATGCAGTTTCACACCGTTATCCGATAGCTGTGCAAGTTTCCCCAACAGCCTCGTATATCCTTTTGGCACCACGAACTTATACTCATACCAAAAGTCGAACATGTCGCCCACAATGAATATTTCCGTGGCGTCAACTTCTATTTCTGTTAAAAAACGGACGATCAGCTTTTCTCTAGCCAGGCTTTGCTCGTAGGATGGAACGCCCAGATGAAAATCTGACAAAAAGTATATTTTTTCTTCTTTCTCCAAATAAAAAAATTATACAGTAAAATTAAGCATTGACGATTTTTAATTTCTAAAAATGTAACGCCTGAAAGGAATGCTGAATTTTCTTTTTCCGTAATGGCTAATGGCCAGCCCCAATAATACGAGCAGAACACCAGCTACGGTAAATGCGCTTATCTTATCTTTCATTAACAAGACGGCGATTAAAATGCCGAACACGGGGCATAAAAACAGCCACAGCCCTGCTTTTACCGGATCTTGCTGAATAAGTTTCAACCATAATAAGACGGCCACGATGGAAACCGGCAGCGCCAGCCAAATAGTGCCCATCCAAAAATTATAATTAAAATGATTGGCGCTGCTTTGATAGGTGAAGAACATAAATGGCAACAGAAACAGTCCGCCCATCAGTGTTTGCCAGCCATTGATGGTTAGTAAATGCAGGCCGTTCCATTGTTTAGACGAAAAATAAATCGTGCCAATCGAATATGAAAACATGCTGACGATCAGGAGCGACAGCCCTCTGACGGTGACTGTTGCTGCTCCAATCAGCGGCCAGGCCACCACCACAAATCCCGAAATGCAAATCAGCAAAGCCAGCAGAATAGGGACGCTGATCGGCTTCTTCAAAAGAATAAATGAAAGAAAACTTATAAACACCGGGCTTGCGGCGACCGTTAGCGCGCCGATGCTCGCGGTGACTTCTTCCATAGCAATAACATACAATCCCAAATAAACGCTGATATTGAGCAGGCCGTAAATGGCTAATTGCTTCCATTCTTCTCGCCTCGGTAATCTTTTTCTTCGGATAACATGAGCGATAAAAAGCATGATGCAAGCTGCTATGGCGAACCTGCAACAGGCCACTACCAAGGGTTGCCCGCTGGAAAGCGCGAGCTTGGTGGCTGTTGAGGCCGAAGGCCAGAGGATGGCGAAAAAGATGCCGGTTGCAAACCAGGATTGCTTTGTACTCATTGCTAAAAAAGCCACGAAGCTACACTTTTGATGCGAGATCATCAGTGATAGCGCCATCAATCGCTCTGGCGTACGATGCCTTCAAATCTTACGTTATCGATACTGAACGAACCGCCCGCGCTTTCGGCGTTTAATCCATAAAAGCGGAAATGCACGGCGGCATCCATGTTACTATAAGCCCCGCTCAGTATAACGACACAGCCGTTTTGGCCGGTTGTGGTGGCGTCCGTAAGTTGAAAAATATTGGGCGTTGCGATCGACAGTTTGTCATTTTCCGGATCGATAGATATGGGAAGATTGGAGGCAAAGCCATCTTTGTCCGATCGTACGACGGCCTGGCGCACGCCGGTCCCCGAGCGTTGAAAAGTAAAACTGATGCTCGACAAGTCCATTATCGTGCCGGGGGCCGGCGTTATCACGACTTCATAATATTTTCCTGCATCGATGGATCCTGTAAAATCATCAGAGCCGTTTACAGCGCCGGTTGGCCAAGACTTAAATGAAAACCTTCCGGAAGCAGATGAGTTGTCGCTCACGCCCACTGCCCTAAAATAGCTGAATTGAAGCCCCTCGACCGACGGCGGTGGGGTGGGGTCGCTCACACCTGTGGAGTTTTTAACATCGGCGAAGTCGTATAGTGCGACAAACGGGCCGCCTTTGCCACCTTCAATATCGCTTTGGCCGCGCAGGGTTATTTGCGTTTCGGCAGGCGCGCTGCCTGTAGATTGGAAAAGGGACAGATAACCCGTAATACTCGCTGCATGGGCGGGCACGATGATGCCGGATGTGTTGCGTACAAAAGAACTGACCTGCCCCGTGCTGTCCGAAATAATATAATTAGTGCCGCTATTATTGGAATAATCTGCCTCAATGGTAACGTTTCGGACGGTCACCACCGTCGATTCCCAAAGTCTGTTATTAGCGATCAAAGTCTCGATGGTTGCGATTTTCGGCTCAATCACTCCGGTTCCCGATTGGCTCGCGAGTGCTATGTTATTAATTTGCAGGCCGCCATTGAATTGACTGAGTGCCAGTCCGCCTACCGTGACGGTCAACGAATCGCCGACGTTCGCGTTCGGATTGGCAGAAGGGCTAAATCTTAATTGGATGCCGCCGGTAGCATCTTGCAGCCGATAATTCCCGGCCGCCTCATTGTTGCGGTCGCTAATGACAATACCTTTTATAAAAACACCGGCAGGGATAGAAGAATCGCCGGTGGCGTAAGATTTTATGGATTCGATGGTTTTTAAAGTGGGTATCGCGACCTGCCCGCTGCAGCGCGTTCCATTAAACTGAATATCAGCGGTGTCGCGTATAAAGAGCTGGGGCATGCCGTTAAAAATGCTGGGAATACCGGTTATAACGCCGTTTCCGTCGGGCAGAGGGAAGCCCGCAAACGTCGCATAGCTGCTGTTGCGCAGCAAGATACTTTGTTTATCACAAGTTGAAATCGGGAAGTTGATAGCACTTACTTTCTTGGACGGGTCGGCGTAAGTTTTTTCGATATCGGCGTCTCTGAACTCAGCGCCGCTAATCTGCACCAGTGTGCTCAATAGCGGATCGTTGATATTTTTAGAGAAATCGGCCGGTTGGATTAATTTTGGTGTTACAACATTATTAAAAGACCCTTTAGCGATATATACGTCAAATAAAGATGCAGGGATCCCTTCCAGGTTGAGGTAACGCCCATCGCTGGAACGGGTTGAATCAAGGCCGATTTGGATGGTGCCTCCATAATCGCCCAACATCATTCCCTTTAAACGAATAAAAACCCTTCGCCCTACGGGGAATTGCGTGTACACATTATTCGCATCGAGCAATACTGGTATGCCGCCGGTTTCATCCTGAATAACAATCTGTTTATAGAAATTGCCTGTGTGGTCGTCAGCGATCACAATGCCCGATATGATTTGCTCATCTTCAATGCGTTTAAAATCTCCGATCGCAGTGTACCGCGCTTTTAAATCCATTATGGAAAGCGTGGCATTTATTTCCGGATCCGCGTTTTCGGGCGGCGCATCGAAACTTCGGTTGCACGAAAGCAGGTAAACTGCAAGTAAGATCGTGAGCCAGTATTTAGTGAAGCAATGATTTTTCATTCGTGTATTTTTTATGATTTTATGGTCGAATAGAACTTGTCATGAACGTTTCATCAGCATATCTTTTTTGATGCATTAACGCAGCAGTAGTTAGAAACGGAGGCCTATACTGGCAAAGAAATTCATCCCGTAAGCGTAATAGTATTTTGGAGGAAACTTGTGCACGTTCTTCCCTTCAAAATCAAAGCGCAGCTGCTCAAAGCCTCCCGAGCGAATGGTGTTATTATTTAAAATATTATTGATGCCAATATTGAATAAAAGATAGGTTCGCCGGCCGCGGATGTAATAACCGCGTGGCAAAAGTTTGCTCCATCCACCAAAAAAATCAATGGTAAACTGTTCGTCAAATTTTTCCTGGGCAAGAATGGCGCTTTTTGTTTCCGCCGATGATGGCATTTCCGGATCGGCGTCGGCGATTGCATCTGCTGTCCGGCGCAGCGGATTGGGGCTTAGCCACATATTATCAAAATAGTTCCCCGTCAGGCTTATATACCAATAGCGGGGCGATCGGTAGAAGAAGCCGGCGCTGTAAGCGTTTTGGGGTGTCGAAGGAATTCTAAAATTTTTTAGATAAATGGTCTGTGTTGCCAGCACCTCGGCGCTGTTGTCCACCGTAACCGTGGCACGTTGCCTGCTGTCATAATAAAACCTTCCCAACGACGCGGCGCCGTTAAAACTCAGTGTTGGCGATAGCTTCACTTCTGTCCCCAACTCCAGGCCGAAATAGACTTTATTAATGCCGCTCAGGGCGTAGTTCACAAAATTCCGAAACTGATCGTGGTAAAATGTAAGTACATCGATGCCATCCCGCGAGGTCGTGTAGTAGCCGGTGATATTTGATTTTACTCGTGGTGTAATGAGTTTGTATCCGGCTTCGCCGGAAAGGAAAATTTCGTTTTTTAATGTTTGCTGCACCGCATTGCGCGTGCGCGGCGATATAAAAGCGTTTTCAAACAAAGGGGCTTCGGTGCGGTAAGCGCCGTTGAGAAAGAAATATTTCCGGCCATTGAGTTTAAAAGTGATACCGGCTTTTGTGGCCCGGTTGATAAAGCTATGTGTCACTGATTTTCCCACCGATTTTTCATCAAATAGCCCGTTCCGGTTAAGGCCCGTTCTGAAAAAATTATGGCTCGATACGCGGCCGGCGATAAACGCATCCCATCGGTTTAATTTAAACCATAACTGCGCCCACGCCGAGGATTGTGTGGTATGGATGCGGTAGTTGTATCCATATTGCTCCCCTTTCGTAATAATACGGTTGGGTTGATCCAGGTCGTGTTGCACGGCCTTCGGGTCGTTGGGGTAATCGCGCTCGGCAAACTGGTTGATGTTGACCCAGAAATCGCCACCCAGCAAATCCTTCGCTTCCTGGTAATAGTGGTTGATTTGTTGCTGATAACTGGCGCCAATGTTTAAAGTAGTTGCCGCATTTAACCTGGTTTGATAAAGTGTATTTGCAAAGAATCGCTTCGAATCATTCACCCTGTCAGACAAAATATATACCGAACGTTTGCCCGACACCTCGTTGCCGGCAATGCCATCTGCGTCATAAACAGTCTGTATATTGCTGCGGTTAGCTTCATAAAGTTGGTCCCATTGAATTTGCAGTGCATCAGGATTTGTTTGGTAGAAATTTAAAAGCGATTGATGAATAACCTCATTTTCACGCGCATGATAGCTGGGCAGGTAGCGGTAATAATCTGGCCGCGGGTCAGGCGCATTATACCAGTCTAACGCGCTGTTGCGCCGCTTCCCGAACATATACGCCACTTGTGTAAACCACCTTGTATCGGCGCTTGGGCGATAGTCGTACATGCCCATAAAAACCGGCTGAAAACTGCGGAGCACATTTGCATTTCTTTTTTTACCACCCTGATATCCCCAGGACGGATTATAATAATTCGAGCCAGACAGCTCTCTCGCTTCCTGCACGGCGGCGCCCTGCCGGCCGGTTTCGGTGGGCGCGCCGAATGCTACCAGCGACAAAATATCCCTGCCTTTTAATTTTTTATCGATCGCCGCGTAGTAGCTCGCACTTTCATAATAGCTGCCGGGCACATAGCCTTCGTTGGCGTATCGCGTTGTTGCCGCCAGGCTATAAGCCCAACCTCTCCTGTTAAACCCTGAGCTGTGGTGCACAGTAAGGCGGTGGCGGTAACTTCTGTTTGAGAAAGCGTAGCCCAATTGTGTTTGTACCCGCTGGGATCCCGCCCGCAGGTCAACATAAGTGTTAAGGCCTGATGTGCCGAAGCTAAAATCGTTCGCCTGGAGGCCATAGCTATTTTGTTGTGGGCGGGTCACACTGTTCAATCCGCCCCATAATCCGAAAGGAGTAAACCCGTTGTCCAGCCCGTTGAAGTTAATGCCATTGAGATAAACGGCGTTTGCGTTTGATTCATATCCGCGCAGCCTGAAACGCAGCGCACTAAAATTGAAAGCCGCCGCAGAAAGAAAGGGATCGCGGCCTGCCGTTAATATAGAAGAAACTGCGGTCATACCGCCGCCGTCGAGCTCGTCATCGGTAATCCTTAAAACCGGAAAACCATTGCCTGCTTCAGCCTTTGTCTCAAAAAATGCTGTGTCAGCTTTGGGAATGGTATCTTTTGATGACGTGCTGCGCTGAGCATATGCAAACGCAAAAGTGCCCGTAAAAAGGGCACATAAAAAAGAAACTTTTCTCATAGTTAGCAGGTATAAATATAAAAAAAATATAAGATGAAATCTATTTTTTTTTAGTTCAGTAGGTTATTTTTGAAAACATAACCTATGGCATATGAAGCTATTAATGATGCTGCTGCTAATTTTTTTTAGCCTTTTTACATCCCGTGCACAATCAACCTACAAGAGCGCTGTTGTTGCCTTTTATAATATTGAAAATTTCTACGACACAATTTTTCATGGGAGCAATGATGACGTTAGTTTTACGCCGAGTGGCCGCAAAGCGTATACCCGACAGGTTTTTAATGACAAGCTGGGAAAAATCGCGCAGGTAATTGCGCTGATAGGAGCCCAAACAAATCCTGATGGTGCTGCATTAATCGGCCTTGCTGAAGTTGAAAACAAAATGGTGCTGGACACACTGTTGCGCCATCCTTTGATCAGGCCGCGGCATTATCAATATGTGCACTACGATTCGCGGGACTTCCGGGGTGTGGATGTGGCGCTGGTTTATAACCCCAAATATTTTAAAGTTGAAAAGAGCAGGCGCATTTATGTGCCCATTCCTGCGCGCTCAAAAGAAGCCATTTATACAAGGGATATTTTGTGGGTGAAAGGAAAGCTGGATGGCGAACGCGTCAATGTGTTTGTCAATCATTGGCCCAGCAGGTCGGGTGGGCAAAAAAGAACCGAACCGGCGCGCATGATGGCCGCTAAAACCGTAAGAGCATTTATGGATTCTCTGTGGATTATTGATCCGTCTGCAAAAATGATTGTTATGGGCGATTTTAACGACGACCCTCTCAATAGAAGCATAACGAACGGGCTGAAGGCTACGGACAATAAGGCTTTGGTTAACCCGGACGAATTATATAACCCATGGATCAAAATGTATAGAAGCGGATCAGGTACGCTTGCTTATCAGGATGCGTGGAGTTTATTTGACCAGATTATTTTTTCCGCTTCTTTTTTAAACAGAGACCAACCCGGCTTTTTTTATTATCAGCATCGAATTTTTAAACCTGCATTCCTGGTCGAAACCATGGGGAAATATAAAGGCTATCCCATGCGTTCCTATAGCGGCGATACCTACCGTGGCGGCTACAGCGATCATTTTCCGGCCTATATCGTTTTGTTGAAAAAAACCGTTGCTTCACAATCTGATAAAAATGGAGGACAGAATTAATTGGTTTTAAAGTTGTGGAAGATTAAATTTGGCATTCATTTTTAATCAAACATAATTTCAAACAAAATGGCAGCATTATCAGATATAGGCGTAATAGGACTGGCGGTGATGGGGGAAAACCTTATTTTAAACATGGAAAGCAAAGGTTTTCAGGTGACGGCCTATAACCGTACCGTTGACAAAGTAGAAAATTTTGTGAACGGCCGCGCGAAAGGGAAAAACATTGTCGGCGCTCATTCCATTGAAGAGTTGGTGCGTTCGCTCAAATCACCGCGGAAGGTGATGCTGATGATCAAAGCCGGAAAGCCGGTCGATGATTTTATCGAGCTGCTGATCCCGTATCTTGAAAAAGGAGATATCATTATTGATGGAGGCAACTCTCATTTTCCTGATACAGAGCGCCGCGTGAAATACGTCGAGAGCAAAGGGTTGCGTTATATCGGCACCGGCGTTTCGGGTGGTGAAGAAGGCGCTTTACTGGGCCCTTCCATCATGCCGGGCGGCTCAAAAGATGCCTGGGACGCGGTGAAACCAATCTTCCAGGGCATTGCGGCGAAGGTAGACGACGGAGCTCCCTGTTGCGACTGGGTAGGCGATGGTGGCGCCGGCCATTTTGTAAAAATGGTTCATAATGGTATCGAATATGGCGATATGCAGCTTATCTGCGAAGTTTATCAACTGATGAAAGACGTGCTGGGCATGAATGCGGACGAAATGCACGAAGTATTTAAAGAATGGAACGAAGGAGAACTCGACAGCTATCTGATCGAAATTACCCGCGACATTTTGGCTTATAAAGAAGATGGCCAGCCCATCATCGACAAAATCTTAGATACCGCCGGCCAAAAAGGAACCGGCAAGTGGACAGGAACCGTGGCCCTGGAATTAGGCATCCCGTTAACGCTGATTACAGAATCGGTTTTTGCAAGATGTTTATCTGCCCTGAAAGACGAGCGTGTAGCGGCGTCAAAAGTATTAACCGCCGGACCGAAACCATCGTTCAGCGGTGATAAAAAAGAATTTATCAACCAGCTGCGCGATGCATTGTACGCGGCGAAAGTTATTTCTTATGCCCAGGGCTATCAAATGATGCGGGCCGCAGCCGAAGAATATGGTTGGGAATTAAATTATGGAAATATTGCATTGATGTGGAGAGGTGGCTGCATTATCCGCTCCCGCTTTTTAGGAAATATTAAAGAAGCTTTCGATAATAATCCGGAGCTAACGAACCTGTTGCTTGATCCCTATTTTGCCGAAAAAATACAAGCCTGCCAGGACGGTCTTAGAAAAGTGACGGCGACTGCCATGTTGAATGGAATTCCTGTTCCATGTTTAAGTGCGGGTATTAATTATTACGATGGTTATCGAACTGAAAGGTTGCCCGCCAACCTGCTACAGGCGCAGCGCGACTATTTCGGCGCCCATACCTATGAAAGGTTGGATCAGCCGCGCGGAAAATTCTTTCATACCAATTGGACTGGAAGAGGCGGCGATACTGCTTCGACCACCTACGACGTGTAAATGAAATGTATTGCATAAATAAAAACGCCGTTCCTTGTTGAAGGGAGCGGCGTTTTTAGGTTTAAATCCGGTTAAACAATTAGTTGAGATATTTCAGAATATCGTCGCTCATCGGTTTTACTTTAGAGGGAAACACGGTAACAAGATTCCCTTTCTCATCAATTAAAAATTTCGTGAAGTTCCATTTTACAGGGTCTTCAATGCCTTTCTTTTTTGCTTCGGCTACGAGATATTTATAAATCGGCGCGATATCATCTCCTTTTACCGATATTTTTTGTGCCATTGGAAAGGTTACGCCATAATTCTTTTTGCAGAAGGCTGCAATCTCATCATTGCTGCCGGATTCCTGGTTCTTAAAATTATTGGCCGGAAACCCAACCACGGCGATTTTGTTTCCGTATTTTTTGTAAAGCGCTTCCAGTTCTTCATATTGTGGGGTGTAGCCGCATTTGCTTGCCGTATTTACAATCAGGATTTTCTTTCCCTTGAAATCAGCGAAATCGATAGTGCCGCCACTCAAACCATTTACTTTAAATTTATAAATAGGGCTGGCGATGAACAGTGAAGAGGAAAGGAGTAGCGTGAGTAGTAAAGTTTTCATGTGTAACTATTTTTTATACTTTAAATTTTTGATGCGCAACACAGGGTTGCGATATGGATACCAACACCAGCCGCTGCTGCCAATGCATTTGCGCAGGCTTCTAAAGTGGCGCCGGTTGTAATCACATCGTCCACTAAAAGTACTTGTTTATTTTCAATTGATGTCGCATCATTTAAAACGAACTTTCCTTTCATATTATCCCACCGTTCGATCGCGTTTTTTTTCGTTTGCGAATCGGTGGCTTCGCTTCTTGTAACAACGTCGGTTAATACGGGTATTTTTAATATTTCAGCGATGCCGTGGCATAATATGGCGGCCTGGTTATAGCCGCGTTTCCGTTGTTTGTTTTCATGCAACGGCAAGGGTATCAGCGCTTCCATATAGCGAAAGCGGTTGCTTTGAAATAGTTGGTTGCCCATAATGAGGCCCAACTGATGTCCGAGCTCTTTATTGCCGCGATACTTAAACGCATGCATCATTTGTTGAATCGGAGCAAGCTTGTCAAAGTAAAGTTGGGCAGTGGCTTTGCCAAATGCAATGCGCCCTGTGAGTTTTTTTTCAATAGGATTGTCAGGTTGATTTTCAAAACCCGTTATCGGCAGCTGATGAATACACGAGACGCATAGCTGGCTGGTGGCCGGTAATATATCACTACCACAACCCGCGCAAATATGCGGATAAAAAATATGTAACAACGCGTCTTTTAAAACGGTGATGATACTCATAGTCGCTTGTGTTAGGTTGCATATCCGATGCAAGAATTACAAAAGCACCGGTCTTATAAAGTTAAAATAAATGTTGATACACTTCTTCTACTCTCGATAAAGCCACCACTTCGATATTGAACTTCTGCCGGCTTTGCCGGAGCGACTGGTTGTATTTGGACACAATTATTTTTTCAAAACCTAACTTTTCCGCTTCGGCAATCCGCTGATCGATTTTGTTAACGGCGCGTATCTCGCCGCTCAGCCCTACCTCGCCGGCCAGGCAGATATTTTGCGGTAGCGGCACATCTTCATAGGAAGAAAGCAGAGCGCAAAGTACAGCCAAATCGATCGAGGGGTCTTCTACTTTGATGCCGCCTGCGATATTTAAAAAAACATCTTTCACGCCGAAATGGAAGCCGCCCCTTTTTTCCAGCACCGCGAGTAATAGCTGCAACCTTCTTAAATCAAAGCCTGTAACGGTGCGCTGTGGCGTTCCGTAAACCGATTGCGTTACCAGCGACTGAACTTCAATAAGTAAGGGCCTTACCCCTTCGATGGTGGCGGCAATGGCGATGCCGCTCAATTGCTCTTCTTTCTGGGTAATTAAAATTTCACTTGGATTAGCCACACCGCGCATGCCTTTGTCGGTCATCTCATAAATGCCTAACTCGCTGGTGCTGCCGAAGCGGTTTTTAAGGGTTCGCAAAATGCGATAGGCATAATGACGGTCGCCCTCAAATTGCAACACCACATCTACCATGTGTTCCAGTATTTTGGGCCCGGCGATGCTACCTTCTTTTGTGATATGACCAATTAAAAAAACCGGTGTATTGGTTTCTTTGGCATAACGTTGAAATTCACCGGCACATTCTTTTATCTGCGAAATACTGCCTTGCGACGCATCTATAAGATTGGACTGCAGTGTTTGCACCGAATCGACGATCACAACATCAGGTTTTAGCTTTTTTATTTCCTGAAAAATAGTCTGCGTCGAAGTTTCCGTCAATAAGAAAAAAGAACTGTTATCAAAATGGCCGGCCTGCAAGCGATCTGCGCGCATCTTAATCTGTTGCTCACTTTCTTCGCCGCTCACATAAAGTACTTTTTGATGGGTTAGTTGCAAAACCACTTGTAAAAACAAAGTGCTTTTACCAATGCCCGGTTCGCCCGCTACAAGAATAATACTGCCGGGTACGATGCCGCCACCTAATACACGTTTAAGCTCAACGTCATTTGTGGGGATTCTTTTTTCCTCGCTGCTTTTTACTTCGGCTAAAGTAATCGCTTTCGATGCGCGCTTACCTCCTTCGGCATAATCGTTCCAATCCTGTTTGCCATTCGGCTTCTCAATTACTTCCTCAACAAAACTATTCCACTTACCACAGGATGGGCATTGCCCCAACCACTTCACACTTTCGTATCCACAGCTTTGACAAAAAAAACTTTTCTTCACTTTGCTCATGCCATAAAAATAGGGAATAGTAAATGTTGAATTTTCTTTTTTTAATGGGTCGGCAATAGCTCTGTTAAGGACGCGACATAACTGATGATAAACTGTCGCAATCCGTTCATCTTTCAGTAAATAGATTGACAAGTTTTAAACCCAAATGACGATTTCAAAATTGATGAAATCAATAGCATCATTTTTCTTCGAAACGGGGCATAAAAAAAGTAAAAAGGCCTCGCTAATGCTTGGCCCTTTTACTTACTAACCCATTAAATTCTGACACTAAGGTACAAATACAGATTAATATTAAAAAATGAAATTGCCGCGTCGCAAGATTAACAAATTATAAAATCAGTCGCCAGGCTTAACCGAAATATCATATATTATTAATTATCAGTTATTTATAAGTAGTGAAAAATACTGTCGTTTCTCTTAAATAGTTTTCTACATGACAAAAAGTCGCTTTTTTGCCGTAATTTGTTGCTGGACTCTAATTTGATATCTTTCTGCATAAAATTTAAATTTTTTCAAATGACTCCTTCAATTATGTTCGTTTCTCTCATTTTTGTCGGCATCAGCATGCTGGTATCAATGGTTTTAAAGAGCAAGTTTAAAAAATATGCACAGGTACCTTTGTCTAACGGTATGAGCGGCAAGGAAGTGGCTGAGAAAATGTTGCGCGAGAATGGTATTTACGACGTACAGGTTATTTCTACGCCCGGCTTTTTGAGTGATCATTATAATCCGGCCAATAAAACAGTGAATCTCAGCCCCGATGTTTATGAAGGGCGCAGTATTTCAGCGGCGGCCGTGGCGGCGCACGAGTGTGGCCATGCTGTGCAGCATGCTACAGCTTACGGGCCCTTACAAATGCGGAGCAAGCTGGTGCCTGCGGTACAGTTTAGTTCTATGATAGTAAATTGGGTATTGCTGATCGGTATTGTGATGGCGGCTTCGGGCAATAGTACTTTGCTGCTAATAGGAATTATACTTATGGCGGTTACGGTATTTTTTAGTTTGATTACGCTGCCGGTTGAGTTTGATGCCAGCAAACGCGCGCTGGCCTGGTTGCAACACACCAATGTTACCAACGCCAACGAATATCCGCAGGCGAAAGACGCATTAAAATGGGCCGCAACGACTTATGTGGTGGCCGCATTAGCAGCGGTGGTGACGCTGATGCAATATATTATGATTTATCTCGGCGGAAGAAGAGATTAAAAAACTTCGGCTTTAACTGCATCAACTCAAAAATGCCGGCGGGAAAATTCCTGCCGGCATTCTTTATTTAAAAATAACATTATTTGAAGATCAGCCTTTCCCGTTCGGGGGCAGGGTAATCCAGGTGCGGCCATCTTTGGCAATAAGCGCCTCCGCGTCTTCGGGTCCCCAACTGCCGGGCGCATAATTAGGGAAATTATCAGGCGGGCGTTTTTCCCACGCGTCTAAAATCGGTTCGATCACTTTCCAGGCGATTTCCACCTGATCGCTTCGCATGTATTGGGTAGGGTTGCCCATCATTGCATCCAACAATAACGTTTCATACGCTTCCGGCTGGGGTTCATGAAAAGTGTCGTGATAACTAAACACCATGTTCACGGGGTTGAGCGACATGGTCTGGCCGGGCCGCTTCGCCTGAAACCGAAGCCTGATATCCATTTCCGGCTGAATGCTGATCGTCAACCGGTTGGAGCGCCATGTTTCTGATGCTTCGGGCGGAAAGGCGTACTTCGGGCCTTCTTTAAACTGAATGGTGATAAGTGTTGTCTTTTCTTTTAAGAATTTACCGGTTCTCACATAAAAAGGCACGCCCTGCCAGCGCCAGTTATCCACATAAAACTTTACGGCAGCAAAGGTTTCCACCGCAGAATTGGCGTTAACGCCTTTTTCTTCGCGGTACGCTTTTTCTTCTACGCCCTGCATCCAGCCGGCGGAGTATTGCCCGCGAACCGCATATTTCTGTACGTCTTCTTTTTTGATTTTGCGCAGCGCGTTCAATACGTCCGATTTTTTATTACGGATTTCATCCGCTTCAAAAGAAACCGGCGCTTCCATGGCAACCATGCACATGAGCTGCAGGATATGGTTTTGTACCATATCGCGCAAGGCGCCCGACTGTTCGTAATAGCCGCCTCTGCCTTCAACACCCACGGTTTCCGATGCGGTGATTTGAACATGATCGATATAATTGCTGTTCCAGATCGGTTCAAACAGGGCATTGGCGAAGCGTAGCGCCAAAATGTTTTGAACGGTATCTTTTCCCAGATAATGATCGATCCGGTAAATCTGACATTCGTCATACATATTGGTCAGCAGCTTGTTCAGCTCCTGCGCGCTTTTAAGATCATGTCCGAAGGGCTTTTCAACAACAATGCGAAGCTTGTCCTTCGGTTTGTGAAGTTTCAGATTATGAATATTAGTCGTTATTTCGGGCACCAACTGAGGCGCTACCGCCAGGTAAAAAATCACGTCAGCCTTTACATCCCATGATGCCTCGCAATCTGTAATCATTTTTTTGATGGGCTCATAACTGGCGGGCTGATCCACATCCATTCTTAAATAAGAAATATGTTGTGAGAAATCTTCCCAGCTACCGGGAGGGTTTTCCTTGCGGCGCGAAAACTCTTCGATTCCTTTATAAAGATGAGATCTGAATTTGTCGTTGCTGTAATCCGTCCGCCCTGTGCCAATAATGGCGAATTTTTCGGGCATTAATCCATCAATTGATAAATTAAATAAAGCGGGCGTTAGTTTGCGTTGGTTTAAATCGCCGCTTCCTCCAAATATAAAAAGGATCGTAGCGTTGGGCTTTTTTGTATCTAATTCTTTTTGCATGATTTATATTTTCTCCTAACAAAAAGGAGTGTGTAAAAACGATCGCGTCGCAAATGTAGGTCAGTTGTTCGACATTATAAAGCTCGTAATGAGCAGCCCAACAGGAAACGGCAACGTTGAGAATAACAGTTGGCAACACATATTTTTCCGTTTCTGCGCATTCCCTTAATTTTGCACATGGCAACAAGAAATATCCCTGCAGCTTCTGCAAAATCCCCTAAAATTTCACTGGAAGGTTTAACGTTTGATGATGTGTTAATGGTACCCGCGTATAGCGAAGTATTGCCCCGCGACGTTGATATACGAACCAGGTTAACGAAAGATATTACCCTCAATACGCCCATTTTATCGGCAGCGATGGACACGGTGACCGAAGCCGCACTGGCCATAGCGATGGCGCGGGAAGGCGGCCTCGGCATTTTGCATAAGAATATGAGTATTGAGCAACAAGCCATGCATGTTCGTAAAGTGAAAAGAAGTGAGAGCGGCCTTATCCTGGATCCGCTCACGCTTTTCGAAGATGAGACCATCGGCGATGCATTACGGTTGATGAAAGAAAATAAGATCGGGGGCATTCCTATTATCGATAAAAACAAAAAGCTAAAAGGCATCCTTACTAACCGCGACCTGCGTTTTGAAACAGACGCGCATCGCAAGGTACGCGAGGTAATGACCAGCGAAAACCTGGTAACAGCGCCTGCCGGCACCGATCTTAAAAAGGCGGAAACCATTCTTCGCCAGCATAAAATAGAAAAGCTCCCGGTGGTTGACAAGCAGGGCACGCTGGTTGGACTGATTACTTATCGCGATATATTGCAGGTGACCAGCTTTCCCAATGCCATTAAAGATTCATTTGGCCGCCTCCTCGTGGGCGCCGGCATCGGCATTACCGCCGACGTATTGGATCGCATCAGCGCCTTGCAGCAGGTGGGTGTTGACCTGGTAGTGCTTGATAGTGCGCACGGCCATACCAAAGGCGTAATCGACGCGCTGAAAAAAGTTAAAAAGAATTTCAAAAAGCTAAACGTGGTTGCGGGCAATGTAGGTACTGCCGCCGGTGCATTAGCTTTGGCAGCAGCAGGAGCCGATGCGGTGAAAGTCGGCATCGGTCCGGGTTCTATTTGTACAACACGCATTGTGGCCGGAGCGGGCATGCCGCAACTCTCAGCCATTATGGAAGCTTCGAAAAGCCTTTCTAAAAAAGGCATTCCGTTGATTGCGGATGGCGGCATCCGTTATACGGGCGATATGGTAAAAGCGCTGGCGGCCGGCGCCGATTGTGTGATGATGGGAAGCGTGTTTGCAGGAACAGAAGAAAGTCCGGGCGAAACCATCATTTTTGAAGGGAGGAAATTTAAGGCTTACCGCGGCATGGGCTCGTTGGGCGCCATGGCAACGGGCAGCAGCGATCGCTATTTCCAGGATCCGGAAGATGATATTAAGAAATTTGTACCCGAGGGCATCGAAGGGCGTGTAGCTTATAAAGGCTCGTTGAAGGAAGTGATTTATCAATACGTAGGCGGTTTGCGCGCCGGTATGGGTTATTGCGGCGCTAAAAATATTGCCGATCTTAAGAACGCTCAGTTTGTAAAGATCACCAATGCCGGTATGAATGAAAGTCATCCTCACGATGTGATTGTAACAAGGGAAGCGCCCAATTATAGCAGAAGGTAAATAAACTGGCAAACATTTATCATAGAGTTTTTATTTCTATCATATGGGAATGAAAACTTTAACCAGGTAAGTTCCATTCGGCACATAAAGCCACAAACATATACGGATGAAACCAACCATCACCATAGAGTATTGCCCCAAATGCGGATGGATGTTGCGCGCAGCTTATATGGCGCAGGAGTTGCTGACTACTTTTTCAGATGTTATCGAAAGCGTTAGTTTAAAGCCGGGCCAGGTAAGCGGGGTGTTTCGTATTTCGGTCGATAGCAAGGTTGTTTTTGACCGGAAGGAAAATGGCGGGTTCCAAGAGATTAAAGTATTAAAACAACTCATTCGGGATCAGGTCAGCCCGGGCATGAGCCTGGGCCATTCCGATCGCCAGGAAAACGGCGGCTAAGCCGGGGAGTTGGTGATTAAGTTTTAATAATCATTCGGCGTTGCCGACGCTGCTGGCCCCGCTTACATTTGAAGTTACCTGCGGGTTTCCTTTGTATTTGATGCCGCTGGCGCCACTGGCTTCAGCTTTCAGCGAAATGCTGCTGAAAAGGCGTATAGTGCTGGCGCCGCTTGCGTCTGCGTCGCTATTTTCTGATTTTAAATTATATGCGTTGATGGTTGCTGCGCCCGATGCATTGGCTTTCAGGTCGCGGCATTCGCCATCGGCTGTAAGTGTGCTGGCGCCGGTCGATTCAAGTTCGATCACCGGTGCACGCAGCGAAAGCGTGCCGCTCGAAGCGCCCGAAATGTCAAACCGGATTTTTTTATCCTGGATGAATTTCCCCTCCGTCTTCACTTCTGCTGCTCCGGAAACCGAAATCTTATCGAGTGAAGGGGCGGCAATATAAACCTTAATCTCGCCGGTCGGATCCAGGTTTACGTCGTTTTTTGATTCAATGTCCAGGGTTTGGTGATCGTGAACGGCAACATCGAGATAGTTAAAGAGATTCTCATCTGTTTCTATTTTCACGCTGAATTCATTAGCCTGTTTTAAATATATATCCATGCTTTCCCCAACATCGATTTGGGAAAAATCTTTCAGGTTGTAAGTTTTTGAAGTAACCTTGCCGTTTCCTTTTATGCGCTGCTGATCAATGATGTTGCAAGAGTTCAGGGCCACTATCGCCAAGATTGCTATGCCTAAATATTTCATTGTTTTTTTATTTATATAAAAGTAAATTTTAAAATCGTTTGCCACCGGCCCATCTTTATGCTTAGCAATATAAATCATCGCTGCAAAAATTGCTCCCTAAAGCATTCAACTCAAATCTTAAATAATGTTATCTTCGCCGCATTATGACGGAAAGGATACTTATTCTGGATTTTGGTTCTCAATATACTCAGTTAATTGCCCGCGCGGTAAGAGAAGCCAATGTTTATTGCGAAATCATCCCCTATTCAAAACCATTTGAAATCGATGGCAATTTAAAAGGAATTATCCTTTCGGGCTCGCCGTTTTCGGTAAACGACCCAAATGCGCCTGTTATCAGCATAAACGAGATTGTCAAAAAGCTGCCGGTGCTTGGCATTTGCTATGGCGCCCAACTCACCGCCAAGTCTTTCGGAGGCCGCGTGGAAAAAAGCAGCAAGCGGGAATATGGCCGCGCTTCCATGTCGGTAAAAGATGAAACGGATGTGCTCATGCACAGCGTCAGCGCTAAAAGCCAGGTTTGGATGAGCCACGGCGACAGCATTTTAGAACTGCCGCAGGGCTTTGAAGTGTTAGCCACGACAGAAAGCATCCCTGTAGCGGCCTTTAAAAGCAAGGCTGGCGAAAACCCTTTATATGGTTTGCAGTTTCATCCGGAAGTGTACCATAGTACAGAAGGAAAGCAAATCCTGAAGAACTTTTTAGTAAATATTTGCGGCTGCGCCCAGGACTGGACGCCGGCGCATTTCATTACAGACACCGTCGACGCGCTGAAAAAGCAAATTGGAGACCGGAAGGTGATTATGGCTTTAAGCGGAGGTGTCGACAGTACGGTGGCGGCAACGCTTATTCATAAAGCGATCGGTGAAAACCTGTTTGGCATTTTTGTAGACAACGGGGTTTTGCGGAAAAATGAATTTGAAGAAGTGCTCGAAACCTATAAACAATTGGGATTAAACGTCAAAGGTGTCGATGCCAGCCAGACGTTCTATAAAGAGCTAAAAGATAATCCAGATCCCGAGGCGAAAAGAAAGATTATCGGCCGCCTCTTTATTGAAGTATTCCAGCAGGAAGCCGCCCAATTGGAAGCTATAGAATTGTTGGGACAGGGAACGATTTATCCCGATGTTATTGAAAGCGTGTCGGTGCATGGCCCTTCCGTTACTATCAAATCGCATCACAACGTCGGCGGTTTGCCCGCAACTATGAAAATGGAGCTGGTAGAGCCTTTGCGCTACTTATTTAAGGATGAAGTGAGAAAGGTTGGCCGCGAACTGGGCATTCCTTCAAATTTGATCGACCGGCATCCTTTTCCGGGTCCCGGACTGGCTATCAGAATTTTGGGAGAAGTGACAGAAGAAAAAGTAAAATTGTTACAAGAGGCTGATCATATCTACACCAATGCTTTAAAAGAAACCGGACTATATGCAACTGTTTGGCAGGCGGGAACAATCTTGTTACCAGTAAAAAGCGTAGGCGTCATGGGCGATGAGCGCACCTACGAATTTACGGTGGCGTTGAGAGCGGTGACCAGTGTCGACGGAATGACCGCTGATTGGGCGCATCTGCCGTATGATTTTTTAGCTGACGTCAGCAATGAAATCATAAATAATGTAAGAGGTATCAACCGGGTCGTGTACGACATCAGCAGCAAACCCCCCGCTACCATCGAATGGGAATAGCCCCGGGGGAAAGCCGGGTTGATATTTTTAGGAATAAAATTTGTTAGAATAGTCCATCGTCGCCAAGACAATGGACTATTGGCTTAAAAAATACCACTGATAATGAAACAGTTTTGTTTATTGCTGACTTTTTTTCTTGTTGCCATCATGCATCTGCAGGCGCAAACCTTCGGGGGAGCGCGCCACAAGATGGCCATTTTTACACCACTTTATATTGATGAAGCTTTTGATAACGCAGGAAGCTATCGGTTTTCCGGAAAAAATTTCCCTAAGCAATCAATCAATGGGTTAGAGTTTTATCATGGCGCTTCGTTGGCGATCGACTCGCTCAACAAATTGAACATTCCGCTTGATATTCATGTTTATGACACCAAATCGAAGCGGGAAACGTTGGCGCAACAGTTCAGCAAATGCGCAGCCGATGGCGTTGAACTTATCATTGCCAATTGCTCACTATCCGAGCTCAATACATTGGCCCGGCTCGGCGCTGATAAAAAAATAACCGTCCTCAACGCCACCGTTCCCAATGATGCCAACACCACTGACAACCCTTATTTCGTAGTGATGAATCCGACAATTCAAACGCAGCTGGAAGGTTTGTACAATTATCTTAAAACAAAGTATGCCGGCAAACAGGTGACAGTGATTACCAGGAAATCTTCCTCTGAAAAATATATCCGCACTGTTTTTGAAACGCTTAATGAGCACTTTAAAAACGCGGTTAATTTTAATTTCAGGGAAGTAAATGATGATATTGCGTTGAAGGCTTTAGGCACGACCACGCAGCCCACCGAAGTCGGGTTATATGTGGTAGGCTCGTTGGATACCGATTTTGGAATGCGCGTATTAAAGCAATTTTCTGAAAGCAGAAAAAATTATGCTTCTTTAACGCTAATTGGGATGCCCACCTGGGAAAACATCGATTTGGGAAAGGCAGATTTCAAAGGGGTGGAAGTTATTTACAGTACTCCTTTTTATAATGCAAGAACAGACGCGGCCAGCCGTTATATTTCAGAATATTACACGAAAAAAATGTATGCCCGCCCGAGCGATCTTGTGTTCAGAGCCTACGGCCTCACCTATAGGTTTGGGCAATTGTTGAATAAATACGGACGGAATATCAATACAAAACTGGGCGGCTCTGAATTCCGCGCTTTTTTCGATATGAACATTCAACCCGATTATCAAAACGGGAAAGTGAGCCATTATGAAAATAAAAAGCTCTATTATTTAAAATATCTCGACGGAAGTTTAAAAGGCGTGAATTAATTCAATTTAGCTTTCAGGTCGTCGACGATCATTTTTTGGGAAGCTACAATTTTTTGCTGGGCGGTTTGTTTGGCTTTGTTGGCTTCCAGTTGGGCTTCGATTTCTTTTTGCTCATTTTTGAGTTTCAGCAAAATATCTTCTTCATCTACAAGCAGTGTCTCCTGCTTTTTGATAGCCGCGATTGTGCTGCTGCGTTCCACATCCGACTTCATCTTCTCTAAAAAGGACTTGGCCCTTTGGCCGAGGTTGGCAGCGCCTTCAATATCGCCCGAACCGTGCATAATCAGGTAAACCGTTGTTTTTTCCGATCCCTGCCGCCCGGCTTCTTCCATTTTTAAAAAATAATCGAGTTTGCTCTGGCTTACCTCGCTCATCACCGCGTTGGTGTAAACGATAAAATCTTTGCTTTCTTCGCTGCGATATTGTTTGTCGGTAAATTTTGCTGTAAACGCATTCGTTACAATTTCTTCCGGGTAATCATAGATCATTACGATGGCGGGCTCTTCTGCTTTGCCGTATTTTACTTTGCCCTCAAATGCCTGAGCTGATACCTGGCCTGCTGCAAAGGCGAATGTTACAAATAGCGCTGCTTGTTTAATCATAATGATACGTATAGGTTTTGTTGTTGAAAGAATGCTGGATGCAAAGGTATATTAACTATCCGTTTTATTTTAAGTACTTTAAATTTGCGCTATAATTTTTTACTTTGAGTGGCATTAAAAAACTGGCAGGACAGACAATTTGGTATGGCGTAAGTTCGATTGCAGCAAGGTTTATAAACTATTTGCTTACACCCTATCTGACTTACAAATTTACTACGGGTGAATACGGGGAAATGAGCATTTTGTATGCTTTTATCCCGTTTATGAATGTGATTTTTACTTACGGAATGGAAACCGGCTTTTTCAGGTTCTCACAAAATTATGACAAGGATAAAGTTTACAGCACAACAAGCTTGTCGCTGATCTACTCTACACTGATACTTACACTGGCATTAATTGCTTTTAACAAGCCCCTCTCTCAATTATTGTCAGTTGCCGATAAGCCCGAATACCTGATGCTCGTGGCGGCTATCATTGCAATGGACGCCCTTACCACCATTCCTTTTGCGAAATTGCGACAGAATGGCCAGCCACGAAAATTTGCGTTTACCAAGCTTACGGGTATCATCGTAAACATTATCACCATTTATTTTTTCCTTAGCATTTGCCCTAAATTGATTGAGCAGGAACCAGACCACGTTCTCAGTCATTTTTATAATAAAGACTGGGCGGTCGGCTATGTATTATTGGCTAATCTGATTCAAAACGTAATCGTCTTTTTGATATTATCGAAAGAATTTTGGGGTTTTAAGTTTAACCTCAACAAGTCTCTTTGGAAAGAAATGATGGGTTACAGCCTGCCTTTAATTCTGGTGGGATTGGGCGGGATGATCAATGAAACAGCTGACCGTATCATGTTGTTGAAATGGTGGCAGCCCACTGGCGGCGTGGAAGATGCAGAGTCCGCAGTGGGTATATATGCTGCCTGTTATAAATTATCGATTCTTATCAGCCTTGGCGTACAGGCATTTAAAATGGGCGCGGAGCCTTTCTTTTTTAGCCAGTCGTCGAGCGAAAATGCGCCGCGCATTTATGCAAGAGTGATGAAGTTCTTCGTCATCACTGTGTGTTTAATGTTTTTATTCGTCGTATTATATTTAGATATATGGAAATATTTTATTCGCAACACTGAAATGTGGGTGGGGTTAAGCGTCGTTCCAATATTGCTGCTGGCCAATATGTTTTTGGGGATTTACTACAATTTGAGCATCTGGTATAAATTGGGCAACAGGACGATAGCCGGCGCTTATATCACACTTATTGGAGCGGCCATCACGATATTGATCAATTATATTTTCATTCCTTATTACGGGTATCTGGCCTGCGCTTGGGCTACGTTCTCTTGTTATGGAGTGATGATGATTATTTCTTATGTATGGGGACAAAAAAAGTACCGCATACCTTACGCAACGAGTAAGTTGATAGCGTATATCATCATCGCGGTGATCTTTTACGCCATCCATCATTTTGTAAAACTTGCCTTTCCAAATGCGTGGATCAATTATGGTGTGGCAACATTGGTTTTCATCTTATACTTCTTATTTATTGTTCAGGTGGAAAAAAAGGAATTCGCGCAGTTGCCTGTCATCGGAAGGTTTTTAAGACCGAAGCTTAAAAACGACTAATATGTATTAATTTTCCGTTCGGCTGGTGACGGAAGCCGGTATGTTGCGTTGTGAAGCCCAAAAAGAAGCTTTAAACCTCGTAATTTCAACCTATAAATCAGAGATTTCGACATGAAAATGATCTACATCGTCGTGCCTGAGCATGCTGTGCTTCAGGCCGTAGCGGATCCGCAATACTGCTTTAATACCGTAAATGAATTTTTGCAGGTAAGCGGTAAAGAACCGCTTTTCAAGGTTCAGCTTGTAGGCGAGAAAAGAGAAGTGCGCTTTAGCGGCAACCAATTTTCTGTAACTGTTGATCAGGTGTTGTCTGAAACCGGCGTTGCCGACCTCGTGATCGTGCCGGCATTGTTTGGAGAGATGACAACTGCGGTCAGCGCCAATGCTAAACTGGCCGAATGGATCGTTTGGCAATATAAAGAAGGCGCGGAAATTGCTTCGCTCTGCGTGGGCGCTTTTCTGCTGGCATCGACAGGGTTGCTTAACGGAAAAAAGTGCAGTACTCATTGGGGCTATATCAACACTTTTCGCGACATGTTTCCTGACGTGATCATTCAGGATGGAAGTATCGTGACCGAGCAACACCGGGTGTATACGAGCGGCGGAGCCTCTTCTTACTGGAACCTGTTGTTGCATTTGGTTGAAAAATATACAGATCGCCAGATCGCTATTTTGGTATCCAAATATTTTGCAATCGATATTGACCGTAGCAGCCAGTCGGCCTTTGCGGTGTTCACAGCGCAAAAAAATCATAACGACGAAGCGGTGCGGCAGGCCCAGGATTTTATCGAGCAAAATATTGAAGATCGCCTCACGATAGACGATATCGCCAGCCATGTTGCTTTGGGCCGCAGAAGCCTGGAGCGGCGGTTTAAACATGCCACCAACAATTCGGTATTAGAATATATCCAAAGGGTGAAGATTGAGGCCGCGAAGAAAAGCTTTGAAAGCAGCCGCAAAAATATCAACGAAGTGATGTACGATGTGGGCTACACCGATACCAAAGCGTTTAGAAGTACCTTCAAAAAAATAACAGGGCTCACGCCCATCGAGTATAAAAACAAGTACAACAAATTAGCGGTAGCATAGCTTGGCATCTTTTTTTCTTTGTAGCTTTTAATGCAAATAGAAGCCGCCAACACCCGCATTTCCATTACGCCCCAAAAGCTGGTTGATGCTATCGACGATCCCGAAAAAAGCGCGCGGATTGTAAAACTGGTTTATGTTTCTGATGCCGAAAAGGGCATTCAGCGCATTAAATCGGGGAAGTCTTTCAATTATAAAAAAGACGGGAAGAAAGTGAAAGATGAAAAAACACTGGCACGGATCAAAAGCCTGGTGATCCCGCCCGCCTGGAAAGATGTCTGGATATGCGCAATGGAAAACGGCCATTTGCAATGTACCGGGCTCGATGCCGCCGGCCGAAAACAATATCGTTACCATCCTTTATGGAATGCCCTGCGCAAGGAAACTAAATTTTATCGCTTGCTCCAATTTGGACAAACGCTCACCGCGATTAGAAAAAAGCTGTCCGCTCATCTTGCCGAACCCGCGCTTACGAAGCAAAAAGTGTTGGCGGCAGTTGTAAGCACTATGGATAAAACCGGCATTCGCGTGGGCAATAATATGTACGAGAAACTTTATGGATCTTACGGATTGTCAACCTTGAAAGATCAACATATAAAAATAAACGGACAAAAAGTAGCGTTTAGCTTTAAAGGCAAAAAAGGGGTTCATCAGAAAATATCTATGAAAAGCGCCCGGCTGGCCCGCATCATCAAGCAGTGTAAGGAAATTCCCGGCAAAGAGCTTTTTCAATATATCGACGATGAAGGCACTCGGCACGCCATCAGCAGCGGTGATGTGAATGATTATATCAAAGACATATCGGGCGGCGCTTTTACCAGCAAAGATTTCCGCACCTGGTCGGGCACGGTCGATTGCATGCTTCAGTTTGCCAAAATCGGAGGTTATGAAACAAAAACGGAAATGAAGAAAAATATGGTCACGGCGTTAAACTGCGTTGCACAAACATTGGGCAACACACCGGCCGTCTGCAAAAGCCATTATGTGCATCCGCTGATTCTCGAAATGTATGAAGATGCCCGCCTGCAACCGTATTTAAAAACGAAGTCGCTTTCAAAAGGAGATAGGGTGGCCAAAGTAGAGCCGGTATTGCTCAAAATCCTAAAAAAAGAAAAATCCTTAAAAAAATAGCGCTTAGGAAAGCAGGTTTTGCCTCAATAAAAATTCCAGCTGCTCGTTGGTAGTCAACAACTTATCGGTAAGTTCTTCCTGGCTTTTCGTCGTGGTGTAAAGTTTTAGCGCGTTCTCGATTGTAGAACGAAGTTCCTCCTCCGACCAGGGTTTTTGTACATATTTATAAACCGATCCTTTATTAATAGCATCGATAACAGCGTTAATATCGGTGTATCCTGTCAACAAAATACGCGGTACCGAAGGATGATCTTTTATGATCGATTCTAAAAATTCGATCCCCGTTGTTCCGGGCATGCGCTGGTCGGTAATGATGAGGTGAATGGTGTTTTCCGCCAAAATCTTCCGGCCTTCTTCGGCAGACAAGGCCGTAAAAATATTATAAGAACGTCTGAAAACCGCCCTGAAAGAGTTCAGGTTATGAACTTCATCGTCCACATAAAGAATGTTCTTATAATTATTTTCTTCACCCATAAAAAAGAGAATTTTGTTAAATTTCTGTTCTATATTTATGTTGCAAAAATTGTAAAAAGTACAAAAAATAAGTTAATGCCTCTAGGTTACAATGTGTCCGGAAAGTATTATACCGCATATAAACCATTCTTTTACAGGTTGAAAGAGGGTGAAGAAGCGAGGAAACTCGAAGAGCTTTTATCTCAAACTCCTGCTATACAAATATACGATACAATTGAAAGCCAGCTAGCAGAATTGGCAAAAATAAAAAACGCCGGCAGGCACCTTACCAAGGATGATGTTTCGGATTTTATCCGCGACTATCGGGGCTCATCGAGTTTAGATGAATGTGGGGTTTGGGTGTATTATCCCTGGTCGCAAAAATTGGTGCATTTGTTAGACGAGGAGGAGTTTGTTCAGGTAAGAACCAGCAGAAACGTTTATAAAATAAAGCCCGAAGAACTTGAGATATTGAAAAAAAAGAGGATCGGCATTATAGGATTATCCGTTGGGCAATCGATTGCGCTGACAATCGCCACCGAAAGAATTTGCGGAGCCTTATATTTGGCTGACTTTGACGACATCGAGTTGGGGAATATGAATAGGTTAAGTAACTGCAATGTTTATAATTTGGGAGCATCGAAGGCAATCGTATCGGCTCAGAGAATCGCCGAACTCGATCCCTATCTCGAAGTAACATGCTTCCCGGAAGGCATCAACGAAAACAATATTGACACATTTTTGGGTGAGGGGAGCAGCCAGATTGATATTTTGGTAGAAGAGTGCGACAGTATCGACGTGAAAATACTCAGCAGGCTGAAAGCGCGGGAAAAGAAAATTCCCGTAGTGATGGATACCAATGACCGCGGCATGCTGGATGTAGAACGCTTTGACCTGGAGCCCGAGCGGCCCTTATTCCACGGGAATCTGAAGGAAGATATGGATTTGACAAAACTAAAAGATCTTACAAGCCAGGAGAAGCTGCCGGTTTTAGACGCGATGGTTGATCTTTCATCCCTTTCTGAACGGATGAAATATTCGCTAAGCGAAATGGGAAAAAGCATTAACACCTGGCCCCAATTAGCCTCCTCGGTGATGCTGGGCGGAGCTATGGTGACGGATACTTGCCGGCGCATATTTTTGTCGGAAACGACTACTTCAGGAAGGTATTATGTCGATTTTAGCCAATTAATTAAATAAAACGGTTGCGGTGGAAATAGCTATCAGAGCGTTTAAAGCCATATCGGATGAAGAAACCTGCCTCAAGTTTATTGATGGGCACAGGCGGCTTCTGGAATTCCATTTTGGAGTAGCTAAAATCACTTCGAGCAACAATAGCTGGATGCACCATGAAAACACATACGTGGTTGTCGCCGAAAGCTTAGACCGGTCCAAGGTTTTCGGCGGTGCGCGCGTTCAGGTGGCCGATGGTAAACTTCCGCTTCCCATTGAAGCTGCCGTGGGAAAATACGATCCAAAAATTCATGAGCAGGCCACGCCGGGTTCCTCAGAAATATGCGGCCTTTGGAATTCAAGGGAAGTAGCAGGCATGGGAATCGGGAGTATTTTTATGGCCCGGGTAGGCGTGGTGATGGCCATGCAATTGAACGTTGAAAAAATATTTTTTCTTTGTGCACCCGTTACCGTCAGGATTGGACGAAGAATAGGAGGGCTTATCGAAACGACACTGGGAAATAAAGGCGAATTTTTTTATCCCAAAGACGATTTTGTAGCTACGGCAATGGTTATCAACGATTGCCAAACGCTGGTCAGTGCAGACGAAAAGGAGCGAGCAAAGATTTTTGAATTATTCGACAACCCCATACAGCAGCGTGTAGTGGAAACAGGCCCGAAAGGCGATATGTTGGTGGATTATTTATTAAAAATATAATGATGATCCAAATCAGGATTTACCTATTTCTTATTTGCCTTTTTACGACGAGCGGAATTTTGTATGGACAGGAACCCGTGCGGATTACTGATGAGGAAACACTTTTTAGTGTTGTCGATGGCCACATCCAGTATCTCGAAGATAAAGGCAGCAGTTTCACTATCAGCGAAGTAGCACAAATGCCTTTTATCACTTCCGAGTCGGACGTGCCGGGTTTTTTCATCTCTTTTTCTTCTTATTGGGTAAAATTCGTTGTTGAAAACAATACGCCGAATCCGAATTTGATTATCAATCTCGAGCATGCAACGATTGACAGAGCGGTATTATATACACAAAATGAAACGACCGGCGCCTTCGACTCCACCGTCCTGACTGAGGAAAAAACGTTTAAAAACCGGAAGTACAAATATCAAACTTATATGTTTGATGCAGCCGTCCCCGAGGGCGCTCAAAAAACGTTCTTTCTTAAAGTGCAGGCCTCCGAGCAATTGCTTATTCCCATCACGGTAGGCCATGTAGAAAAAACGCTGGAAAAACTAGCCACCAATGACCTGATTTTTGGTTTATACACGGGGCTCATTCTCGTAATGGTGCTGTATAACCTATTTCTCTTTTTTTCGACTAAAGAGCAAAGCTATTTTTACTATGTGCTCTACATGGTTTTTGTAGGAATCACGCAGGCGATGTTGCAGGGATATGCTTTTCGTTTTCTTTGGCCCAATCTTCCAGGAATTAATAACTACGCTGCAGTGCTTGTGCCCTTCTTTAACGGGCTCGCCGCGTTAGAATTTATCAGAAATTTTTTGAATCTTAAAGTGGTATCCAAACGACTCAATACGGGCATTTTCTGGTTTGAAGGGTTTTATGCGGTTTCATTGCTTTTGGTGCTGATGGGCATGTTCAGAATCGGGCAGATCGTCGTGCAATCGGCAGCTTTTTTTACCGCTTTTTATGTGTTGGGAGTTTGTGTTTTCCTCACTTTGAAACGAATTCATGGCGCCAAAACCTTACTCATTGCGTGGTCGGTTTTTTTATGCAGCGTTATCGTTTTTGTCCTGAGAAATGTCGGCATCCTTCCTTATAATAACGCTACTTTTTATGCGCTGCAGATCGGATCTGCCATAGAAGCCGTATTGCTTTCTTTAGCGTTGGCAGACAGGATTAACACTTATCGCCGCGAGGAGGAATTGGCCCGGAAAAGAGCGCTGGAAATTTCGTTGGAAAATGAACGTTTGGTCAAGGATCAGAACATCATTTTGGAAAAACAGGTGCATGAAAGAACTCAGGACCTTGAAAAAGCCAATAGCGAACTGAACAGTACACTTGTTGAGTTAAAAGGCGCACAAAGCAAATTAGTTGAGTCAGAAAAAATGGTGTCGTTGGGCCAGTTGACAGCCGGCATCGCGCATGAGATCAACAATCCTATCAATTTCGTCACATCCAATATCAAGCCCTTAGAATTAGATATCAACGATCTTTTAAGCGTCATCGACAAATACGGAGCTATCGATGCTTCGCGCAGTTTGGACGAACAGCTTTCAGAAGTGGAACAATACAAAAAGCAGATAGATTTCGATTATGTCAATGAGGAAATAAAAACGCTGCTAAGCGGCATTAAGGATGGAGCGCAGCGAACAGCAGAAATCGTCAGCAACCTGAAAAACTTTGCGCGTGTCGATGAAGCCAACGTGAAGTTCGCCGATCTCAACGAAGGGCTTCAATCTACTTTAATGCTTGTGAAAAATTCGTTTCCACGCGATTTTACACTCCATAAAGAGTTTGGCGCTATTCCACACGTGGAATGCACGCCGGGGAAAATCAACCAGGTGTTCATGAATATTATAACCAACGGGCTTCAGGCAATTGCGGAGCGACAGGAAACACAACCGGGAACCGGCGTCATGACCATTAAAACGTTTGAGCAAAACGGATCCGTAAAAGTTGCTATTAGCGACAATGGCACCGGTATGACCGAGGAAATAAAGGAAAAAATATTTGATCCATTTTATACGACCAAACCTGTAGGCCAGGGAACAGGGCTCGGAATGTCAATTGTAAAAGGAATCATCGATAGCCACCACGGCACCATAGAAGTAATTTCTAATTTTGGAGCGGGCACTGAATTTATTATAACTTTACCAGTAAATTATCTAAACTAAGGCTTAATTTTCCCTTTATGACCATAATCAAAGTACTATACGTCGACGATGAAGAGAACAATTTAAGCTCTTTTAAGGCTAACTTTCGCCGATTGTATGAGATATATACTGCCAATTCCGGTGCGGCGGCGCTGGATATCTTGTCACAAACGGAAGTACATGTGGTTATCTCTGATCAGCGCATGCCGGGCATGACGGGGGTCGAGTTGTTCAAGAAAGTCAAAAAGCTTTATCCCGAACCTATCAGGATTTTATTAACCGGTTATACCGACATCCAGGCGCTGGCTGAAGCTATCAACGACGGTGATATTTATCGATATATTACTAAACCCTGGAACGAGATTGAATTAAACAACAGCATTCAAAATGCCTATGATGTATTTCGCACACGGCGAGAACTGAAAGAAAAACTTGCCGAACTTCAAAAAACCAATGATGAGCTCAACCGGTTTATTTATAGCATCTCTCACGAGCTGCGAGCGCCACTGGCTTCAGCCTTGGGCGTCATCAATCTTGCTAAGCTCGATAATATTTACAATGAATCAGAAAAAGGCAATGAGTATTGGAGTTTAATGGAAGAATGTTGTAACCGGCTCGATTATAATATTACCAGCACGCTGCAATATTATAAAAACAGCAGGTATAGCGAGGTAAAAGAAGATGTAGATTTTAATAAAGTAATCCATGATTTAATTGCGATTCACAAGCTGGCTAACACGGGCAGTGAACAAATTAAATTTGAGATCAATGTCGATCAGCCTGAAAAGTTTGTTGGAGATGTATTTCGCATTGAAATTATTTTGGGCAATCTGATTTCTAACGCCATCAAATATCAAAAGCCGGAAGAGGAAAACAAGTTGATCCAAATAGACGTAAAGGTAAACCGTCTGGTCGCCGTTGTTACCATCATCGACAACGGGTTAGGAATATTAAATGATCATTTGAACAGGATTTTTAATCAGTTCTTCAGAGTACATAACCAAAAAGGAACCGGTCTGGGGTTGTTTATTGTGAGAGAGGCGCTGGCTAAGCTGGAAGGAAAAATTTCCGTAGAATCGGTGGTAGACTCCGGGACCAAATTCACCATTCGGATACCTAATTCTGCATAAGGGGTAGCCGAAAAATCATCGTTTATTTAAGATGCCATTAAAAGCCCATACACCCAATTTGTTAATCATCGTGGACGATAGCTCATTCGACTTAAGAATTAACTCCGGAATCGCCAGCCATACTAAGCTTTTCAAGCAAATTCTTTGTTTCCCATCCGCCGAAGAAGCACTCGATTTTTTAAGCGAAAACCTTGACAATAGAGAAGTATTCCCCCACTTAATTCTGCTGGATATTCAAATGCCATCCATGAATGGCTTTGATTTTATGAAGCGCTATAACAAATTTCCAGATTCGTTTATGGAGCAAAGCGATGTGATTATGCTATCATCGACCGATGATCTGGTCGATATTACGAAGGTAGACGTGGACAAAAACATCAAGCGATTACTTAAAAAGCCCCTTCAAATTGAGGAATTGAAGGGCGCTGCGCAGGAGCTGTATACAATTGATTAAAAATCGTAAATTGTTTTGGCCAGACGCTAGAGATTCGGAGGAACTGTCGTACATTCACACAAAATTCACATCGCCTCATCTCAACGGACCAATGTATTCAAATGCTAACAAATCGCGATTTTTAATTATTATCGATGATAGCAAGTTTGATCGGAAAATCAACGCTATAATCGCAGACCGTATGCAGTTGTTCAAGGAAGTTGCATTGTTTCCTGCTGCGGGAGAAGCGTTAGACTTTATTGTAAAAAACCTCGAAAATCCGGAATTATTTCCGCTTGTTATTTTGCTCGACATTCAAATGCCGGAAATGGACGGATTTGAGTTCACAAACGAGTACGAGAAATTGCCGCTATCTTTCAAACAGAAAAGCGATATCATCATGATCTCCTCGACAGACGATATCGCTGATATTGAACGAGCGGCAAGTAACAAAAATATACGCAAGCTTATCAAAAAGCCCCTAAAAGTAGACGAGCTTCGGCAACTCCTGGATGAGTTGAATTTGCATGAATAAATTTTCCATAGAATAAAAAAAAGAATGATCAGAGTTAGCAGTATTTTATGTAGCGCGGCTTTAATGTTGGCGCATTTAACAATTTACAGTCAACAAGTCAGGGTCCCCGTAGCCGGCAACACCTGGAGTTCCGCAACGGAGAATAAAAACCTGGGGCGCACAGGCATCGCCGATTGGCAGCAAAGCGCAGAAACGTTCACCACTTATATCCGACTGGCGAAGCCCGGAAAACTACAGCTTTCTATTAACGCCAATACGCCGGCAGGATCGTCAACAGTTGGAGTTTCGCTGGCCGGGAAAAGCTATTCGGTAACAGTTGGCGAAGCAGCTGACGATTACAGGGTGGGCGATTGGGAAGTGGCGGATACGGGCTACATCAAATTCGTGTTTTCGGGCATTAAAAAGTCCGGCTGCTGTTTTGCCAATATCAAAGAGCTGGTTTTATCAGGGTCTGCGATCAGCGATCGCACCGCATTTGTAAAAAACAACGAGGGCAACTTTTTTTATTGGGGAAGGCGCGGCCCGTCCACCCATCTCAATTATAAACTCCCCGACGGCGTCAAAGCCGAATGGTTTTATAATGAACTTACTGTTCCCGAAGGCAACGACGTTATTGGATCTTATTTTATGGCCAACGGTTTTGGCGAAGGCTATTTCGGCATACAGGTTAATGCTCCTACTGAGCGGCGTGTATTATTTTCCGTTTGGAGCCCTTTTTCTACAGACAATCCAAAAGAAATACCTGAGGAACAGAAAATAAAAATGTTGAAAAAAGGCGACCAGGTTTACACAGGAGAATTTGGTGGTGAAGGCTCGGGCGGACAAAGTTTTTTGCGTTATTCCTGGAAAGCTGGCGTGACGCAAAAATTCTTGCTGCACGCAGTACCCGATGGCGCAAACCACACCATTTATACTGCCTATTTTTTTGATCACGAAAAAAATAACTGGCGGCTGATTGCCAGTTTTCGACGTCCCACAAAAGCCACCTACTTAACGCGGCTGCATTCGTTCCTCGAAAATTTTAATCCATCGCAAGGCAATCTCGATAGAAAAGTATTGTTCTCCAATCAATGGGTAAAAGATAATCTCGGAAAGTGGCATGAACTTACCGAAGCAAGGTTTACGGCGGATAATACGGCAAGAAAAGGGTATCGGCAAGATTATGAGGGCGGTGTTACAGGCAACGATTTTTTTCTGCATGCATTCGGTTTTTTCAGCCAGCAAACACCCATCGGCGCCACATTTAGCCGCCCTGCGCGGCGCCTTCCTCCTGCAATTGATTTCGGCGGCTTAGAATAAAAGCACGCATTATTTGCAACATTGTTGCTTTTATTTTATTTTTGCAGTCGGATGAAAAAAATAAACTGGGATGCTTTAGGCATTACGACTTCGATTCTCTGCGCTATTCACTGCGCTGTGCTGCCTCTGTTTCTGGCGGCTTTGCCGCTTTTCGGTGTGAATATTATCGACAATCATGCCTTTGAAATTGGGATGATTATCCTGGCCTTTGTGATCGGTTGCTACGCGTTGTGGCATGGATACAAATGGCACCATCACCGAAAAGCGCCGCTGGGCTTGTTCGTGGCGGGGATGATTTTTTTGGTATTAAAGCAGGTTTTTTTAGCTTATCATGTGGTGTTGCTTGTGCCGGCCGTAATTTGTATTGTGGCGGCTCATATTTTAAATTACCGGTATTGCAGAGTGCACAATCATGCGCATGCGACCGATTGCAATCATGATCATTATTAAACCGACCCGCTGCGCTTTATTTCAAACCCAACCGGGCATCTAAAAAAATTGAAAAGGTTAAGCAAATGAAATTAGGAATTGTATTGGCGCTGCTGCTCTGCGTGGCGAATGTTTCAGGCCAGACGAAAGCGCCGGCCGCTGTCCGAGGGATACTTGAAAAACAAACCCGGGCCTGGAACGAAGGCAACCTGGAGCAATTTATGAACACTTACTGGCAAAACGATTCCTTAGTGTTTGTTGGAAAAAGTGGCGTAACCTACGGTTGGAAAAACACGCTTTTGAATTATAAAAAGAATTATCCCGACAGGGCATCAATGGGCCAACTGAACTTCGACCTCATCCGGATAGAAGCTTTATCAGAATCGACGTATAATATTATCGGGAAATGGAAACTCACGCGCTCCATCGGAAACCTGCAGGGGCATTTCACCTTAATCGTTAAAAAGATCGGTAATCAATGGCTGATCGTTCAGGATCACTCGAGCTAAAAGCTTATTTCACCTCCTCAAAATCAATATATTCCCCAACTTTTTCGGTCGCATTTTCTTTTGGCGGCGCAGTCTGATTGTCGGCGGAAGAATGGCTTTCTCTCTGGTTCGACATATCCCTGAATTGCCTCCTGATCTGTCGCGTCGTTCTGTAAACAGGAAGCACCACCTTCACCAAAAGATTATAAAAAAACCAACCAAAAATCAATAATAATATAAACCCGATAGCACTCATAATTGAATCTTCTTTCTACTTTATGTAAACGGAAGCAGCGGCAAAATGTTTTAAATAGTAGCGCCACTTATAATAATTTAAAGTTAACACAAGGTTTTTAACTAAAAAATTGTAACTTTGCGCAAGATTTTGAGAAAAGGGAACGATGGCGTTCCCTTATTTATTTGTCGGAATATACAACATGGAAGCTGTTCTTCAACAAGTCGAAAACGAAATGCTGGAAATCCTCTCAGGCAATCCGGAACATTTTTTAGTTGAGATTAAAGTAAAGCCTACCAACAATTTAAAAATTTTTATTGATGGAGATAAAGGCGTGGGCATCGATGACCTGGTCAGGTACAATCGGGCGCTCTACAAGGTGTTAGAAGAAGGCCCCTTATTTCCGGACGGAGATTTTTCGCTGGAAGTTTCTTCGCCGGGCCTTGGAGAACCGCTGAAAATGCACCGGCAATATCAAAAAAATACAGGCCGGTTTGTAGAAGTCGACCTGAAGGACGGCAGCAAAATCGAAGGGCAGTTGGCTGCGGTAGAAGCAGCGGAAATCACTGTAGTTGAAACAAAAGGACGCGGTAAAAAGGCAGAAACGATCGAGCATAAGATCGGGTTGGGTGATATAAAGTCAACGCAGGTACAAATAAAATTTTAAAACTTTTTCTGCTACGGCAGAAAGTAGTATATCGAATTATGAAATAGCCGTGAATAAAATTTTCAAAAAAAATCTTATTCGAAATCTATTCATTTTGAACATTAAAAAATATAAACACATGAATTGCTATGGCGAGTATTAATCTTATAGAGGCGTTTCAGGAGTTTAAAGACGCTGAAAATATCGACAGGCCCACAATGATGAAAGTGGTGGAAGACGTCTTTAAAACGCTACTTCGTAAAAAATACGGAAGCGATGATAATTTCGATGTAATTGTGAATGCTGAAAAGGGGGATCTCGAAATTGTACGCCACCGAACGATCGTTGAAGACGGAGAGGTAGAAGACCCGCTGGCACAAGTGGCTTATTCCGATGCCATCAAGCTCGAGCCGGATTATGAAGTGGGAGAAGATCTGTACGAAGAAATTGACCTAATCGATTTCGGACGCCGCGCTATTTTGGCCGCAAAGCAAACGCTCGCAGGCCGCATCAGCGATTTAAAGAAAAATGTACTTGCAAAAAAATACGAAGACCGGATTGGCGAAATCATCAGCGCCGAGGTTTACCAGGTTTGGAAAAAAGAAATTTTATTACTTGATGAAGAAGGCAATGAACTAATCCTGCCCAAGAGCGAACAAATTCCGCAGGACTATTTCAAAAAAGGCGAAAATATCCGCGCCGTGGTTACCCGCGTGGATCTGAAAAATAATAATCCTGTTATTATTTTATCAAGAACATCGCCCGATTTCCTGGCCAAATTGCTGGAAATAGAAGTGCCTGAAATCTTCGATGGCCTCATCATTATTAAGAAGATCGTCCGCGATCCGGGAGAGCGTGCAAAAGTTGCCGTAGAATCATACGACGACAGAATCGACCCGGTGGGCGCCTGTGTGGGCATGAAGGGAAGCCGTATTCACGGGATCGTTAGAGAACTCAAAAATGAAAATATCGACGTCATCAACTGGACGGCCAACACACAGCTGCTGATTCAAAGATCGCTGACACCGGCAAAAATCACCAGCATGAGCCTCGATACCGAAGGCAAGCGGGCCAGCATTTACCTCAAACCCGACCAGGTTTCACTGGCGATTGGTAAAAGAGGCGCGAATATTAAACTGGCCTCAGAATTGACAGGTTTTGAGTTAGATGTTTACAGAGATACTGATGACGAAGAAGAAGAATTTGATGTGGATCTGGAAGAATTTAGCGATGAGATCGACGAGTGGGTGATCGACGCCTTGAAAAAAATCGGTTGCGACACTGCCAGAAGCGTTATGAGAATGACGCCGTCGGAGCTCGAAAAAAGAGCCGACTTAGAAAAAGAAACAGTAGAAGACGTTAGAAGAATATTACAAGAAGAACTGGAAAGGGAATAATCCGTTCAAAGCGATGTGTGGTCTTGTGTGGAAAGATAAATTAAATCGCCCATCGGGCAGTTGAAGCGCATCCGGTCTGAAATTTTCGATTCAGCGGCAACACTGAATTTTAAGATTTCTTCAATGGTTACCCTTGGCCAGAGCAATAAAAAATTACAAGGGGAAAATTATATATGTCAGAAATCAAACTTCCAAGATTACTACAAGCAGCAAAGGAGTTCAACATTGGGCAAGACACGCTCGTTGAATTTCTTGCAGGAAAGGGCTTTGCAAAAGATGACCTGAAGCCATCTTCAAAGCTCAGCGAGCCTATGTACCTGGCCCTACAGCAGGAATTTCAGAGCGATAAAGCCGCTAAGCTGAAAAGCGATAAAGTGGATCTTCCGAAAGGTGTGGGTTCGGAAAACAAAAAACGCAAGGAAGAAGAAGAACCTGTGCAGAAAAAGGAGCCGGTTGCAGAACCGCCTGTGGAAGCAGCGCCGGAAGAAGCACCTGTCGCAGAAGAGGAAGTGGTAGAAACGCCAGCACCGCCGCCGCCGCAGCCCGAACCTGAAGTTCCGGAAACGCCGGAAGTGCCGCCTGCTGAGCCGGTAGCGCCCCCGCAAGAAAAAGAAGAGGAAAAAGAGCCCGAAAAGGGAGGACTTACCATTACTAAAATCAGTTCGCCCGGCATCGAAGGCCCTAAGATTTTAGATAAGATCGATCTTTCCGCTTTGGAAAAATCAACCCGTCCGAAGAAAGCGGCGCCGGTTGCCAAAACAACGGAAGCGCCGAAAGAAGAAGCGCCCAAAGAAACACCCGCGCCAAAGCCGGTTGTTGAGGAGCCGAAAAAAGAGGAAGCAGCGCCGGTTGCCAAAGCAGCAACTCCTGCCCCGGAAGAGCCGGAAATAACAAAAATAAAAGCCGAAAAAATCGAAGGCCCTAAAATATTAGGCAAAATTAACTTGCCGGTTGACAGCGATACGCGGCCCAAGCGCGATGAAAAGCGTAAACGCAAACGCATTCCTATCGAGAAGAAGGAAGTAAAACCCGATCCGGCTGCCAAAAAGCCGTTTCATCAGGGAGGCCGAGACAGAAGAGACGGGCAGGGCTTCCGCGACCGCAGACCCCATCATCAAAGAGAAGATAAGCAGATTGATGAAAAAGCGATTCAGGACAAGATTCGTGAAACGCAGGCGAAATTGAGCGGCGGCGGCAACAAGCAAAAATCGATGCGGGCCAAAGCGCGCAGAGACCGTAGAAATGAGGCCGAAGACGCCATGAATGAGGAGGCGGGAGATAGCAAGCTGCAGTTAACGGAATTTATCAGCGTGAGTGAATTAGCGAGCCTGATGGACGTAAGCTTTGCAGATGTTATCAGTAAATGTATGGGACTGGGTATTATGGTGTCGATTAACCAAAGGCTCGACGCCGAGGTAATCGAGCTCGTAGCGGGTGAATTTGGGTATGATGTCGAGTTTATCGATATGGAGAAGCAAATGGAGATGGAAGATGATGAAGACGAGGAAGATGATGAAGAAAGCCTGCAACCGCGCAGCCCGATTGTTACGATCATGGGTCACGTCGATCACGGTAAAACTTCTTTGCTCGATTATATTCGTAATGCCAACGTGGTAGCCGGTGAGGCCGGTGGTATTACGCAGCATATCGGTGCCTATCGCGTTCAGGTAGCGGAAGGCCGTGAAATTACCTTCCTCGATACGCCGGGCCACGAAGCCTTTACAGCGATGCGGGCCCGCGGTGCGAAGGTTACAGATATTGCGGTAATTGTGGTGGCGGCCGACGATGCCGTGATGCCACAAACAAAAGAAGCAATTAGCCACGCACAGGCGGCAGGCGTACCGATGATTTTTGCGATCAATAAAATAGATAAAGACGGCGCCAATCCGGCTAAAATATACGAACAGCTTTCGCAAATGAATATTTTGGTGGAAGAATGGGGTGGTAAGTTCCAAAGCCAGGAACTGTCTGCTAAGCAGGGATTGAACATTGACAAACTGTTGGAAAAAATTTCGCTCGAAGCAGAACTGCTGGAGCTGAAAGCCAATCCAAACAGGGAAGCCACCGGAACGATCATTGAAGCCACCCTGGACAAAGGAAGAGGTTTCGTCGCAACACTGCTCGTGGAAAATGGAACCCTGCAACAAGGCGATCTTGTAGTAAGTGGCCAGTTTTACGGGCGCGTGAAAGCCATGTTTAACGAGCGTAATAAAAAGCAGGATAAAGCAGGGCCGTCTGCTCCGGCCGTAATATTGGGCTTAAATGGCGCGCCACAGGCCGGTGAAAAATTCAGGGTTTACCAGGATGAATCTGAAGCCAAAGACATTGCCAACCGCCGCGCGCAAATCTTGCGTGAACAAGGCATGCGGACGAAAAAACATATTACGCTTGATGAAATCGGCCGCCGTCTGGCGCTGGGTAACTTTAAAGAACTGAATGTAATCATCAAGGGTGATGTGGACGGTTCGGTAGAGGCCCTAAGCGATTCATTACAAAAACTTTCGACAGAAGAAATCGTCGTAAACGTAATACATAAAGGTGTTGGCCAAATCAACGAAAGCGATATCGTTTTAGCTGAAGCTTCCGACGCGATTGTAATCGCCTTTAACGTAAGGCCTTCTGCTCAGGCGGCCAGGCTTGCAGAAAATGCGGGAATAGAAATCAAAATGTATTCTATTATTTACAACGCGATTGAAGAAGTGAAGAGCGCGATGGAGGGCATGATGGAACCGACTGTTAAGGAAAGAATCACAGCCAACGTTGAAATCAGAGAAGTCTTCAAATTCGATAAGGCTACCGTTGCCGGATGTTTTGTACTTGATGGAAAAATCAAGCGCGATAACAAAGTTCGTTTGATTCGCGACGGTATCGTTATCTATCCTATCGGCGAGAATGCAGTGGCAGAGCTCGGTTCTTTAAAGCGCTTTAAAGACGATGCTAAAGAAGTGCTGGCCGGTATGGAGTGCGGACTTACCATTAAAAATTACAGCGATGTAAAAGTGGGCGATGTTGTTGAGGCTTACGAATTGGAAGAAGTAAAAAGAACATTGTAAGCAGCAAATGCTTTTAAATAGAGGAGAAAATATATGTTTTCTCCTTTTTTTTTCTATTTTTCGGGTATGCACATAAAATTTTTTGTTAAATACCGAAACTTGCGGGGTGGTTCATGCGCCCTGAATTAATTTTGAGTTATGATCAAATACTTACTGATTAGTTTTTCATTTGTTTTGAGTATGGCCAGCGCCAATGCGCAGCAATCGCAAAAACTTGTTGTTGATAAAATTGTAGGAGCGGTGGGAGACCGCATCATTCTTCAGTCTGATATACAAAACGCAATAGCCGATGCGGCACGAAGCGGCGATCGACTCCCCGATGGAGCGGCCTGCAATATCCTGGAGCAATCCCTGATTCAGAAAATACTCGCCCTTCAGGCGGAAAGAGATTCTTTGCCTGTGAGCGATGAGCAGGTAGAGGCCAACCTTGATATGAGGGTGCGCGAATGGGTTATGCAATTTGGCAGCGAACAAGCCGTTGAAGAAGTGGCCGGTAAAACCATTTATCAGCTTAAAGATGATTCGAGAGCTGCTATTAAGGAGCAAATGCTGGCGCAAAGCATGCGGCAGAAAATTGTAGAAAATGTTCATATCACCCCCACCGAAGTAAAAGCGTATTTCGAAAGAGTGCCTTCAGACAGTGTGCCTTTTTTGGAGTCGGAACTGGAAGTGGGCCAGATCAATATTTTCCCAAAAGCGGCTAAAGAGGTGGAGGAATATATTTATAACGAAATGATGAACTATCGGAAGCAGATTGAAGCGGGCCGCATGAGTTTTGCCGACGCTGCAAAAAAATATTCTGAAGATCCCGGCAGCCGCGACCGCGGGGGCGCGTACGAGATCAACAGGAACGACAAAGACCAGTGGGATCCCGTGTTTCTTTCCACTTCGTTCCGGTTAAAAGCTGGCGAAATGTCCTTGCCCGTAAAATCTAACAAATTCGGTTATTTCCTGATCATGTGTGAAAGCAGAAGGGGTGATAACGCCCAAATCCGGATGATATTGAGAATTCCACCTGTAACTCAAACAGAACTGGATGCTGCGAAAGTGAAACTCGATTCTGTAAGAAAAGAAATCACGGCGAATAAAATCACATTTAAAGACGCGGCCTACAAATACAGCGAAGATGAGAGCGTAAAAAACAACGGGCCTTTTATTTTAGGTTATGATGGTTCCACTTTTATTCCCATCGATCGCCTGGATAAAGAAACCGTAGCTACCCTATCTACCCTGCAGGTGGGCGACATTTCTCAACCCGTTGAGTTTACCAACGAGCGTGGTAAAAAAGGCGTGCGGCTTGTATTTTTAAAATCGCGCACCGAGCCTCATAAAATGAACCTCCAGGATGATTATAGTAAGATTGCTGAAATGGCACTTGCGACCAAACGCAATCAGGCGCTGGACGATTGGCTTACGAAGAATGTTCCCGGCTTTTATGTATTGGTAGATAAAGACGCTGCTGCGCAATGTCCCAATCTTCAGAAATACCAGGCGACAAGCAGTAAAGGATTTTAATAAAACATAATTGATATAACAAAAGCCGCATCTTTTTTTGATGCGGCTTTTTATGTTGAACGTGTTTTGTAAAATAAGATTACCCCGTTAGCAACTACTTTTTGTTTTTCTTTGAAAAGCTAATCAGCAGTGCGGGCAACAACAGCAAATTGGTAACCGTTGCCGTAACAAGTGTAATGGAGGTCAGCCAGCCCAACGCTTTCGTTCCGCCAAATCCACTGAAACAGAATATCACGAAGCCGGCGATTAAAACCATTGACGTATAGATGATGCTGATGCCCGTGCTATGAATGGTTTGTATTACGGTTTGCTTCGGGTCGTTTTCGTGATAGGCCAGCTCTTGTTTGTAATTCACCAAAAACCGTATGGTAATGTCGATAGCAATGCCGAGCGCCACACTAAAAATTAAGACCGTACTGGGTTTTAGCGAAATGCCCATCCAGCCCATGATTCCCGCGGTGATCACCAGCGGAATCACATTCGGAATCAGTGAGCAGAGCAGTATGCGCAATGATTTAAAAAGATAAAGCATGCAAAGCGCTATTAATAAAAAAGCCCAAAAAATACTTTCTTTTAATCCGTTGATAATAAACCGCCCGCCTTCCAGAAAAGCAATGCTGCTCCCTGTCAGTGAAACATTGTAATCGTCTTTTGGAAACAATTCTTCGGCTCTGCGCTGGATGCCATCCAGCAAGCCCGGCAGCGCGTGCGTACCCACGTCTGCCATGTTGACGCTGAGGCGGGCTTCCTGCTTGGTGCTGTCTACAAATCGCGAAACCAGTTTGGTAAAAGAGTTGGCATCACCGCCGCCGCCCTGCATGTTCAGGTATTGAGAAAGACCGGGCAGATCAAATTCCGAAGGCATCGCGTAATTGCTGCTATCGCCTTCGTAAAAAGCCTGTTTGGCAAATTTCAACCCTTCGATAAGGCTAAGCGGCCGGGCCACTTCGGGCCTGCTGGCCAGGTATTGAGAGAAGGAATCAATTTTTACAAGATTTTTAAAGTTGCGTGTTACGCCATATTTCTTTTTCGTGTCTATTACAATTTCCAAAGGCATCACCCCTTTAAAATGCTTCTCAAAGAATTTAAGATCAGTATAAATCTTATCCGTTTTGGGTACGTCATCCACCATATACGCATTGCTTTGCAGGCGCAGCGTGCCGGCAGCAGCAATCACCACCAAAATCGTTGTAACGATATAAATAAGTTTGCGATGCGACAACGACCAGTTTTCCAGCCGGTCGAGCCAGCGGTTCAACCTTGGATTATGTAAATATTTGGTATGTTTTTCTTTCGGCGGCGGCAGGAAATATAGCGCAATCGGGATCAGCGTCAGCGAAATAAAAAACAACAGCATGATATTAATTCCGGCCACAACACCAAACTCTTTAAGGATGGCACTTTTGGTTAGCGCAAAAACGGCAAACCCGATTCCCGCGGCCACATTACAAAACAGTGTGACAATGCCCATTCTGCTCACCATATCTACAATAGCATTTCTTTTCTTCGTGGCCACCGGCACTTCCCTTCCCGAGGCTGCCTGCTTTTGCCAGCTGGTATGGTATTTATTCAGAAAATAAATACAGTTGGGAATGCCAATAACCACAATCAGCGGCGGAATAAGCGCGGTAAGCAGGGTGATTTTATATCCTAAAATATGAATGGTTCCGAGGCTGAATAAAACGCCGATAATAACCACGCCCAGCGATAACAACATCGAGCTCACCGACCGGAAAAAAAGCAAAAGTATAATCGCTGAAAGCACGATCGAAGCCGTCAGAAAATAGCGCATTTCGTTGGCGATGCGCGCCGCCAAAACAGTTCTGATATAAGGCAGCCCGCTTAATTTTACTTCAAGCCCTGTGGCTTTTTCAAAACCGGCAATTTTTTCTTTAATGGCGTTGATGGCCAGATCTCTTTTGTCGGAATTGATTACCGACGGATCCATATTCAACCCCATCATATAACTGTTGGTCTGCGGGTTATAAAGCAATCCCTGATAAAAGGGAAGATTGCGGAACGTAGCGGCTGACGAGTCGATGGCTGCCTGGCTAAGCGAGCCTTCTTCAAAAATTTTTGTAGCCTTCAGCTTTTGCGAAGCGGCATCTTTAACCAGGTTCACTGCGCCCGGAACGCTGATGATATCAACCACGCCAGTTATCCCTTTCAACTCTTTTTGAAGCTGTACGTAAGCGTTGAAAATGTTCGCATCAAAAAACCGGTCTGACTGAACGCCTACCACCAGCAGGTTGCCATCCTGCCCGTATTTTTCTTTAAACTTTTGATAGGCAATGTTTACCGGATGATCGGTAGGGATCGCTTTTGTAAATTCATAGCCCAGCTCTGCTTTGCTGCCCCAGTAGGCAAAAAGAACCGTCGCGGCTGTAAGTATTATTAAAAGAAGGATTCGGAATTTGATGATGGCTTTGCCAAGCTGCTCCCACATAAAACGTATAATTTTCTTTTTAGACGATGTTTAGCCTTTAAACTTTTCAAAAGGCTAGCTGCTCTTGGCAAAGAAAGGGAAAATCGGCCATTATAGCCGTTGGTCCGCGGCAATTCGCCACAACTTTTTAATGCGCCACAGCAGATTTACAAGTACCTTGCAGGACATACATTTTTGTGTGAGCGATACATTACACCATACTAAAGGCATTGTGCTTCGCACAGTGAAATATGGCGACACGAGCCTTATTGCGAATATTTATACAGAACTGTTTGGCCTTCAATCTTATATTTTAAACGGCGTGCGCGCTGCCGGAAAAAAAGGCGGTTCGCGCATCGGATTTTTTCAGCCCGGCGTCCTCCTCGATATGGAAGTATATCACAACGAGCTTAAACAAATCAACCGGATCAAGGAGTATAAATTTTCTTTTATTTATAAAGAAATTCTTAATGATGTGTTTAAAAATGGCGTAGCGTCTTACATGGTGGAATTGCTCGCCAAATGCCTTAAACTTCCTGAAGCGAATTATGGTTTATTTGGATTTGTGGAAGACTGCTTCATTGCGCTGGATGGCTGTCCTGATAATATAATGGCCAACTTCCCGATATTTTTTGCCGTGCAGCTCAGTCATTTTTTTGGTTTTCAACCGCAGGGGATGGCCCGGGTGTCGCAAAAAGAAAACGAAATATTTTTTGATATCGAGGAAGGAAGATTTACTTCAGATCCGGTGTATCATCATCTATATCTTGAAGATCAACACGCTATTGTTTTGGCGGAATTGTTACAGGCAAGAGTTCCTGCTGAACTGGCTGAAATACACGCCAATGCAGAATCGCGCCGAAAGATTTTGGATGCCATGGAAATCTACTATGGCCTTCACCTGCAGGATTTTGGAAAAATGAAAACCTTGCCCATCCTGAAAGAAATTTTGAGATAAACTAAAACCGGTTTTTGGGAGCACGCAGTGTTTTAACCAGTTTTTTTGTAGGATCGAGCACCCAGCGAAAAGTTCGCGAAAAGCGGCCATCAGTGGGATATTTTCGATTGCTCGTGATATTATTGAAAATGAGCGCCACGAAGAGCAGTATCAGCGCGCCCGATAAAACCGGCGACAACACGAAGAAAAAGCCAAGCGCTTTTACCTTTTCAGAACCGATCACACCAATTAATGCAGTCGCGCCGCCCGGAGGATGCAGTGTTTTGGTGGCTTGCATGACAATGATCGACAAAGCAACCGCAAGCGGCGCCGTCAGCCAGATTACCGAGGGCATAAACTTACAAACCGTTACGCCTACCAACGCAGACAACACGTGCCCGCCGATGAGGTTGCGCGGCTGGGCCAAGGGGCTCTGAATATTTCCATAAATCAGCACAGAGGATGCGCCAAAGGAACCAATAAGGAAAAGATTATCAGCATCTGAAAGATGAGATTGGAAAAAAGCGATCAGTCCAATACCAAAAAAAGCGCCCAAAAACGACCAAAAATGTTCTCTTTTGTCGATAAGTGTTTCTTTATAAGCGACGTATCGAACAATGCGGTATCCTCGTTTTATTTTTGCTTTCACCATTTCCTGCGGTCTTCATTTTTAGTGGGGGCCGCAAAGGTCTGCCTTAAAAACAATTTTTCAAAACGAATTCTTTTACGGTAAAAAACGGGTAGCCTGGTTATTATCAATATGCACCAGGCCCGGCTTTTTGCCCGGCTCAAAACTTCCCAGCGATTCATCGAGTTTCAACGCCTTCGCGCCATTGATGGTCGCCCAGCCGAGCATTTGAGCCAAGGAGGTTTGGGGAAAGGCTTTTTGCAACGTTCTGATTTCTTCCCAAATGCTTAACTGATGATTTGACGCCAGGCTATCAGTGCCCAACACCACTGTGCATTGCTGCTCTAAAAACAGGGGAAGTGGCGGCATCGCCTGGCTGATATATTGGTTGGCGTTGGGGCAAAGGCACCAGAAAAGATGAGGGTGTAGTTGCTGAGCGAAGCTGATGTCATCCGGTTGCGTACACACGTTGTGTACCAGGAGCAACTGTTGGGTGGGCGCAAACTTCGGTAAAAAGGTTTGCAGGCTGCTTTTCCCCGAAGCGGTAAAACTGTCTGTTTTTAATCCCAACCGGTCAAACATGCCGACAAAGCCGCCCGTTTTATCAAAAAACCATTGGGTTTCATCGATTGTTTCCTGGTTGTGGATACTAAAAACGCCGCTAGGGTCATGCTCCAGGATTTTCTTCCAAAGTACTTCCGAAACGGAATAAGGCGCATGCGGCGTAATGGAAACCTGCTTCGGTGGAAAGATCTTGGTGAATGTTTCAAAAGTCTTTTTATACCGTTCAAAATTCGGCGTTGCAACATCAGGATTAAAACCCAAGGCTTCGATAAAATTGTGATAAAGAATGGGGCTTTCTGATTTTGTGAGAAGCGTATCGGCCGTATTGCAAATATCGCCCACGGCGACAATGCCATTTTTTTGCATGTTAGCATCGGCGTCGGAAATGGCTTGCGCAATAAGATGCGGCTCTTTGTTTCTTTTTTGGACCACCTCTCCTGCAAAGCCGGCCAGCCCTGTGTTTTCGACAATCATGCCCTTTAAATGGCTCAACTCCAGGTGGCAGTGGCAATTGATAAATCCGGGCGACAAAATGCCTTTGAGCTGACGAACTCCATCGCCTGCGGCGTCAGCTTCAACAATGGCTTCTATAGTTCCATCCTGCTGTACTATCAACACTTTATTGCTCATCAAACGATAGCCGTCGAAAAGCTGCGCTGCCTGTATTTTGGTAAATGCCATTACAACAATATTATCGTTTTTTAGCGGAATGCGTACTCATAAAGCGCTTGACATCAAAAAGAGGGCTATTTTTTCTGTGACACTAAGACCTGCGATGAAAATGGTTTTTTACTAAAAGCAGGAATTTAATCGTTGCGTCAGAGCAATTGCTCCATCCGTCTAAAAGCTTGAAAGTTTTGTGTAGATTTGCAGCCGCTTTCGCCGGAAGATGTTAGGGAAGCATGAGAGAACAGGCCTGCGTTTCAATATCAGGGTTTGAAAAGCTAAACTCCGGCCGGCTCCAAAAAAAAGCAGATTTAAATGTTAGAAAAACTCGAAGCCATCAAGGCAAAATACGACCAGTTGGCGGTAGCGCTTACCAATCCGGAAATCGTAAGCGATAATAAAAAGTTTGCTGCGACCAGCAAGGAATACCGCGGACTTGAAAAGATTGTGGTGGCGTACAACGATTATAAAAATCTTTTAAGTGATATTGATTTTAATAAAGAAGCGTTGAATGGCGATGACGAGGAATTGCGTGAGCTGGCCAAACTGGAAACGGCCGATTTGCAGGAGCGCCGCGAGTCGATGGAAGCAGCGATCAGGCAACTGCTGATTCCTAAAGACCCGCAAGACGAAAAAAATGTGATCATGGAAATCAGGGCGGGTACTGGTGGTGATGAAGCCAGTATTTTCGCGGGCGATTTGCTGCGCATGTATATTAAATACTGCGAGCGAAACGGCTTTAAGACTGCCATATTAAGCGAAAGCGAGGGGACAGTGGGCGGCTATAAAGAAGTACAGCTGGAAGTGACCGGAGATGATGTATATGGCACTTTAAAATTTGAAAGCGGCGTTCACCGCGTTCAGCGCGTGCCAGACACTGAAACGCAGGGCCGTGTGCATACTTCAGCCGCTACGGTGGCAGTCATGCCCGAGGCGGAAGAGATCGACTTTGAACTGCGCGAAGCGGACGTAAAAATGGAAACCTCACGAAGCGGCGGCGCCGGTGGCCAGAACGTAAACAAAGTGGAAACTAAAGTAATGCTCACGCATATTCCAACAGGAACGGTTGTAATTTGTCAGACCGAACGCACGCAATTGGGCAACCGCGAAAAAGCCATGCAAATGTTGCGGACCAAATTATACGAAGAGCAGGTGCGCAAGCAGGAAGAGGAAATTTCAAAGCACCGCAAAAGTCTCGTGAGCTCGGGCGACAGAAGCGCAAAAATCAGAACATACAACTATCCGCAGGGCCGCGTTACCGACCATCGCATCAATCTTACGGCCTATAATCTTGATGCAATTATGAATGGCGAACTCACCGAGTTTATTGATGCCCTGCAATTTGCTGAAAATTCAGAAAAGCTTACCAAGCAGGAATAATTACCATACCTGCTCTACCACGCGTTTCTTCACTTCAGTTTTTCCAAACTTCCTGGGATAATAAGAAATGGTCAGCATAAAATATTGCTGCAGGCCATTGGTTATGCGCGTTGTAGTACCATATTGATCAGCCGTGTTGGAAATATTCTTGAATTGTTTCAGCATATCCATTGCAGAAAACTTGAGCTCGGCCTGCTGGTTTTTAAATAAGCGGCAGCTGGCAAAAGCATTCCACAACATGATCGGCTCCTCCAGGTTGCTGTTCCTCGTATGATCAAACGTAGAGCTGATCCGGTAACTTTTCGGAAGGTTCAGCGTAACGCCAAACCTCGACACGTCGGTGTAATTACTGAACGACGTAAGTCCTGAGCCCGATTGCCTGGAGCTGTAATTGTTGATGGTTTTCCCGACTTTAAAAATCAACATTGACCTCAGCGCAAATTGCAGGTTAATGTTATTATTGATGCTGACGGTATTGGTTTCTGAATAAATATTATCGATGTAGGTGGGCCGCATGCCGTTATTGTAAGAGCCGTTATACATCAGCTGGATATTGCTTTTTTTCAAATTGCGCGTGAGATTAAGATTGTAATTCAGACTGAAATTCGTGCGCTGCGCAGCATTGATATAATAATAAAATCTTTTTCCGGAAGGGTCGTTAATGACGCTATCGGCAATTG